>JAUIEP010000017.1 GCA_030428835.1 Gammaproteobacteria bacterium | reverse complement strand
CCGGCATCGAGCGTATTGTCTGCATCTCCAGCATCACGGCGATCTTCGATACCGACGGCAGCAAGGTGACCGCCGACGCGCCGCCACGACCCTCGAAGATGCCCTACGGCCAGAGCAAGGTGGAGGCGGAGTACTACCTGCGCGAGCTGCAGGCGCGGGGCGCGCCCATTGCCATCGTGTACCCGGGTGGCGTGATCGGCCCCGACGACCCCGGGTTTTCCGACACCTGTCGCGCGTTGCAGCACCGCATCCGGCACGGTTTCCGACTATTCGGCGACGGCGGCACGCAGCAACTCGATGCCCGCGACCTCGCGGCCCTGGTGTGTTCGCTGGTCGTCGACGGCGGCGCCGGGCGTTTCCTGCTGCCGGGGGTGTACATGACGTGGACCGAGTTCGCGGACATTGTCGAGGAGGTTTCCGGCTGCACGTTGCAGCGCATTCCCGCCCAGGGCTGGAAGCTGCGCCTCGTCGGCCGCGTGCTGGACGTGGTGCGCAGGTTCCGCACCGTGGACACGCCGATTTCCGCCGAGACCATGATGTACGCCACGCAGTGGCCACGGATCGAAAACACCCCCGTCCTCGCGGAGCGCGGCATCGCGCTGCGCGACCCGCGCGAGACGTTTCGCGACGCCATCGGGTGGATGGTGGCGGCGGGGCACCTCGAAGCTGAGACCTGCCCGAAAGTCCGTTAGAATCAGTGCGCCTGCAACCGGCGGAGCCGCCATGTCCACTGAAGAACCCGTACCGCTGTATTACGACGACCTGGTGCTGGGCGACGAGCACGTCGCCGGCACGTACACGGTCACCCGCGAGGCGATCATCGATTTCGCCAGCGAGTGGGACCCGCAGCCCTTCCATATCGACGAGGCGGCGGCGCAGGCTTCCTTTTTCGGCGGGCTGACCGCCTGTTCCGCGCACATCTTCTCGATTTTCTGCATCACGTCGCAGCGCTGGGAGAGCGGCGTGGTGCAGATGGCCGTCGCCGGCCTCGGGTTCGACGAGATGCGCATGCTGCGGCCGGTGTACGCGGGCGATACGCTGTCCTGCTTCACCATCGTCCATGCGCTGCGCGAGTCCGGCAGCCGCCCGGACTGCGGCATCGTGACCTACCGCTCCGAACTGCGGAACCAGCGTGGAGAGGCCGTGTTCAGCATCCTCGCGACGTCCATGATGGCGCGGCGGCAATGAGCGCGTTCCCGCTGCTCTGCTCACCCGGGCGCATCGGCAGCATGGCGCTGCGCAACCGCATGGTCATGTCGCCGATGACGACGGCCTACTGCAACGACGACCAGACACCGAACGAGCGCCTCATCCGCTACTTCGAGGAGCGCGCGAAAGGCGGCGTGGGGCTCATCACCATGGAGCTCATCACGGTGGACGAAACCCACCGCTACATGCACCGCTCGATGACGCTGGGCGACGACCGCTTCATCGATGCGCACCGCCGTATCACCGACCGTATCCACGCCCACGGGGCGAAGGTGCAGCCACAGCTCAGCCACACGGGCCCGGAGAGTGTCGCCCCGATGTTCGGCGGCCCGCAGCCGGTGGGACCCTCGGTCAGCGTGGCGCCGGTGTGGGGCTGGCACAGCCGTCCGCTGGAAGTCAGCGAGCTGCCGGACATCGCGCGCCAGTACGGCGAGGGCGCGCGCCGCGCCCGGGAGGCCGGCTACGACGGCATCGAGCTGCACGCGGCGCACTGCTACAACCTGCTGGGGTCGTTCCTGTCGCCGCTGCGCAACAAGCGCACCGACGATTACTCGGCCTTCAAGGCCGAGACGCGAACGCGCTTCATCACCGAGGTCATGGCCGAGATCCACGCGCGGGCGGGGGCCGACTTTCCCGTGACGCTGAGCATCTCGGGCTATGAGCGCACGCCGGGCGGTCGCTCCCTGGACGACACGCAGCGCATCGCGCCCGAACTCGTGGCCGCCGGCATCAGCTGTTTCCGGGTCAGCGGCGGCATTTCGGATTCCCTGGTGACCATGATGGTGGGCCGTTCGGAGTACGGCGACGCCCACAACGTGGCCCAGGCCGAGGCGATCAAGAACGTGGTCGACGTGCCCGTCATGCTGGTGGGGCGCATTCACGACCCGGAGGTGGGGGAGCGTATCCTCGCGCAGGGCAAGGCGGACCTCATCGCCATGGCGCGGCCCCTTCTGGCCGACCCGGAACTGCCGCGCAAGGTCATGCGCGGCCAGCCACGCAGCATTCGCCGCTGCATCTCCTGCGAGAGCTGCATCGACAGCATGTCCAGCTATGACGACCTGCGCTGCGCGGTGAATCCCTTCTCGGGTCGTGAATTCGAGCTGGGCGTGCCGCGCGGTGCGCGCCGCGTGGTGATCGTCGGCGGCGGCGCCGCGGGGCTGGAGGCGGCGCGCCTGGCGGCCGAGGCCGGGCACCGCGTGACCCTCTTCGAGCAGCAGCGGCGCCTGGGCGGCTCGCTGGTGCTCGCCTCGACCGTGCACAGTGACAACCAGCGTTTCCTCGACTGGCTGCTGGCGCGGGTCGACGCCCTGGGCATCGATGTCCGGCTCGGTGTCCCGGCCGATGTCGCCGCCGTTGCCGCCTGCGCGCCCGACCTGGTGCTGGTCGCCACCGGGGCAACAGTGGTCACGCCCGACATCCCCGGCGTCGACAGCGCCCACGTGCTGACCGGGCGCCTGCTGCGGCAACTGGCCGCGGGACGCCTGGCGCCGGACGAGGCGTGGCGCCTGCCGGCCTGGCAGCGCAGGCTCGTCACGGCGCTGGTGCCGCGCCTGCAGGCGTTCCTCTCGCCGGCGCTGCTGCGCCGCGCCAGCCGCTTGTGGCTGCCCCTGGGCCGCGAGGTGGCGATCGTCGGCGCCGACCTGGCCGCGGTCGAGTTGGCGGAATTCCTCGCCCGGCGCGGCCGCCGGGTGCACCTGTTGAGCGACGGCAACCGCATCGCGCCCGAGGTGGGCAAGAAGCGGCGCCATGAGCACATGGACCGGCTGGACCTCTTGCGGGTCACGGTGAACACCGCGGTCGAGATCGCGGCGATCGAACCGGCGGGCGTACGCATCCGCAGCGCGGCGGGGGAGCGCCTGGTGCGGGCCGACAGCGTGATCGTGGCCGGTGAGCCGGGCGCGGAGCGCTCGCTGGCTGACGCGCTCACGGCGGCCGCACTGCCCGTGCGCACTATCGGGGACTGCAACGGACTCGGCCTCATCGCGGGGGCGACCCGGGAGGCCGCGGAGGCCGTCGCCGCCATCGACTGAGCATAGGGTATACCCCGATTGACATGCCATTCCCGGCGGCTATGATGCCCCCGGCGGACTGGAATCTGTCAGAAGTGTAAAGCCCGTCACAGCCCGCCATTATGCGGTTTGGTAAACTGCTTCTCGCTGGGCGGCGCGCAGGGTCCGGGTGCGCGATGACAGGGTAGAAGCGGTCCCACTGCGCGACCGGGGTCTTCCAATAACACGTGCGAATCTACCGCCTGGCTCGTTAGGGGCAGTTTGACTTGAAAGCCATAGTGCACATCGGTACCGAGAAGACCGGTACGACGTCCATACAGAAGTTTTTGTACCAGAACCGGCGCAAGCTGCGTTCCCATGGTTACCACTTCGTGCAGAGCCCGGGCAAGATGAACAACCAGGCGCTGCCGGCGATCTGTATCCGCGACGAGAAGATGGACGATTTCTTCCGCAACCTGGGAATCGAGACCATCGAGCAACGCGACGCCTACCGGCGGCATTTCACCGCCGAGTTCGAGGCGGAGCTGGCCGGGCTGCCCGATGCGGTCCACACCGTGTTGATCTCAAGCGAGCACTTTCACTCGCGCATCCGCACCGAGGGCGAGATGGACAATGTCCACGCCTTCCTGTCGCGCTACTTCGACGACATCAAGATCGTGTGCTACCTGCGCGAGCAGGGCGTCACCTGCTCCTCGTACTATTCGACCAGCCTCAAATCCGGCGGCCCCTCGTCATTCGGGGACTTCATGCTGCGCTGCACGCCCTCGAACTATTACTTCAACTATCTCGACATGCTGGCCAACTGGGAGCGCTGCTTCGGCTTCGATGCGCTCGACGTGTCGCTGTTCGGCAGGCAGCATTTCGAGCGCGGCGACCTGTTGGAAGATTTCGCGAAGAAGATCAACCCGGCCTTGGTGGGCAATCTCAATACGGCCATCCAGGTGGAAAACGAGTCGCTGTCGCCGGCGGGCCAGGCGATCATGCGCGCGGTCAATATGGTGTACCCCGGGCGTACCGCGCGGGCGGAAGTCGCGCCGATACGCGAGAAGTGCCGCAAGCTGATCTACGACAAACTGCGCGGCTCCGGCCAGCGCCTGCCGCTGACCAACCACCTGCAGATATTCGACAGCTTCCGCGAGAGCAACGAGGAACTGCGCAGGAAGTTTTTCCCGGACGTGGAGACGATATTCGAGGAGCCGACCGAGGCGAGCAGCGTGGATACCCGGCTGCCGGAAGATTTCGTCGATGTGCAGATGGCAGTCCTCAACGTCCTGCGCAAGGACGGGCGCGGCATCGTCACCACCGAGGAGATCGCCCAGTTCCTGAGCGCCCTGGGTCGCAGCATCGACGAGATCGTGAACCCGGACGAGTCCGGCCAGGATGGCGCCAGGGAGGTCGCCCTGACGCGCCAGGACGCGCGCATCCTCAAGCGCGCCGCGCAGGGGTATGAGAAGCGCAACCCCGAGATGGCGTACCTGCTCCTGCGCCTCTCCGAGAAAGCCGACGGCACCATACCCGGTATTCACCACAAGCTGGAACAGTACGAGCGCGAGCGACAGCGGCCGACCAAGGCCCAGTATTTCATCCGCAGTTTCGTCGATTTCAACTCGCCCGATTGGAACCCGGACGATCTCACCGTGGAGTCGCTGTACGCGTGGTATTCCAGCTTCCGGGAACAGATCGTCGGCGCCATGATCAACCGTCTCGACGACACGCAGCGCCACGGACCGATAGCGCAGGTCAACGGATTCGATATCGGCCAGGACGGATTCACCATCATAGAAGCGGATTCCCGTGAAGAGGCGGAGGAAATCGCCGCGCGCTGCCCGTTGTTGCAGGTAGGGGGTTCGGTCGAGGTGTCCTGCCTGTCCCTGCTGACGCCCGGTATGCAGTCCGCGGTGGAGTGAGAGGCGACCCCCGGATGAACAAGAAGCTCGCCTATCTGCGTGACCGCGTCGTCAACGCTTACTGGATGCTGCGGGAGGGCAGGTTTCACCAGGTCGTCGACGCGATACTGGTCGAGCTCCGGCACCGTGTCGAGGCGTTCAATACGTGGCGCCGCACGCGCAAGGAAATACCCGAGAGCAAGGTGCCCTGGTCGCGTTTCGTCAACAGGCGCAAGGTGATCCCGGCCAGTTACCGACCTACTGTTGCACGGCGCCTGCCCGAACAGCCGCTGTGCGCTGACCGCGCTGAGGTCACCGCGGAGTTGCGCCGGCTGTTGACCACGTTCCGCCTGCCCACCGGGGTGGATGAATGAGTGTAACCAGCGTCACCGCGATCACGGTCACCTACAACGCGGGCGAGTTCATCGAGCCCTTTCTCGCGTCGATCGCCCAGCTCGACACGACGGGCCTTGTCTTCAACCTGATCGCCGTCGACAACGGCTCTTCGGACGGCACACCCGACAAGCTCCGTGCGCACCCCTTCGAGATCACCGTCATCGAGAACGATGAAAACAACTACGCGCGGGCGCTGAACCTCGGGATCGCGGCGTCCGACAGCGAATTCGTGGTGATCGTGAATAACGACGCGACCGTCGACGCCGGCTGGCTGCAGGGCTTTTTGCCGGTGTTCGCCGACAACCCGAAGGCGGGCGCGGCGCAGAGCAAGATATTTTTTTCCGGGCAGGACCGGCTGAATAGCGTTGGCGTGGAGGAGATTGAGCACTACTACTTCAGGGATATCGCCTTCGAAGAGGAGGACTCCGTCCGCTACGCGAAGCCGGCGCGGCGCGACTACGTGACGGGTGGCTCTCTCATGCTGCGCCGCGCATGCCTTGAGCAGGTCGGCCCCTGGGACGAAGAGTTCATCATGTTCATGGAGGACGTCGACTACAGTGCACGCTGCCGCGCCGCCGGCTGGGAGCTCTGGTTCGCCCCGGACAGTGTGTTGCACCACCAGTACCACGGCAGTTCCTCGGAGGACTTGTGTGAGTACTTCTGCACCCGCAATCGTTTCTTTTTCGTCGCCAAGCATTTCCCCGCCGAACTGGTGGAATGTATCCCCAGCTCACATTTCTACAAGAAAGGCGAGTTCGACAACCTCTACCTGTCGCTGCTGCACGCGGTGCGCAAGATGTGCGTGCACCGCGATACCGCCACGGTCCAGGCGACGCTGGCGCGCCTGCGCACGGCGTTGCCCCGGTACATCGGCGATATTGCCAGCTACAACTTTTTCTCGCACCTGGAATTGCTGCTGGGCCAGCGCAGGCTGCGTGTGGGGATCTACGACCACGCCGGCCACTTCGCCGGTGGGGGGCAGCGCTACGTCGCGGAAATGGCCGCGATCATGCAGGAACGCTACGACATCACCTATATCTTCAATAACGATGTCGAGCTCAAGGATTACAAGGAGTGGTTTGATATCGATATCACGGGATGTGATATGAAGATCATCCGCATCCCTTTCTTCGAAAAGAAACAGCGCTACACGCCCGACGAGGGCATGGTGCTGGGCGAACTCAGCAACCCCTTCGATATCATCGCGCGCGAGACGCTGGAGTACGACATTTTCGTTAACGCCAACATGCTCGGCAAGGTCAACCCGCTGTCGCTCATTTCCATGTTCGTCTGCCATTTTCCCGACCAGGAGAAGGGGCGTTTTTTCCAGGTGGACAAGTACGACTATCTCATCAGCAACGGCGACTACACCGGTGGCTGGATGAAGAAGCGCTGGGATCTTGCGCCGACACACAAGCTGTACCCGCCCGTGAATATGTACAACCCCGACAGCTCGCCCGAGGCGAAGGAGCACATCATCCTGTCGGTCGCGCGCTTCGAGATCAGCGGCAGCAAGAAGCAGGTCGAACTGGTTCGCACCTTCGGCGAGATGTGCCGCGACAACCCGGAGTTGACCGCGGGCTGGCGCATGGTGTGCATCGGCGGCAGCACGCCCGAAAACACCTACCTCGACGAGGTGCGCAAGGCCGCGGAGAAGTTCGACTGCGACATTGAACTGCTGCCCAACGCCGAAGTCTCGCAGATTCGCGACTACTATCGCCGCGCCGCCATCTTCTGGCACGCCTGCGGCCTCGACGAGGAGCGCCCCGAGCGTGTCGAGCACTTCGGCATGACTACCGTGGAGTCCATGCAGAACGCCTGCGTGCCGATCGTGATCGACGGCGGCGGCCAGCGCGAGATCGTGGAACACGGCGACTCCGGCTTCCGCTTCGGTGACCTGGAGGAACTGAAGGTCCACAGCATTGCCGTCATCTCCGATCCGGACAGGCGCCTGGACCTGGCGCGCAACGCACTGGAGCGCAGTCACCTGTTCAGTCTCGAGGTCTTCCGCGGCAAGCTGGAGAGCCTGCTGGACGACGCGGAGGCGAAACTGCTGGGCGGGGAGGTGCTGCCCATGGCCCGGTCCGGTGACTGAGTCGTCGCCCGACAGCGCGCGGTTGCGCGCGTGAAGCTGATCTTCAACGCCGAATCCCTGCGGCCGCCCATCACGGGCGTGGGCAACTATTCCTATCACCTGCTGCGCGAGCTGATGGCGCAATCCCTGGTGGACGAGGTGCACAGCTTCACCGGTACCGGTTGGCAGGACGGGGAGGCGCAGCTGGCCGCCACCCGCGCCCTGAAGGCGCAGGATGGCCGGGCAGCCACCTCTTCGGGCACCGGTATGGCGCGCCTGCGCGAATGGGTGGCGAAGGTGCCCGGCGCCAAGGCAACCTATGACCACATCATGGAGCGGCGCTTCGCGCAGCATGCTAACGCGGTACCCGGCGCGATCTACCACGAGACGAACTACATCCTGAAGCCCTTCAAGGGGCCGTGTGTCACGACCGTACACGACCTGTCCCACCTGCGCTTTCCGGAGTTCCACCCGGCGCACGTGGTGCGCTGGCTGGAGCGCTCCATCGAACAGAGCCTGGCGCGCGCCGATCGGGTGATTACCGTGTCGGAGGTGGTCCGCGAGGAAGTGCTGGCGCATTATTCGCTGCCGGCCGAACGCGTGTGCGTGATCTACGAGGGCGTGGAGGAGGACTACCGACCCCGCGCCGCGGCCGAGACCGCGCCTGTCCTGTCCTCCTACGGACTGCGTCACGGCGGTTACGTGTTACTGGTCGCGACGCTGGAACCGCGCAAGGGCATCGACGTGTTGCTGGACGCGTGGGAGGCGCTGCCAGAGGAGGTTCGCCGCGAGTATCCGTTGGTGCTGACGGGCTCGAAGGGCTGGCGCAACGTGGCGCTGCGCGAGCGCATGCAGCCGTTCATGGACGAGGGCAGCGTGCGCCACCTGGGCTATGTGCCGGCGGCGCACCTGCCGCCCCTGTTCTCCGGTGCGGCGGTGTTTTCCTACCCTTCCGTCTACGAGGGCTTCGGCCTGCCGGTACTCGATGCGATGAGCAGTGGCGTGCCCGTCATCTGCCGCGCCGGGACCTCCATGGCGGAGTTTTCGGCGGGCGCCTGCCTGCTCTGCGAGACCGGCGATGCGCAGGAGCTGGCGCACAATATCACCTCGTTGCTCGACAGCGCAGAACTGCGCGCCGAGTGGGGTGCGCGGGGCAGGGCGCGCGCGCGGGACTTTTCCTGGCAGCGGTGCGCGCGGGAAACCGCGGCGGTGTACGCGGAGCTGGCCTGACTCAGTCCGCGCCGGCGGACAACATCCACTGCAGGGTTTGCTCGAGGGACGGGTGCGCCAACTCGCCGACTGCCGCGTACAGGCGCGCGGGGTCGCCGCACAGGCGGTGTACCTCGTTCCCGCGCACGAAGGCGGGGTTCACGGCCACCTCGATGGCGTGGCCGGTGAGGCGACGGAGTGTGTCGATAACCTCTGTGAGGCTGTGCGCCCGACCGCTGCAGATGTTGTAGGTCTCTCCCGGCACGCCGTGCTCCAGCAGCTTCAGGTACGCCTGGCAGACGGTGCGCACGTCGTTGAATTCGCGCTCCACGTCGAGGTTGCCCAGCTCGATGACCGGCTCGCGCGCGCGGAAGTGCGCCACGATCTTCGGTATGACGAAGCGGCCGTCGTGGCCGACGCCGGTGTAGTTGAACGGTCGCGCGATCACCACCGGCAACCCGATGTCATCCGTGCGCACCATGTGTTCCATCGCCAGCTTGCTCATGGCGTAGTGGTTGACGGGCGCGGGCGGCGTATCCTCGCCGATTGGCGACGCGGCGCTGTTGCCGTAGATGTTCGCGCTGGACGCGACGACGACGCGCGGCACGCTCTCGAGCTCCTCGCGCAGCGCGCGCAGCAGCGCGAGCGTGCCGAACAGGTTGACCCGGTACAGCTCCATTTCGTCCGCGTGGGTGACCGCGCTGATCGCCGCCAGGTGCAGCACGCGATCGAAGTGCCGGCCGCGCAGTTCGGCGCGCAGGCCGGCCTCGTCGGTCAGGTCCGAGGCGAGTTCCACTGCGTCGTAACCCGCCTCCCGGCTCGCCTGGAGCAGGTGACGACCGGTAAAGCCGTCGGAGCCGGTAATCAGCAGGCGGGTGGTCATGCTACCAGGAGCGGCCCTGTTCGTTGCGCCGGATGTCAACCTCGACCATCATCTCGCACAACTCCTCGAGCGTCGTCGCTGGACTCCAGCCCAGCTCGCGCGTCGCCTTGCTGGCATCGCCGATCAGCAGGTCGACCTCGGCGGGGCGGTAAAAGCGCGGGTTGACCGCGACCACGCACCTGCCGTTCGCGGTGTCCACGGCGGTCTCGTCCACGCCGGCGCCTGACCACTCCAGCGTGATGCCGGCCGCGGCGAAGGACATGTTGACGAAGTCGCGGATCGACTGGGTGCGGTTCGTTGCCAGCACATAGGTCTCGGGCCCGGGCGCCTGCAGCATCATGTGCATGCCTTTCACGTAGTCGTCGGCGTAGCCCCAGTCGCGCTGCGCCTCCAGGTTGCCCAGCTCCAGTCGCTCGAGCATGCCGAGTTTTATCTTGGCCGCGCCGTCGCTGATCTTGCGCGTGACGAACTCGCGCCCGCGCAGTGGTGACTCGTGGTTGAACAGGATGCCGCTGGTGGCGAAGATGCCGTAGGACTCGCGGTAGTTGACGCTCATCCAGTGGGCGTACAGCTTGGCGACGCCGTAGGGGCTGCGGGGGTAGAACGGCGTGGCCTCGTTCTGCGGCACGGTCTGTGCCTTGCCGAACATTTCGGAGGTGGAGGCCTGGTAGAAGCGGATCGCGGGATTCACGATCCGAATGGCCTCCAGCAGGTTCACCGGGCCGAGGCCGGTAATCTCCCCCGTGGTGATCGGTTGTTCAAACGATACCCCGACGAAACTCTGCGCGGCGAGGTTGTAGATCTCGTCGGGCTCGGTGCCCTGTACCAGGCGAATGCAGCTCGACAGGTCCGTCACGTCGTGTTCGACCAGCGTCAACGACGGGTGTTGCTCGATGCCGAGATCCTCGATGCGCCAGAAATTGACGGTACTCGTGCGCCGATAGGTGCCGGTCACGCGGTACCCCTGTTCGAGCAGGTAACGCGCGAGGTAGGCGCCGTCCTGGCCGGTGATGCCGGTGATGATCGCTGTTTTCATTATTGCCTTGATTCTCCCGTGCGCCGGGCTCGTGCGCTTCGCGCATGGTAACCCGCGCCCCGGTGTCGGCATAGTTTAGCCGCTGCGGGTGTCCCGTCCGAATCCGGGGCGCCCGGGGAGGGTAGAGTTGTGAATGCGGTCACAGGGCGGCCGCCGGGCGGTCAGGTGGTAATGATCAGGCGCAGGGCCTGCAGTTGCAGGTTGGCGTGACGGATATGAATCGCGGATTCGTCGATGCGGTGGTTGAGCGCATCGAGCTCGACCTGGCGAATGGAGGGATTGACGGCCCGCAGCGCTTCGAGCCGCGCCAGTTCCGCCCCGAGTTCATCGCGCATGCGCGACTCCGCCTGTGCAAGTAAACCCGCCAGCCTCGCCTCGGCCTCGCGCGATGCCAGCTCCATCTTGGCCTCCACCTCGTCCTGCACGCGCTTGATGATGGCCAGCGCGGTGGGTTTCTGCACCTTTTCGATGAGGTCGTTCAGGCGCGCATGCGGCACCAGCTCCGCCAGGTCCTTGCCGCGGGCATCGACCAGCAGGCGCAGCGGCGACAGCGGCAGGAAGCGCTCCAGGCCCAACTGTCGCGGCGCCACGCAGTTCACGGTGTACAGGAGTTCGAGGAGCATCGTTCCCGGCGCCACGCCCTTCAGCTTCAACGTGCCGATGGCGGCGTTGCCGAGCTCGGTGGAGTGCACCATGTCCATGGCCTCGAGGATCATGGGGTGCTCCCAGGTCAGGAAAAGCATGTCCTCGCGTGCCAGTGCCTTGTCGCGGGCGAAGGTGACGGTGGTGCCCTCGTCGCGCACATAGGGGAAGTGGCCTGTGAGCATGTGCTCGGTCGGCCGCAAGACCAGCGCGCGCTCCGAGTGATACTCCGCCTCGACGCCGTAGGCTTCGCACAGTGCCTCGAGGTAGTTTTCCAGCGCGTCGCCTGCCTCGATCGAGCGCACCTCGTCGATCAGTGCTGCCGCTATTTCCGGACGACAGGAATTGCGTTCCAACAGGCGGTCGCGCCCTTCGCGCAGTTCTTCGCGGGTGCGCGCGGTGAACTCGGCGGTATCGGTAAGCAATGTGTCGAATTCGGCATCGCGGCCCAGGAGTTGGGCCTCCAGGCGCTCGCGGAACGTGCCGAAAATCATGTAACCCGCCGAGCAGCTCTCGGTGAACAGGCCGAGGCCGCGGTCATACCACTCGAACAGGGTCTGTTGCGCAGAACCCTCCAGGTAGGGCACGTGGATATGCACGTCCTCGCGCTGTCCGATACGATCGAGGCGGCCGATGCGCTGCTCCAGAAGGTCGGGATTGAGGGGCAGGTCGAACAGGATGAGGTGGTGGGCGAACTGGAAATTGCGACCCTCGCTGCCGATCTCGGAACAGACCAGGGTCTGCGCGCCGCTGGTCTCGTCGGCGAAGTAGGCGGCCGCGCGATCGCGCTCGATGATGGAGAGCCCCTCGTAGAATGCCGCGGAGCGGATACCGGCGCGCAGGTGCAGGTAGTGTTCGAGCGCAACGGCGGTGTCGGCATGCGCGCAGATCACCAGGACCTTGCCCGGGCGCAGCGCTTTCAGTTTCTGCTCCAGCCAGTCGACCCTGGGGTCGAACGCCAGCCAGCTGTCGTCGACGTAGGGCAGCTCCGGGTACAGCCGTTCGGTAAGTTCGAGGTCGGCGTGCGCGTACGCGTCCGGCAGCGACAACGGGTAGGGGTGCAACACCCGCTGCGGAAACCCGGCGACGGCCGCCCGCGTGTTGCGAAAAAGCACGCGCCCGGTGCCGTGGCGGTCCAGGATCTGGTCGATGATGTCGTGGGCGTTGCCGCTCGTATCGATTCCCGCCGGCAGGTCCGCGACGGGTTCGCCGTGCGCCAGGCGATCGCTGATGTCGCTCCACTGGCGATAGGTCTGTTCCTCCAGCCGGAACTGCGCGAGATCGTGAAAGCGGTCCGGGTCCAGCAGGCGCAGGCGCGCGAAGTGGCTCTCCAGCCCTACCTGTTCGGGGGTGGCCGTCAGCAGGAGCAGCCCGGATGTCTGCGCCGCCAGGGCCTCGACCAGCGTGTAGTCCGGGCCGGCCGCGCCCTCGGCCCAGTGCAGGTGGTGCGCCTCGTCGACAGCGACGAGGTCCCAGCCCGCGGCGAGCGCCTGCTGCGCGGCCCCAGGGTTATCGAGCAGCAGGTCGAGACTGAGCAACACGAGCTGTTCGCTCTCGAAGGGGTTGCCCGCGCCTGCCTCGTCGAGCCGCTCGGCATCGAACAGCGCGAAGTGCAGGTTGAAGCGGCGCAACATCTCCACCAGCCACTGGTGCTTGAGCGAGGGCGGGACGATGATCAGCACCCTGCTGGCGCTGCCGGTGAGCAGCTGCCGCTGGATGATCATGCCGGCCTCGATGGTCTTGCCGAGGCCCACCTCGTCCGCCAGCAGCACGCGTGGCGCGAAACGCCTGCTGACCTCGTGCGCGATGTAGACCTGGTGCGGCAGCAGGCTGGTGCGGGAACCGAGCAGGCCGCGCACCGGCGAGGCCTGCAGTCGATCCGCGTGCATGAAGGTGGCGACACGCAGTGCGAACAGCGCGTTCTTGTCAAAATGCCCGTTGAGCAGGCGTTGCTGTGGCGTGGTGAGCTGGACGAATGCGTTGAGTTCCAGTTCCGAGACAGTCACGGACTGGTCGTGGTGGTCCTTGCCGAGATAGACCAGCAGGCCCTGGTGTTCCTCGACACCTTCCACGAGCAACTCCACGTTGTCCACGGTGGAAATGTGGTCGCCGGCCTTGAAGCGCAGGCGCGTCAGTGGCGCGTTGTCGACGGCGTAGGTGCGCTCTTCGTCCACCGCGGGGAAGGCGAGCGTGACGCGGCGTCCCTCGAGGCCGATGACGATACCCAGGCCCAACTGGGCGTCGGCGTGACTGACCCAGCGCTGTCCAACTATGTACTCCATCAGAAACTGCAATCCGCCGCTGATTGAATGGCCCAGGCGCCGCCTGTAGCGGGCGCGTAGTGTAGCATCGAACGCGTGCCGTTTCTCTACGGCAAGTGCTCAGCGCGCGGCGGCTTCCGCGGGGAAGAACAACGCCAGGCTGTTGCGCCGCGCGTGCGCGAGCAACGACTCCACATCCATCCCCTGCGTGTCGGCCACCTGCTCGGCGATAAAGGGCAGGTAGAAGGGCGCGTTCGGCTTGCCGCGGTAGGGCACCGGCGTGAGGTACGGCGCGTCGGTCTCGAGCAGGACTTGCGCGGGCGGGGTGATAGCAATGACCTCGCGGACATTGTCGGCGCGATTGAAGGTGGCGATGCCGTTGAAGCCGAGCATGAAGCCTTCGCCCAGGCAGAACTGCGCCAGCGCGAGCGACGAGGTGAAACTGTGTATGACGCCGCCGCGCGTCAGCGCGCGACCGTGATTGGCCAGGATTGCGCGGGTGTCGTCGTCGGCGTCGCGGCTGTGAATGACAACGGGCAAATCGAGTTCCGCGGCGAGCTCCAGTTGTCGTTCGAACACCTGCCGCTGGATGTCGCGGTCGGCGTGGTCGTAGTAGTAGTCGAGGCCGATCTCGCCGATTGCGAGAATGCGCGCGTCCGCCGCGTTGCGGCGTATGCGCTCCTCCACTTCCGTCGAGTAGCTCTCGGCCTCGTGCGGGTGAATGCCCTGCGTACCCCAGATGTTTGCCGCCTGCCGGGTCAGCTGCAGTACCGTGTCGAGGTTGTCGGGGGAGACCGCGATGGTGACGATGCGCTCGATGCCGACCTCGCTGGAGCGCTCCAGGATGGTCGTGAGCTCGGCCGCCTCGAGGTAGTCGAGATGACAGTGGGTCTCGATGATGGGGGTGTGGAAGCGGGGGATCTCGCGGCGCGACGTCTTACTCATGGCACGAAGAGTTATGAGGCCCTATAAATATTTTATTATCAATGAGATAGGAAAGAATAATAATCCGCTTTATAGGTGGTGCGCCGGTCCACTGAGCGGCGCACCCCATGCCGTTAGCTCAGTTTCGGGCGGGCGGCGGCGCTGCGCCGGGTCGCCTTGGGCCGGACGGTCGACCTGGTGGCGGGCGCCTTGCGGGCCGCCTCCTGCCTCGCCGGTGCGGCCTTCGGTTGCGCCTTGCTGCCGGCGGCGGACTTCTTCCTGGCCGGCGCCTTCGCCCCGGCCTTCTTCGCCCCGGCCTTCTTCGCCTTGCTCTTCTTCGCAGTCTTCGGTTGCGGCGCGCTCTTGGGACGGCTCTCACCGATCGCGCGCTTGCGCTTCGGTGACTTGATCTTGGCCTTGGCCGCGACATCGGCCTTGGCCGCATTCAGCTTGCCGAGCTTGATCGCCGCGGCGTAGGTCTCCTCGTAGGAACGGACGAGGCAGTCATGGTAGAACTCGGGGTCGGGCATGATGTCGCGGTCGGCCAGGACCGACAGTGTGACCTTGCCCGCGTAACTGAAGACGAGGTGGAAGACGCCCATGCCGGGGGTCAGCACGCCGAGGCCGTAGTAGTCGACCATCCTCGCGCCCGCGCAGTACAGCGGGAAGTCGGGCCCCGGGACGTTCGATACGCAGGTCGAGATATTCATGGGGATGTGGCGCGAGAGGTCGTTGCGCGACCAGAAGCCCGCGACGGCCTTGGACAGCGCGGGCGAGAACACGCCAGCCAGCTTGAGCGCGTCGACCATCGGGCTGGCCTCACCACTGCGCTTCGCTTCTTCCGTGGACTTGTTGATCTTGCGCAGGCGCTCCACGGGGTCATCGACATCCGTGTGCAGCGACGAGAATACCGAGCCGACCTGGTTGTTCTCGTCCGTCATCCCGCGCCGCGTGCGCATGTTCAGCGGGATGCCGGCCGCGAGCGATCCCTCTTCCGGCGCGGCGCCCTTGGCCACGAGATAGTGCTGCATGGCGCCGCCGATGATGCCGAGGGCGACATCGTTGACGGTCACGCCGACTGCATTCTTGATGTCCTTGAAGCCGTCGAGCGGAAATTCCGCCGCGTCGAAGACCCGGTGCGGGCCGACGGGCTTGTTGAACAGGGTCTTGGGTGCGGTGATATCCGGTACAGGGATGTCCTTGCGGGCCACGCCGAGAGCGTACTTGCCCAGTTCGCGCCCGGTCCGCACGGAACCCGATATCAAATGCGCCGTGTTCCTGATCCCGTTGAACGTCGCCTTGGTGAGCAACTCGCTGACGGACGGCTCCGCGTCCACAAGGCGCGGCTCGGAGAAGGCGTTGGGATCATCCGAGGGGTCGGGGACGAGGTCGTGCAGCGCGGCCATGAACGACGAGCCGCCGGCACCGTCCACCAGGGAGTGGTGCATTTTGGTGTAGACCGCGAAGCAGCCCTTGGGCAGGTTCGGGATGTTGTCCAGGCCCTCTATGATGTAGGCCTCCCACAGGGGGCGCGACATATCCAGCGGGCGCGAGTGCAGCCGTGCCACCTGGATACACAACTGGCGCCAGTCGCCGGGCTCCGGCAGGGCGATATGGCGCAGGTGGAACTCGACATCGAAATTGGCGTCTTTCACCCAGTAGGGGCGATCGAGGCCTCCCGGGACTTCCACCAGGCGTGTGCGAAAAAGGGGCATGTTGCCCAGCCTGCGCTCGAAACTCGCGATGACGTCCTTGAAACGGACGAAGCCGCCGGGTGCGGTGGAGGGGTCGTAGATGCCCATGCCGCCGATGTGCTGGGGCGTGTTGGACTGCTCCAGGTTGACGAACGCTGCATCGAGAATGCCGAGTTGTTTCATAGTTCCAGGGCCCTATCCGGGGGGCGTGCCGTTAGTAATCAAGGTAGTTCAGATTCTTTAAGTTGGTATGACCCGGGGGCCTCCCAAATGTTTCGACTCCTGCCCGAAAGCAATATCCGGGCCAAATCGGTCTTGCCACCGCCGTGTGGTTGCGGTGGATTCTCCTGCATGGCATGTTGAGTTATTGTGACCGAAAAAGTCGGGCGGCTTTATAGCACTACTGTTCGCCGGCTGCCACATTAGTGATCACTTTTTGGCCTGCATAGTGAATATTTGGTCCAAAATGGTGCGACGCCCACCCTGGCTGGCGTTCCTCCTCTGCCTGCCCTCCGCTGCCATGGCCGCGGGCCTGCCCTATGGCGAGGACTTCATCCGCTACGGCTACTCCCGCCCGGATACCGCGCCGGCGCTGTCGGTGAACCCGCTGCCACAGGAACCGGGCCCGGCGGGAGGGGACGACGCGTTCCTGCGCCAGGTGGAGCTGCTGGAAACGGAATCCGGTCCCTACGCCCAGGGGCTGGATGAGCCGCTCGGCAGCCTGGGGCGCTACTACCTGGCCCGCGGCGAGTGGGACAAGGCGCTGCAGGTGTTCACGCGGGCCGTGCATATCGTGCGCGTCAACGACGGGCTTTACAGCCCGCGCCAGTTGCCGCTCCTGCGCGCCACGCTGGACACGCACCGCCTGAGCGGCGATCACGTGGCGCTCGACGAACGCTACGACTATTACTACGCGATGTTCGGCTCCGGCGAGCCCCCCTATACCGGGCTGCGACTCGAGGCCGCCCTGGCCTACCTGCGCTGGCAGCGCGAGGCGCTGCGGTTGCAGGTTGACGGCCAGGGCGGCCGCCGGCTGCTCAACCTGTTGCGGCACAACGATGACCTGATGGAGCAGGTCGCCCGCGACGACACACTCGCGCCGCACTGGCATGCCGAGCTGGCGCTCAGCCAGGTCAAGAATTATTACCTGCTGCTTGAACTCGTAGACGAGCCGGAACTGGAGCCCCTGTACACCACCCGGCACGTCAGCCAGTTCCCGGAAGTCGGCAGGACACAGCGCAACCCCCTGGCGGAGGAACTGCTGCGCCGGCGCGGGAGCGCGCAGGGCCTGGGTGCGAGCGCGCTCGAGGACGCGCTGCAGCGCCTGCCGGCCGATGCCGAGCCGGAACTGCGCGCCCACGTGCTGTTGGCCCTGGGTGACTGGCACCAGTGGCAGGGTGACCGGCGCAGCGCCGAGCGCTATTACGCGAGGACGGTCAGCACGCTGTCCGAGGCGGGGCGCGCCGACCTGTTGGACCAGTGGTTGGGTGAGCCGGTGGAATTGCCCGACAACGGGGTGTTCTTCCAGCCGGCGCCGGGTGAGTCGGTTCCGGAGGAGAATGCCGTCGAGCTGCGTTACAGCGTGAGCGCCGGCGGGCGGGTAAGCAACGTGGCGCTGGTGCAGGAGGTGGAGCCCGCACTGGCGCGGAATGCGCAGCGCCTGTTGCGGCGCTTCCGCGGCACCCGCTTCCGGCCGCGCTGGGCGGGCGGATTTGCGGAACCGGTGGCGGGTCTCACACGCCGCTATGTCTGGCTCGAGTGAGCCTCAGGCGTTTTCCAGCACCATGATGTAGCCGTCGGCCCTGATCGGCTTGTCCACATCGTAGTCGATGATTTCCGCGTAGTGCTTCTCGACGCAGCGTTCCGCCATTTCCGTGAAGGTCGGGCGGCCGGGGTCCGCGATCAGGATATGCTTGACGCCCGCGTTCACCGCGCGATTGACGAGCTTGGTTACCGGGTCGACGAGTTCGTCCCAGAAGCAGATATCCGCGGCGATCAGCATGTCAAACTGGGAGAGCTGTCGCTTGCCCAGTTTCTCGAAGCGCGACACCTGGTGCTGGGTCCGCACGCCGTTGATCTCGGCGGTCGCCTCCAGGTAGGGGAACACCTTCGGGTCGGCATCGACGGAGGTGACCTTCGAGCCGAATTTCTTCGCGCACCAGATGCCGGAAATCCCCCAGCCGCAGCCGACGTCGATGACCCGCCGGGTGTGCTCCGGCGGATACTTTTTCATGTAGTCGATCAGCAGGCAGCTGGATTTCCAGAGCTTGTTGCCGTGGATGGTGGGCTCGTGCCCCGCGCGCTTGACCTTGCGGATTTCGGGATGGGCACTGGTGGGCATGGTCACACCGCGAAAGCGGCGCGACTTGACGGCTTTTTTGCGACTCAACGGAGTTCCTTAGATTGATTCCTGTGGGTTGATCCAGATGGGTGAAGTCCACGCGCGTTCCTGCAGCGTGGGTGAATAAAACGGTTGTTCTTCCCGGTCCAGGCAACAACGGCTATACACCTCGCCCTTCGCGCCCGCGTCGGTCATGATGGCGTTCTGCTGCGCCGCCTGCTCCGCGCAGTTCTGCGCGAACGGATTGACGCCTGCGGCCTGGCACTGCAGCGTGCTCCAGCGGCAGGAGGGATTTTCCAGTACTCGCACATAGTAGAACGCGTGCTCGGTCGGGTCGTAATCCGGGTCCTGCCACACGGTGCAGAGCTGCGCGTGGCCCGAGCCGGTGGGCGCGCAGCTCTCGGGATTGACCCCGGCGCCGTTGTCCGCCTCGCCGGCCACATCGTAGACCTCCTCGTGGGTAGCGCCCTGCGCGTCCAGCCAGCCCTTGATGACCTGGATGCGCTGCAGGTCGATGCCCGGTTTTCCTGGGCTACCGGCGTCCTTGCTGGCGCTGACGAGAAAGGTGGGCGAGGCGTCCGTGGCGGGCAGTTCTCCCCCCATCGGCACGCCGCCGGCGTACGCCTGTTCGAGCATGTCCGGCGCATTGCAGAGCGCGGAGTCGTACCCGCTGCCCGCGAAAAAGCGCACGGTGGGGCGGGTGCCGCTGGTCGCGTAGGCCTCGCGCCTGCGCATACCGTTGAAGATGCTGTCCCGCGAGTTTTCCTCCGCCCAGACGACTGCGAGGCCGCCGGGGTTGTCGAAGAAGTGATCCTGGATGTTGCGGTAGGTCGCGTCGCGGCGCCCGAGGTGGCCGACATAGTTGTCTTCCTCGGCCCCGCCGGGGGTGGCGCTGTGGGTGTCCGTACTGCCGATGAAGCCGAGTCGGAACGGATTGAGGCCGCTCTCCTGTTCCAGCGCCAGGCCATCCTTCAGGACATTGCGCACCATGTTGCGCCGGCCGTACTCGTCGATCGGCACCGGCCTTGCCTCCTCGGCCTGGACCTCGCCGAACACGGTGCCGAGCATGGAGAGGTTATCCGTCAACACCTGTTCGAAGTCGCACAACTCGTCCTCCGTCGCGACGCCGCGGCCCAGCAGCCGATCGAAACGGCACTCGCTGGCGGCCTTGTGCTGTACGAGTTCCACGAGCGGTTCAAAATAGGCGCGGTCCCTTGCCTCCCGCTCGTTGCGCGGGTCGGGAAACATTAGGCCGCGGCTGAGGTTGGGGTTGTGCGGAATGGAGATGACGTCGCAGCCGTTGCCGGCTTCGGTACACTCCCCGCGCAACCGCCGCCACAGCTCGGGATAGTTCATGGAGCCCGTGTCATAGGTGGAGATCGCGGTATCCGTCACGCGGTCGTTGCGGAAGATCACGTTGCGGTGCAGGTTCGCAAAGTCCGGCGCGTCGGTGTATTCGTAGGCCGTGAAGGTAGTGAATTGACAGTCGGCGGACCGGTCATAGTGCTGCTCCGCCGCGGCCTGGATGCGCTGCCAGGTTTCCTTGTGCGCGGCGTCGCAGTCGCCAAGCCTGCAGGTGAAGGACTCCTTCTTGGTATTGGCGGTGTCGGTGACCCCGAGACTTACCCAGTAGTTCGCCGCGAGCAGCTGCACGTAGAAATTCTCGCTACGGGTGGCGATACAGGCGGGGAACCAGTAGGCGAGCTTCGAGGCGTCCGTCGTGCACAGGTTGATCGGCCCGAGGAACTCCGAGTGATCCGTCACCGCCGTAAAATCGAGCGGGCGCTGGATCTGCGCCCTGACCGCCTGGTTGGCATCGGCATCGGACAGCGTGATCGCCTCGCCCTTGGCGTAGCGATAGGCGGCGTCCGGATCGTTGCGCTGGCTGGAAACGTAGCTGTCGAAGGAATAACTCGTGTGTACGTGGAGATCGCCGAACATCGGCCGCTTGGTGGCGCTGTATTCGCGGCAGGGTTCGCGCTCTTCGGTGCGCTCGAAGGGGAGGTCCGCGGCCAGCACCGGTGCAGCCACAATGAGCAGCAGCGTTGCGATACAGCCGAGCATGCGCGTACCGGCAACCGGCTTCGGGGCGATTCTTTGCATTCTGGGATCCGCGGAATTATCAGCAAGCCCGCTATTTTGTCATCGTGATGTCCGCCGCGCCAGCGCGTGGCTGACCTATTTCGCCGCTTCGCTGTACTGGCGCGCGCTACCTCCCTAGGCTAGGATTCAGTGAAGTTCGCCCAGAAGTGGACAAAAAAACAGCAATAACAAGGAACCAGGATGGTGCCGGTGAAGCGGGAAGTCGAACTGCTGGAGAAGAACAAGCCCCGCCAGGAGCGAGCCAAGCGCACCTACGAGTCCATATTGAGTGCCGCCGCTGAGCTGCTGGTGGAGGTGGGCGTGGAGCGCATCTCGACCAACCTTGTCGCGGAGCGCGCCGGCATCACGGTGCCCGCGCTTTACCGTTATTTTCCCAACAAGTACGCGGTGCTGCATGCGCTCGGCGCAGGTCTCATGGACGCCCAGAATCGCGTGTTCCAGGCCTGGTTCGAGAGGAACATGAAAGACGGTGATCCCAGCGGCCTCATGCTCAATGTTCGTGAGTTGCTGGCCGAAACCCTGGAACTCACCCGCAAGCAGACAGGGGGCATAGAGATCGTGCAGGCGTTGCGCGCCGTCGCGCCGCTGCGGGAAGTGCGCCTGGAATCCCATCGCCGGGTCGCGGAGCAATTCGCCAGCACGGCGTCCGCGCTGCTGGATCGACCGGTGGACGAGGTGATCGTCACGCAGGCGCGACTGACGATCGAAGTGGGTTACGCAGTGGTGGAAATGTGCATCGAGGACGAGACGCTGTCCGCGGAGCACCTGCTGAACGAGGGCGCCGAGCTGGTGCGCTACTATTGGGAAGGGCTGCTGGCCGCGGCTTTGGGTGACGGGCCTACTCCGGGATAACATCCTCCGCCTGCGGCCCCTTGTCGCTGTCCGCGACCACGAAGTTCACGCGTTGGCCGTCTTTCAAACCGCGTCGATCCGCGCCGCGAATTGAGCGGAAGTGCACGAAGATCTCGTCGCCGTCATCCTTGACGATAAAGCCGAAGCCCTTGGAAGCATTGAACCACTTCACCTTGCCACCCTCGCGCGCGCCCGATGTCGTGTCCGCGCGCGGCTGCCGGCGCTTTTTTTGCGGTGCGCTCGGCGTCTCCTCCTCATACTCGACGGCTTCGTCCACGTAGTCGTCATAGTCCGCGGCTGCGTGCCGCGCGGTGCGGCCGACCAGGGTGGCGGCGAGCGTGGCACTGCAGACGATCACCAGTGTGATGGCATCGAAAGGTGATCCGTCTTTCATGGTGGTCAGGATTGTGGCGGCGACGACCCCGAGCAACAGGCTGAGTATTATTTGCACGCTGGCGTTCATGCTCTTCTGGTTTCCTTTTTTGGTGTGTGTGGCAGCAGGCGGGGGTGTAGTCCCGCAAACGGCGCGCATTCTACCATCTATATAAAAGTCTTGGAGGGTAGGAGCCCGGAGACGTGCCAATTCTTGGGCCTACCACTACCTGGAGCAGTGGCGGGACGGGCGCGACGGAGCGGCCCGATTGGGGTCAGTGTGGACTCAGAGTTTCAGTACGTCTTCCGCCTGCAGGCCTTTCGGGCCTTCGATCAGCGTAAACTCTACTGCCTGACCTTCATTCAGGGTGCGATAACCATCGCCCTGAATTGAGCGGAAGTGCACGAAAACATCGTCGTCGCCTTCCGGTCGTGTGATAAAGCCAAATCCCTTGGCATTGTTAAACCACTTTACCGTGCCGCTTACACGATCTGTCATACCACGCTTCCTCGGTTTTACCGCTTGCTCTTATTATTTTTCCCGCCGGACCAATGGCGGGAAAACCTGCTGCTATCGTTTCGAGGTTGTTACATCTGTCGGATACGTACGAGTTGCTCCTTCAGAGTCGTCACCGCCTGCTGTTGCGCCCTGTATTTTTCTTGTTCACGGGCGACCACGTCGGTCGGTGCCTTGTCGACGAAGGACTTGTTGTCGAGCTTCTTGCCGATGCGCGACAGGTCCTGCTCCAGCTTGCCGATTTCCCTGGTGAGGCGGGATACCTCGGCGTCCTTGTCGATGAGTCCGGCCATCGGGACCAGTATCTCAAGGTCGCCAGCCAGCGCGGTTGCGGCCGCGGGGGCTTCCTCACCGGCCTGGAGCCAGTCGATTCCACGAAGTTTAGCCAGCTTTTTGAGGTATTGCGAATTTTGTTTGAGTCGCACGCGGTCGCGCTCGTCACCGCCCGCAAGCAGCACCGGCAGCTCCCTGCCGGGCGGAATATTCATTTCGCCGCGGATGTTGCGCACCCCGACGATGACGGCCTTGAGCCACTCGATATCCGCGGCGGCCTCCTTGTCCGCGGGCGTCGACCCGGCCTCGGGGTAGGGCGCGAGCATGATGGTCGCGCCGCCCTTGCCCGCCAGCGGCGCGACGGCCTGCCAGATCTCCTCCGTGATGAAAGGCATGAACGGGTGTAGCAGGCGCAGCGTGGCCTCGAGCACCCCGACGAGCGTCCGCCGGGTGCCGCGCTTCTGCGCGGCGCTGGCGGCCTCGTCCCACAGTACCGGCTTGGACAATTCCAGGTACCAGTCGCAGTACTCGTTCCAGATAAATTCGTAGAGCGCCTGGGAGGCGAGGTCCAGGCGGTAGCTCGCGAGCGCCTCGGTCACGGTGCGCGTGGTCGCGTCGAGCAGGTCCGTGATCCAGCGGTCCGCCAGGCTCAACTCCACCTCGCCGCTTCCCGCGCCGGCATCCTCGCCCTCGGCGTTCATTAACACGTAGCGCGCCGCGTTCCAGATCTTGTTGCAGAAATTGCGGTAGCCCTCGATGCGCCCGAGATCGAACTTGATGTCGCGACCGGTGGAAGCGAGCGAGTAGTAGGTGAAGCGCAGCGCGTCCGTGCCGTAGGCGGCGATGCCGTCCGGGAACTGCTTGCGCGTGGCCTTCTCGATGCGCGCGGCGAGTTGCGGCTGCATCATGCCGGCGGTGCGCTTGGCGACGAGGCTCTCCAGGTCGATGCCGTCGATGAGGTCGATCGGGTCCAGGACGTTGCCCTTGGACTTCGACATCTTCTGGCCCTCGGCGTCGCGCACGAGGCCGTGGACGTAGACCGTGTGGAACGGCACTTCGTCGCGAAGATGCAGGGTCATCATGATCATGCGCGCGACCCAGAAGAAGATGATGTCGAAGCCGGTCACGAGCACGGAACTGGGATGGAACGTGGCGAGGTCGTCAGTCTCCTCGGGCCAGCCGAGGGTCGCGAAGGTCCACAGCGCGGAAGAGAACCACGTATCGAGCACGTCCTGGTCCTGCTGCAGCGCCACATCCGCGGCCAGCTCGTGCGCCTCGCGCACGGCCTGCTCGCTGTCGCCGACATAGACGTTGCCGGCGTCGTCGTACCACGCGGGAATGCGGTGGCCCCACCAGAGCTGGCGGCTGATGCACCAGTCCTGGATGTCGCGCATCCAGGCGAAGTAGGTGTTTTCCCACTGCCTGGGCACGAACCGGATGTCGCCGTTCTCTACCGCCTTGATCGCGGGACCGGCGAGCGCCCTCGCGTCCACGTACCACTGGTCGGTGAGGTACGGCTCGATGATCACGCCGGAGCGGTCTCCCCTGGGTACCTTGAGTGTGTGGTCTTCAACCTTGTCCAGCAAGCCCGCGGATTCCATATCCGCGACGATGCGCTTGCGCGCGCTGTCCCGGTCGAGGCCGCGGTAGGCCTCCGGTGCGGCGGCGGAAATCTCGGCGCTGTCGGTGAAGATGTTGACCAGCGGCAGGCCGTGGCGCTTGCCGACGTCGTAGTCGTTGAAGTCGTGTGCCGGGGTGATCTTGAGGCAGCCTGTGCCGAACTCGCGGTCCACGTAGTCGTCGGCGATGACGGGAATCTCCCGCCCGGTCAGCGGCAGGTGCACGCTGCGCCCGATCAGATGCCGATAGCGCTCGTCGTCGGGGTGCACGGCGACGGCGCTGTCGCCGAGCATGGTCTCGGGGCGGGTGGTCGCGACGGTGAGGTGACCCTCGCCGCCCACCAGCGGGTAGCGGAAGTGCCAGAGGTGACCCTGTTCCTCCTCGGAGATCACCTCGAGGTCGGAAATGGCGGTGTGCAGGGCGGGGTCCCAGTTGACGAGGCGCTGGCCGCGGTAGATCAGGCCCTCGCGGTAGAGGCGGATGAACACTTCCTGGACCGCGGCGCTCATGCCGGGGTCCATGGTGAAGCGCTCGCGCGACCAGTCCAACGACGAACCCAGGCGCCGCAGTTGTCGCGTGATCGTGCCGCCGGACTCCTCTTTCCACTGCCAGACCTTGTCCACGAACGCCTCGCGGCCGAGTTCAACGCGGCTGCTGCCGGCGGCTTCCAGTTGCCGCTCCACGACCATCTGCGTGGCGATTCCCGCGTGGTCGGTGCCGACCTGCCACAGGGTATTGTGGCCGCGCATGCGGTGATAGCGGATCAGCGTGTCCATGATGGCTTCCTGGAAGCCGTGGCCCATGTGCAGGCTGCCGGTGACGTTCGGCGGCGGGATCATGATGCTGTAGGCGGGCTCGCCCCCCCGGGGAGCGAAATAGTTCTTCGCCTCCCACTCCTCGTACCAGCGGGATTCAATGTCGGCGGGTTGGAATGTCTTGTCCATAAGGGGGTTTGCGGTCCGGTTTTGTCAGCGCCGGCGGGGCCGGGGGCGCAAGATTATACGCCAGACCCGCAGGCGGCCCAATGGCCCTCAGAGGTCGTGCTTGGTGAGTTCGTAACCGCGTTCCTTGTAGAACGTCCAGGACGCGCGCAGGGCCGCCAGGCTGTCCTCGTCCTGCGTGACGACTTCCGCCACGCGGGCGAAGCGGCTGAAAAAGGACGGGATCTCGAGCTGCAGGTTGATGAGCAGGTCATTGTGTGCGCCGGGCTCCTGGCCCCAGCCGATGGCCACGGTATCGGAGTGCTCGGCGCCGTGCAGGCCGTGCGGCAGGAAGCTCGAAGGGCGGTAGCTCCACAGCAGTTGGTCCAGTTCCCGGGCCTGCTGCTCGTCCACCGCGTTGATGAAAATGCGGTGCCCCTGCTGGAAGGCCTTGTCGGCGAGGCGCACCGCGACCTGCAGTCTCTGGGCCGGCTGTGCGTCCTTGACGACGTAGAAGCCGACCTTCGTCACAGCGTCTTGCCGGCCCGGTCGACCAGGTACTGGGTGAGCAGGCCGACGGGTCGCCCAGTCGCGCCTTTCGGTGCGCCGTCCCAGGCGGAGCCCGCGATATCGAGATGCGCCCAGTTGTAGTCCTCGCAGAAGCGCGAGAGAAAACATGCCGCGGTGATGGTGCCCGCGCCGGGACCGCCGATATTGGCCATGTCCGCGAAGTTGGACTTGAGTGAGCTCTGGTAATCGTCCCACAGCGGCAGCCGCCAGGCGCGGTCGTGGGCTTCCTCCCCCGCCGCCAGCAGTTGCTCCGCGAGTTCGTCCTTGTTGGCGAACAGCCCGGAGGCGTGGGAACCCAGGGCGACGATACAGGCGCCCGTCAGGGTGGCGATGTCGATGATGCTCGCGGGTTTGTAGCGCGCCGCGTACGTCAGGGCGTCGCACAGCACGAGCCGGCCCTCGGCGTCAGTATTGAGAATCTCGATGGTCTTGCCCGACATGCTGGTCACCACGTCGCCGGGCTTGGTCGCCGTGCCGCTGGGCATGTTTTCCGCGGCGGCGACGATGCCCACGATGTTGATCGGCAGCTTCAGCTCCACAGCCGCGGCCAGGGCGCCGAACACGCTCGCCGCGCCGCCCATGTCGAACTTCATCTCGTCCATCTTGGCGCCGGGCTTCAGTGATATACCGCCGCTGTCGAACGTGATGCCCTTGCCCACCAGCACGTGCGGTTGCTCGCCGCGCTTGCCGCCGGAGTACTGCATGACGATCAGCTTGGCGGGCTCGCGGCTGCCCGCGGAAACCGACAGCAGGGAGCCCATGCCGAGCTCGCGCATCTTTTTCTCCTCCAGTACCTGCACGCTGACCTTGTCATTGCCGCGACCGAACTTGCGCGCCTCCCTGGCCAGGTAGTTGGGGGTGCAGACGTTGCCGGGCAGGTTGGCGAGGTCCTTGGCGACATTGACGCCGTGACCGGCGGCGCTGCCCTGGGCGAGGGCCCGGCCCGCGAGGCGTAACGGGAGGCTGCCGGGTACGGCGACCACCACCCGGCGCAGCTTGCCGGCGGGGCGCGGCTTTGACACGGTCGCGGTATAGCGGTAACTCGCGGCGGTGAATTCACGCGCCAGGTAGGCGAGGGTGACGGGCAGGTCCTGCGACTTCAGCTTCACCTGGTTGATATAGACGAGGGCGTCCGCCGCCTGCGTGGCGCGCACCTTCTGGATGGCCTTGTCGCACAGTTTGCGCGCCGCGGCGCGGTCGAACTTGTCGGCTTCGCCACAACCCAGCAGCAGGATGCGCCTGGCGCCGCCGCCACCGGGCAGCAGCAGGCTCTCGCCCGCTTTGGCGCTGAAGTCGCCCAGCTTGAGTGCATCGCTGATACCACCGCCACAGGCCTCGTCGAGTTCGCGGGCGCTGCCGCTGAGCCCGGCGCCGGCGTGCAGGGGTAGTACGGCGCAGGCGGTGGTGGCGGTACCGGCGTTGTCGATGCTGCGGGCGCTGAAGCGAATGCGGCTCATGTAAGATCCTTGTCCGGGGAATGAGTGGTGCTAGTGTATGCGCCGCGGCGCACAAACTGAAGCGCGCCTGCGCTCAGTCTCACTCGCCGCGGCGCGGCAGTTGCACGAGGTGCGTTCCCGACAGGTGGTCGTGCCAGTAGCGCTTGCGCGCGTCGAAAAAGCGCCACAGGTAGCCGACGCCGAGGCACGCCAGTGACAGGGTCGCCGCCGCGCAGCGTTTGAGCGACGCCGTCCAGCCGGGCGCACCGCCGTCATCGGCCACCAGTTGTATACGCCAGGCCTGCATGCCCAGGGTCTGGCCATTGCGGTGCCAGAACAGGCAGAAAAACCCCCACACGCTGAGCACCGTCAGGACCTGCACCGCCACGGGCGACAGCAGGTGTTCGCCACCGAACTGTGCCTGCACGCCCAGGGCCAGTGCGTTCACAACCGCCACCACGGCCACGACCAGGAACAGGTCGTACACCATCGCCACCAGGTGACGTGCGGGCGAGGGGGGAGGCAGGGACTGCGTGTCTTCCATGCCGCGAGTTTAGCATTCACGCCGGCGGCAACGAGCGAAATATTATTTGAGGCCTCGTGCGGGCGTGCTACATTGCCGCGAGGTGACCCCATGAACATTCTCCTCGTTGAAGACGACAGACAGGTCGGTGAGTTCATCGTCAGCGAACTCAAGGCCGCTGGCCACGACTGCGTGCATGAGATGGATGGCGCGGCTGGGCTGGAGCGCGCCACCGACGAGGCGTTCGATGTCATGGTGATCGATCGCATGATGCCGCGCATGGACGGCATCACACTTCTCAACGCGCTGCGCGAGTCCGGTGATCGCACCCCGGTACTGGTCCTGTCCGCACTGGGCGATGTCGACGATCGCGTGCAGGGCCTGCATCGCGGCGCCGATGATTACCTGGTCAAGCCGTTCTCCATGGCGGAGTTGCTCGCCCGCCTCGAGGTGCTGCACCGGCGCGCCGGCGCCAGCTCGGACACACGCACGACACTCTCGGTCGCGGACCTGTCCATGGACCTGTTGCACCAGGAAGTGCGTCGCGGTGGCACCGACATCACGCTGCAGCCGCGGGAGTACAAGCTGCTGGAGTACCTGATGCGCCACGCCGGCCAGGTGGTCACGCGCACCATGTTGCTCGAGCACGTCTGGGGCTACCACTTTGACCCGCAGACCAATGTCATCGACGTGCACGTATCGCGCCTGCGCCAGAAGATCGACCGGGATTTCGACGAACCCCTGCTGGCCACGGTGCGCGGAGCCGGCTATCGCCTCGGCCCCGTCGTAGAGGACTGAACGCCTCGTGCAGGCGCGCGATGTTCTCTCCAGCCTTACCTTCCGCTATATCGCGCAGTATGTGCTCGCGCTCGGTGCGGCCGTGTTCGCGCTCGTCGGCGCCTTCTACCTGTACCTCAGCTACAACGCCGTCAGCGAGCTCGGCGCCTCGGTGCTGGAGGAGGGCGAGACCCTGCAGATCATTTACCGCGGGCAGGACATGGCCGGCGTCGTGCAGTACATCGACGACCAGGCGGCGAGACCGGCCTCGCACCGCTTCTTTTACCTCGTAACCGACGCCGACGGCGAGAAGATCGCGGGCAATCTCACCGAGCGACCGAACTACCGCGAGTTTGACGAGGGCTCCTTCGGTCTCGAACTGGCGCTGCCCTCGCTCGGCAAGCCGGTGGACGTGGACTTTCTCGCGCGCCCCGTCGAGCTGGGCAACGGCAACAGCGCGATCGTGGCCACCGACTACGCGGAACTCGCGGGCAGTATCGAGCTGGTGTTCCAGGCGCTGGTACGCATGATGGCCATCACGGTCATCCTCGGGATGGTCGCCGGCTTCTTCGTGGCCTGGCGCGCGCTCAACCAGGTGGAGCGTCTCAACCGCGATATATCGCTGATCATTCGCAGCGACCCGAGCCGGCGGCTCAGCCTGGACCCGGACGAGGGGTTTATCCGCACGCTGGCGATTGCCGTCAACCAGATCCTGGAGCAGATGGAGTCGCTGATGCAGGGAGTGCGGCGCGTCTCCGATAACATCGCCCACGACCTGCGCACCCCGCTGACGCGAATGCGCAACGATCTGAGCCAGCTGCGCGCGCGCGTCGCGGAACCCGAGCGAGGCCAGCTCGACGGCATCATCGAGGAGTGCGACGAACTGCTGTCCTCGTTCAATGCGCTGCTGCGCATTTCCGCACTGGAGGCCGGAAGCCGGTTGGCCGGCGGCACCCGGGTCGACCTGAATGCGCTGCTCAACGACGTCTTCGAGCTGTACGAGCCCCTCGCGCTGGAGCGCAATATCGATTTCGAGCTGGATGCTCCCGGGCAGCACGTCTGCACCGGCGAGGCGGACCTTTTATTCCAGGTTTTTGCCAACCTCCTGGACAACGCCCTGAAGTACACGCCGGACGGCGGTGAGGTGACGGTGCGCCTGCGACCCTCACCCGGCGCCGACGGAGAGGAGGAGGGGCACTCCATTGTTGTGGCGGATTCCGGGGTGGGTATTCCGGCGAAGGAGCGCAAAAACGTCTTTCGGCGCTTCTACCGCGTGGAGAGCAGTCGCACCGAGCAGCCGGGCAACGGGCTGGGCCTCAGCCTGGTGCAGGCGATCGTCCACTATCACCACGGCACCATCGAACTCGGCAGCAACAACCCCGGCCTGCAGGTGCGCATTCGCCTGCCCTGATCAGTCCTTCAACGACAGGTGGTCGGTGTCCGGCGCCGGCGGCGCCGTTGTGTCGCGGTAGCGCTCCTCGAGCAGGTCCTCGCCCTCGGCCGCAATCTGTATGCCCGACAGGTCCAGTTGCGGTGGCGGCGCGGTGGCGGCCGCGCAGTCACTGAAATCGGTGCCCTCGGGCGCCAGGCCGATGGCGTCTGTGTTGGGCGCGGGCGGGGGGGCGTCCGACGACATGCCGGGAATGTCCGCGCCGGCTTCGGCGATCCCGAGGTGGGACGTGTCTGGTGCGGGCGGCGCGGGGGGCGCCTCCGGCGAGAGGCGCTCGCCCTGTTCGCCGACCGCCAGTGCCGAGGTGTCCACCTCGCGCGGGACGTGGCGGGTGCGTTCGTGCTCTTCCAGTACGGCGGATTGCGGTGGCCGGAGCTGCAGCGCGGCATCGCCGCCGGCGGCGGTTGCCGCCGCCTGTGTTGCGGGGTGCTCGTCCTGTTGGCGCCCGCCAGCGGGCGCCGGCGCGGGCGCAGCCGTCTGGTCCGCGCTCGCTGTTTGCGCCTCCAGCGGGGGTTCCAGGATGGCGACGGCGCCGGCGCGCTGCATCGCGGCCCGATATTTCTCCGCGGTGGCGCGGTCGCAGCCTTTCTTGATGAGGCGGGTGCGGCCGCTGAACAGTTTGTCCAGCGTGGCGTCGTCTGCGCCGAACAGCTTGCCGAGTCTCGCCCGCACCTGGGCGGGTTCATGCCCAGTGATCACTTCGCCGGCATAATGGACATTATAGGTATTCGCCATGCGTGCCCCTCCCGGGATAAAAACCCCGGTTTTGCGCCAGTATACGCCTTCCGGACGCCGAGGTCTCTGGCTCAGCCGTCGGCGCGGCGGTCCCTGCCGGCATCCCCAGTCTGTTACCATGCCGGTTTTTTTACAGCCGGACTCCCGGCAGGCGGATTTCCTCCAGGCAATGAGCGACCAGGTACCGACGCGATTCGTCCGCACGCTGCTGCGCATGGTGGGCGAGAAAGGGTATGACTTCTCCATCGTCATGAACGATGCCGGACTCGATTTCGACCCGCTGGATGAGACTGACCCCGGCTATCGCCCCGAGATCAGCGCCATGCAGTACTCGCGGGTGTACCAGAGCGTGCTCAGCCTGCTGCAGGACGAGACGTTCGGCATCACGGGCAGTGAACTGGTCGCTCCCGGGGCGTTCCGCATGATGTGCTACTGCATCATCTCCTGCGCCAACCTGGGCCAGGCCATCCAGCGCGCCTCCGAGTTCTACCGTACCTTTTTTGACGAGCGCAGCCAGCTCTACGCCAACTTCAGCGACCAGTTTGCGCGCGTCGGCTACCGCACCATGGTGCGCGAGGGCCGGCCGCGGGTGGAGGCGGCGGACGCCTACGGGTTGTCGCTGTGGCACCGCTTTTTCGGCTGGCTGTGCGGTCGCTCCATCGAGTTGAAGCGCGTGGATTTCACCGGCGACGCGCCCGAGCGGCTGCAGAAGTACGAGGAGCTGTTCGGTTGTCCGCTGTACTTCAACCAGCGCAACGACCTGCTGTACTTCGACAGCGCCTGCCTGGCCTGGCCGATCGTGCACACCGAGCACTCCCTGCGCGAATTCCTGCGCACCGCGCCCTACCAGTTGCTCCTGATGGAGAACGACCGGGACGGCAACAACCTGTCCGCCCAGGTCAAGGCGATGATCGGCCACGACTTCAGCGAGGGATTCCCGGGTTTCGAGACGATCAGCAGCGCGCTCAACATGTCCGCCCCCACCCTCAGGCGGCGACTGAAGCGCGAGGGCACCACCTTCCAGCAGTTGAAGGACGAGGCGCGCTGCGAGGCCGCCATGCTGTGCCTGGACCGCCCGGAGCTCTCGATCAACGAGGTCGCCCTGCAGATGGGCTTCACCGACCCCAGCGCCTTTCACCGCTCCTTCAAGAAGTGGACCAGCCAGACGCCGGGCCAGTTTCGCGCCAGCCGGCGGGTCCGGCGCGACTGACAGCGCGGCGGCGGCTTCGCTATAATCGCGCTCCCATCGCGAGGTCCATGACTATGAGTGTGCAGGCAGAGATTGAGACGGCACTGGCGGACGCCTTCGCCCCGGCGCACCTCGAGGTCGCCAACGAGAGTCATATGCACAGTGTGCCGGCGAATTCCGAGACCCATTTTCGCGTCGTGCTGGTCAGTGCGCGGTTCGACGGCAAGCGGCAGGTGGCGCGCCACCAGCTCGTGTACGGTGTCCTGGGCCCGCAGCTCGAGGGGCCCGTGCACGCGCTGGCGCTGCATACCTACACCCCCGACGAGTGGCGTGAACGCGGCGCCGGTGCGCCGGAGTCCCCGGAGTGCCGCGGCGGCAGCAAGGCGGAGCAGGCGGGCAACCCGTGACGAACGCCGTGGTCGTCGCCGCGCTGTACAAGTTTGTGCGGCTCGAGGATTACGCGGCGCTGCGCGAGCCGCTGCTGGATGTCTGCCGTGACGCGGGGGTGCGCGGCACCCTGCTGCTCGCGAACGAGGGGATCAACGGTACGATAGCCGGCAGCCGCGAGGCGCTCGACCGCGTACTCGACTACCTGCGCGCCGACCCGCGCCTGGCCGACCTGGAGCACAAGGAATCCTCCGACGACCTCATGCCTTTTCATCGCATGAAGGTCAAGCTGAAGAGAGAGATCGTCACCATGGGCGTGCCGGGCATCGACCCGAACGATGTCGTGGGCACGTATGTCGACCCCGCGGACTGGAATGCGCTGCTCGACGATCCCGAAGTCGTGCTCATCGACACGCGCAACGACTACGAATGCGACATCGGCACCTTCCGCGGCGCCATCGACCCGCGCACCACCAACTTCCGCGAGTTTCCTGCCTACGTTCGCGCCAACCTGGACCCGCGTCGCCAGCGCAAGGTGGCGATGTTCTGCACCGGCGGCATCCGCTGCGAGAAGGCCTCGGCGTTCATGCTCAGGGAGGGCTTCGAGGAGGTCTACCACCTGCGCGGCGGTATCCTGAAATACCTGGAGGAAGTGCCGGTACAGGACAGCGCCTGGGAGGGCGAGTGTTTTGTCTTCGACAGCCGTGTCTCGGTGGACCACGACCTGAAAAAAGGCCGCTACGACCAGTGCTACGGCTGCCGCCACCCGATCACTGAGGCGGACAAGGCGAGCGGCCAGTATGAAAAGGGCGTCTGTTGTCCACACTGCTTCGATACGCTGACCGATGAGCAGAAGGCGCGCTTCCGGGAGCGGCAGAAACAGGTGGAACTGGCGCGTGCGCGGGGCGAGGTGCACGTCGGTTCGCCGCCGCCCGCGCGCCGGGCCTGAACTCTAGCGCAGGAAGGCCGCGACGGCCCCGCGCAGGCGCGTCACCGGCACAAACCCGGAGTAGCCCGCGCCATCCCCCTGCGAAATCACCCCGGCGAGGTAGGAGCGGCCCGCGTCGTCGACCTGCACCACGGCGCCGCCGGAGGCGCCCTTGTGTGCGTGGCAGTCGGTGGCCGTGCTGTGCCGCGACTGGGCGGTGATGCGGCAGTCCGGGTCCCAGGTGAGCGTCGTGCCGTTGCGGCCGAGCCCCGGGTCCCGCGAGTACCCCGCCATGCTGACCGGCCGTTCGCGGTTCTCGCGCTGCGTCGCCAGCGGCAGTCGCGGCAGCGACCGTTCCGGCAGCCTCCCGCGCAGGCCCAGTAGCGCCCAGTCGGCGTGCATGCCGCCGCCGTCCGCGAGCCGGAACGCGTCGCGAACGAGCATCTCTCCCGCGACGGTCTCCAGTGAGACCCGCAGCGGGCGGCTGAGATCGTTGTAGTATTCGAGGCAGTGCCAGGCGGTGAGCAGCAGCGGCCTGCCGTCGCTCGACGGGTCCGCCAGCAGCGTCGCGCTGCAGGTCTCGAGATGGTGGCGGTGGCGGCCGTCGACGTAGCGACTGCCCGGGATCTCCAGCCGGGCGACGGCGTACAACCAGGCCGGGCCGTCGGCGCTGCGCACCACGCGGTCGTCCGCGTGTGCAGCGCCGGCCAGTAACAACGCGACGAGCAGTGTCGGTCGCAATAAGTGTACGCGGCGGGGGAACTTCATCTTGGCCCGCCACGCTAACGCATTTACGATGGGACGTCGACATACGGGGGAAGCGGCATGGCATTGACCAGCGACAGGGTAGTGGTGGTAACGGGCGCAAGCCGCGGCGCGGGACGCGGTATCGCGACCGCGCTCGGCGCCACGGGCGCCACCGTGTACGTCACCGGGCGCACGCGCCAGGAGGGCGATGCGCCGCTGCCGGGCACCGTGCAGGCAACCGCGGACGCGGTCAGCGACGCGGGCGGCCGCGGCGTCGCGGTGTACTGCGACCACGGGGACGATACCGAGATTGCGGGGCTGTTCGAACAGGTACGCGATGAGCAGGGACGCCTCGACATCCTGGTCAACAACGCGACAACACTGCACGATGCGCTGACGGATGTGGGGCCCTTCTGGGAGAAGCCCCTGGCGCTGACGGACATCTGGCAAGTCGGCATGCGCTCGCACTACGTCGCGAGCTGGCACGCCGCACCGCTCCTGCTGGCGGCCGGTGGGGGACTCGTGGTCAACACCTCGTCGTTCGGCGGCCGTATTTACATGCACGGCCCCGCCTACGGCGCCGGCAAGGCAGCGGTGGACAAGATGTCCCACGACATGGCCTACGACTTCAAACCGTACAACGTCGCTGTCGTCTCGCTGTGGATGGGGTTGCTGTTGACCGAACGCAGCCAGCGCGTATTCGAGGCGGAGCCGGACAAATACGCGGCGCTGATGGATACCGTCGAGACACCCGAGTTCAGCGGTCGCGTGATCGACGCCCTGGCGTCCGACCCCCGGGTGATGGAGAAAAGCGGGCAGGTCCTGATCGGCGCCGAACTCGGCGCGGAATACGGGGTGACCGATACCAATGGCAGGACGCCGCCGTCACACCGCGCATTTTTCGGTCCACCGACCACCTACGGCGATGCGGTGGTGGAGTGAGCGGGCCGCGCGGGAATACCTTAAATGCGGGATGCAGGTGCCGCGCGCGATGCACTAGATTGACCAGCTGATGACCAGAGCTCCCGGAGGGCACCATGACGGTTCAGAACAATACGTTGCAGAACGACACTGTGCTGGAACACGCAGGCGGTAGCGGGAACCAGTACGGACTGCAGAGCCCGCGGGCGCAACAGTTGCTGCAGGCCGCGCGCGACATGGGGCCCGCGCTGCGCATGCGCCGCGACAAGGCGAAGGCCGACGCGCGCGTGCCGGATGAGACGGTCAGGGAGATGCGCGACGCCGGGTTCTTCAAGATCCTGCAACCCGAGCAGTGGGGCGGTTACGCGATGGACCCGCAGGTGTTCTACGCGGTGGGCCTGGAAGTGGCGAAGCATTGCCCGTCGACCGCCTGGATACTCGGCGTGATCGCTGTGCACAACTGGCAGCTCGCCGTCTTTGACGACCAGGCCGCGCAGGATGTGTGGGCCGATGACCCGTCGGTCCTGATCTCCTCGTCGTACGCGCCGGTGGGCAAGGTGAAGGTCGTGGACGGCGGTTTTGAGTTGAGCGGCCGCTGGAGCTTCTCCAGCGGCTGTGAGCACTGCCAGTGGGTCTTCCTCGGCGCGGTCGTGCCGACTCCGGAAGCGCCCTTCGATATGGCCAACTACCGCACGTTCCTCGTGCCGATCAGCGACTACGAGATCGTGCACAACTGGGACGTCGTCGGCCTGCAGGGCACCGGCAGTCACGACATCGTGGTGGACGGCGCTTTCGTACCCGAGCACCGCACGCACAAGTCCATGGACGGCTTCCTGTGTGACAACCCGGGCAATGCCGTGAATGACGCGCCGCTCTACCGCATGCCCTTCATGCAGGTCTTCGTGCGCGCCGTGTGCACCGCGACCCTGGGTGCGCTGGACGGCGCGCTGCAGGCGTTCATCGAGGTGGCGAAGACTCGCCAGGTCGGCCCCAACAAAATGTCGGACGACCCGTTCGCGCGTGTACTCGCCGCAGAGGTGAAGGCGGAGTTCGAGGAAATGAAGCTGACCATGATCCGCAATTTCGACGCGATGATGGCGTGTTGTCGCAGCGGCGAGCCCATTCCCATCGACGACCGCATCCGCTACCGCTACGACTCGGCCGTGGTCGCGGACCGCTGCCTGGCCCTGTCGAGCAAGATGTTGAAGGCGGCCGGTTCCGGTGGCATCCGCGGCGATAGCGAACTGCTCGGCTACCATCTCGACATTCTCGCCAGCCAGGCCCATGTCGCGAACCACTCCACCCCGTTTGCCATGAATATGGGCAGCGTGATGTTCGGCAACCAGAACATGGACTACGCCCTGTAGCGGCGTTCCGGAGAGTCCCATGAAAATGATCGGCCGCCTGCCCGAGGACAAGTACGCGGATTGCGCCAACGGCTACCGCATCCATTACATCGACCAGGGGGAAGGGGAGGTCGTCGTCTTCCTGCACGGCTCCGGCCCCGGCGCCAGCGGCCACAGCAACTTCAAGGGCAACTACCCGTTCCTCGTGGAGGCCGGGTACCGCTGCATCGTGACCGACCATATCGGCTACGGTTTCTCCGACAAGCCGGACGACCGCGACCACCCGCTGTCGTTCTTCGTCGAGTGCACGAAGCAGACGCTCGACGTGGCAGGTGTCACGAAGTGCACGGTGGTGGGGAATTCGCTCGGCGGCGCGATCGCGCTCGGGCTCGCGCTCGAGTATCCCGACCTCGTCGAGAAGCTGATCCTCATGGCCCCCGGCGGTCTGAGCGAGTTGCCCGAGTACCAGCAGATGCCGGGCATGCAGAAGGTGTTCGCGGTGTTCGGCTCCGGCGAACCCGTCACGCACGAGGTGATGAAGGACCTGTTTGCCACCGGCCTCATGCACAATCCCGCGTTCGCCACCGACGAGCTCGTCGAGGAACGGACCCAGATCATGGCGATCATGAACGGGCACGTGATGGCGACGATGCAGGTGCCGGTGCTCGTCGACCGGCTCCCCGAGCTGCAGTGCCCCGTGCTCGGCTTCTGGGGCATGGACGAGCAGATGATGCCGGAGGGCGGCATCATGGCGCTGGCGAAGAACGTCAAGCACCTGCGCCTCATCCTGGTCACCGAGTGCGGCCACTGGGTGATGGTGGAGCACGAGGGCATGTTCAACCGCGCCTGCCTGGATTTCCTGCAGCACGGCTGAGGCGCTGCGCTTCCCCGGCGGGCGCCCGGCGCCACTGGGCGTTCCCCGCGCACGGTAAGTTGCCCCGGGGCGCCCAATTTATTGTACTTTCCCGACGTGAATCCCGTGTAAAATCACGGGCTTGGCGAAACCGGTAAAAATCCCCATGGACCAGGACACGATTGCCCGCCTGGGCGATGAACTCTACAACGCATTGCGCGCCCAGACGACGCTGGCGCCGCTGACCGAGCGCGAGCCGGGCATCACGATCGAGGACGCCTACCACATCTCCCTGCGCATGGTGAACGCACGGGTCGAGCGCGACGGCGAGCGCATCGTCGGCAAGAAAATCGGCGTCACCAGCAAGCCGGTGCAGGAGATGCTGGGCGTGTTCCAGCCGGATTTCGGCTTCCTCACCGACGCGATGGAGTACCCGGATGGCGCGGACATACCCGTCGCGGGCAACCTGATCCAGCCCCGCGCAGAGGGCGAGATCGCCTTCCGCTTAAGGGGCGACCTCGCGGGCCCGGGTGTCACCGAGCAGGACGTGCTGGACGCCACCGCAACCATCGTGCCGTGCTTCGAGATCGTGGACTCGCGCATCCACGACTGGAAAATCAAGATCCAGGACACCGTGGCGGACAACGCCTCCTGCGGCGTCTATGTGCTCGGGCGACACGAGGTCGACCCGCGTGACTTCGACCTGCCGAACCTGAAGATGAGGATCTACAAGAACGGCGAGTTCCACTCCGAGGGTCTCGGCAGCGCCGTACAGGGCAACCCCCTCACGGCGGTCGCCTGGCTGGCCAACACGCTGGGGGAATTCGGCATACCGTTCAAGGCGGGCGAGGTGATTCTTTCCGGCTCGCTCGCGCCGCTGATCCCGGTGGTAGCGGGCGATGAAATGTCGCTGGAGATCGAGGGCGTCGGCGGCTGTAGCTGCCGCTTCGCCTGATACACATAACGCTCAACCCTGATAGAGAACTGACATGAGTGAAAAAATCAAAGCAGCCATCATCGGTCCCGGCAATATCGGCACGGACCTGCTGATGAAGGCCATGCGCAGCGAGGTGATAGAGCCCGTGTGGATGGTCGGTGTCATTCCCGATTCCCCCGGGCTCGCGCGCGCCGCCGAGATGGGCCTGAAGACGACCGCCGACGGGGTGGACGGTATGCTGCCGACCATGAAGGCCGACGGCGTACAGATCTGTTTCGACGCCACCTCCGCTTACGTGCACGCGGAGAACAGCCGCAAGGTGAACGAGCAGGGCGCGGTCATGATCGACCTGACGCCGGCCGCCATCGGCCCCTTCTGCGTGCCGCCGGTCAACCTCGCCGACGCGGTGGCGGCCCACGCCATGAACGTGAACATGGTGACCTGCGGCGGCCAGGCCACGATCCCGCTGGTGGCCGCGGTGAGCCGCGTGCAGCCAGTGGCCTATGGCGAGATCGTCGCCACGGTCAGCAGCAAGTCCGCGGGGCCCGGCACGCGCAAGAATATCGACGAGTTCACCCGCACCACGGCCAAGGGCATCGAGGTCTGCGGCGGCGCGCAGGAGGGCAAGGCGATCATTATCATCAACCCCGCCGAGCCGCCGCTGATCATGCGCGATACCATCCACTGCCTGACCGTGGACGAGCCGGACCAGGCGGCCATCACGCAGTCCATCCACGACATGATCGCCGAGGTGCAGAAGTATGTGCCCGGCTACACGCTGAAGAACGGCCCGGTCTTCGACGGCAAGCGCGTGTCCATTTACATGGAGGTGGAGGGCCTCGGCGACTTCCTGCCGAAGTACGCCGGTAACCTCGACATCATGACGGCGGCGGGCTTGAGGACGGCGGAGATGTACGCCGAGGAAATCCTGGCGGGGAACTTTACGCCGGTTGCTGCTTGAGAGCCGAAGGGAGTCATTCCCGCGCAGGCGGGAATCCAGTGAGTGCCAAGGCTCTCCCAGTCGCTGGATCCCCGCCTTCACGGGGATGACGAACGCGCAATATAGAGATGAATCAGATGAATCTTGAAGGCAAAAAAATCACCGTACACGACATGTGCCTGCGCGACGGCATGCACCCCAAGCAGCACCAGATCACGGTGGAGCAGATGGTGACCATCGCCACCGCGATGGACGCAGCGGGCATCCCGATGATCGAGGTCACGCACGGCGACGGGCTGGGCGGCAAGAGCGTGAACTACGGTTTTCCCGCGGCAAGCGACCAGGAGTACCTGAGCGCCGTATGCAAGGCGGTGAAGAACACGAAGGTGTCCGCACTGCTGTTGCCGGGTATCGGCACCGTCGATCACCTGCAGATGGCCGTCGATTGCGGCATCGGCACGATTCGCGTGGCCACGCACTGCACCGAGGCGGACGTCTCCGAGCAGCACATCGGCATGGCCAGCCAGATCGACGGCCTCGACACCGTTGGCTTCCTGATGATGGCGCACATGATCGAGCCGGAACCCCTGCTGGAACAGCTCAAGCTGATGGAGTCCTACGGCGCCAACTGCGTGTACATCACCGATTCCGCGGGCTACATGCTGCCCGATGACGTCACCGCCCGCGTCGCGCTGGCGCGCAGGGAACTGAAGCCGGAGACCGAACTGGGTTTCCACGGCCACCACAACCTCGCCATGGGCATCGCCAATTCCCTGGCGGCGGTGGAGGCGGGCGCCAATCGCATCGACGGCTCGCTGGCCGGTCTGGGCGCCGGCGCCGGCAACACGCCGCTCGAGGTGTTCCTCGCCGTGTGCGACCGCATGGGCGTTCAGACCGGCGTCGACCTGTTCAAGGCCATGGACGTGGCCGAGGATCTCATCGTGCCGCTCATGGACCACATGGTGCGCGTCGACCGCGACTCGCTCACGCTGGGCTGGGCCGGTGTCTATTCCTCCTTCCTGTTGTTCGCCAAGCGCAGCGCCGCCAAGTACGGCCTGTCCAGTCGCGACATCCTCGTGGAGCTCGGCCGGCGCAAGACCGTGGGCGGCCAGGAGGACATGATCGAGGATCTCGCCCTCGATATGGCCAAGGAGCGGGGCGTCCTCTAAGCTAGGCGTCTTTGCCTCGGCCGCGCGCGGCCCAAGGAGTTGCAGGCTTGAACAGGAACCGTCTTGGCCGGAGCGGCATCGTCGTGTCCGACATCTGCATGGGTACCATGACCTTCGGTAACCAGGCGGACGAAAAAACGGCCTTCCGCATCCTCGACATGGCCTACGAGGCCGGCGTCGACTTCTACGACACTGCCGAGATGTATCCCGTACCTCCGGACGAGAAGTACCAGGGCGCCACGGAGGAAATCCTCGGCCGCTGGTTAAAGACCAAGAACCGCGACGAACTGATCATCGCCTCCAAGGTGGCCGGCCCCAGCCACGTGTGGATCAAGGCGCCCCTGCGCGGCGGCAAGACGGGCCTTGATCGCCACCATATCGTGCGCGCCGTCGAGACCAGCCTGGCGCGCCTCGACACCGACTACATCGACCTGTACCAGACGCACTGGCCGGACTGGGAGTTCGGCTACGAGGAGACGCTGCTGGCGCTGGAGGAGCTGGTCAGTGCCGGCAAGGTGCGCATCCTCGGCTGCAGCAACGAGACCAGCTACGGCCTGACAAAAAGCCTGTGGGCGTCGGATGTACTCGGTGTGTCGCGTTACGAGACGATCCAGAACAACTTCAGCCTGAACAATCGCCGCTTCGAGGATGAGCTCGCGCAGGTGTGCCGCGCCGAGCAGGTCAGCCTGATCCCGTACTCACCGATTGCCGGGGGCGTACTCAGCGGCAAGTACAACGGCGGCAACTTCCCCGCGGGCGCACGTTTCACCCACTACAGGGACGCGCCAAAGCGTCAGCAGGCGATGATGCACCGCTTCGTCAACGAGGCCACACTGGCCTCCACCGAACGCTTCCAGGAAATTGCCGCGGACCTCGGCATGTCCGTGGTCACGCTGGCGGTGGCGTGGAGCAAGCAGCACGACTTCGTCGCCTCGACGATAGTGGGCGCCACCAGCGTGGAACAGGTGCCGGACCTGCTTGCCGCGGCCGATGTGACGCTGGACGCCGAGACGCTGGGCCGCATCAACGCGGTCACCCGGGAGATCAAGTACCCGATGGGCTAGCCCCGGCTGGCAGCATGAAACGGCGCACCCACTCAGGGGGCCACCGTCTGGAGCTCGATGCTGTAGCTACCGCCTTCCGCCTGCACATTGCCGTCCCAGGTGGTACCGTTTTTATAACGGCCCGCATTCCAATAGGACCGGAGCCTGACCGTGACATCGTGATCGGCTGGCACATTCCAGTTGTGCTCGCCGCACTCCCAGGGGTAGAACTCAGGATACTGTTTATCAAAGGTCTCATTTATCGGGCTCGTGCTATTGTCGATGCTGGTAACAACGACACTGACGAGTGCCAGCCCGCAATCCCAGGTGACATCAAGCCGCGCCGGTTCATCTTTCGTGCGATAACGGTAAATCGCATTGGCGGAGCCCTGCGCACCGTCCGATAGTGACCGCTCGTTCCAGGCTTCTGCCATTGTCTCCATCGTCCCTGAAACTGTCGTGATACTTGGCGATATGCTGGCCTGACTGGAGATTGACGAGGAGGCGTCGGTAAAATAGAAGGGGCCCGTTTCAGTGCCCTGCCATTCTGCCCTCGCGTTAGTGCTCTCGGACCATGTATTGGAGCCGAGCGGGGGGACGAATACGGTCGCGTCCTGCTCGAACACCGCGTTACGTCTGTAGGTTGTCTGGATAAAGCTCAGTTGGCTTTCGTCCTCGAAAGACGTGTAGCGCTTGCCCCGTCGCTCGTTTATTGGAGAATCCAGAATGGTGGGCGTAGAGAAGCCGGTCACTGCAGCGTCGGATGTGGTTGTAAGGTCTTGCCGGACGAAGATCACAGTAGGTTCTTCGATCGTGTTGCATTTTTTCTCGATCACCACGGCGGGTGGGTCCTCCGCGGGGTCATTATCGGTTATGCCCCTGTTCAGCGCCCACAGCTCGAACGCCAGCGGCGCCGAGGCCACTTCCTCCCCGGGCAGTCGCGGGGTGGCGTCGACGTAGTATTCGTGACGGCCGGTCTCGCCCTCAAAGGACAAGGAGTATGTCTCGCCGGCCTCGCAGGTCAACGGGTCCGCGAAACTTACCAGTGGCCGGTAGCACAGGGCGGCCAGTGGCTGCAGGTCCAGGGGCAGGTAGTCTCCCAGGCTGCAGCGTGTCTCCGTGCACTCCACGGGATCGACAAGGGTGCGGGGACCGGAAGGGTTGCCCGCGTCGATTAACTGTCCGCAGTGTGGGTAACCGCCAGCCTGGGCGCGCTCCCTGATGACAGTGGAGAACGCCTCGTCCATAGCGGGCATGCCCGCAGACTGCATTTGCGCGGAGACGGCGGCGTAGTCCGTGCCGTTGTCGGGTACCACACCGGTGATCAATTCATCGAGCTGCGATAGATCGGGATCGGCACTGAGCCAGAACTCGGCCACGGTATACGGCGCAATCCGCTGCCAGTCCGCGGTGGCCGTGGGAGTGCCGTTATCGTTCAGCGGCAGCTCCCAGTTACGCCAGACTCCCTCGTGGCGAAAGTCCTTCCCCTTCACAGGTTCTGTGGCAGAGAGGGTCTGGACTGCGGACGCCGTGCTCTCGCTGAGCCAGGGTATTTTCATCCAGTCCGGGCGGGAAGCCTTCTGCACGCCATGAAACAATTCGTGTATCGGCACGTTCGGGCTGTTTCCCCGATAGTCCAGCAGCATGACCTGCGTTGCGAACTCGTACCAACCCGCTATCCCCGGGTAGTCCTTCAGTAGATCGGTTACACTTACGAGAAAATAGGTGTTGTTTGCCGCACTGGCGCCGTCTGGGTCCCAAAACGCGTACACCACGGGGGCCTGGCGCAGTTCCGCAAGGGTCACGGTGGCCAGCGCCGCCTCATTAAAGCCATTGGTTCTCAGCGTGCTCGCGGCCTCGTGCATCGCAATGCCGCTGACCTGCAGAAAACCGATTGTGAGCTCCAGTTGTGCCGGGTCGCAGGGGTTGGGGGCTGCGGGATCGAAGTCATCGGGCTTACAGATAATCGCCCAGCCATGGTCGCCCAGATTCGTGCGCGGCGGTGCGGCAATTGCCTCGGCGCGATTGATGCCGAGCAGTGCGCTAAAGAAGTCAGACCACGTGCCGGCGCTCAACAGCCCTTGCATTGGTGTCTCGCGCCTCGCAAGGGCGTTATTGCCGAACGCGGACCCTTCGGGCTGTGGCACGAAATCCGGCTGTTGCAGGACCACCAGCGATATCGCGGGCGCTGCCGCTGCCAGCGGCAGGGTATACGTTCCCGCTGTCGGGTCATAGGTACCGATCACCGGCATCCAGCCGCTATCGTCAATGCCCTCGCTGAGTGCGCCTCCCTCGACGCGCATCCTGACGTAAATTCCGGGAGGCAGGTCGGTCGGCACGTTAACGCGTAAGGCGAGGTTGGAGAATGGAACAAGCGCGTCGGGAAATGTGAGGTGGTAAACCGGACTGACCGCCACTTCGTTGTCCGCGATCACCCCTGGCTCGAGTGCGTCAGCAGGGCTCACGCCGAGGCGTATCTCCGTACCTTCAGGTAATGCCGCTGCCGGCACGTCCAAACGTCCGCCGGCGAGTTCCAGCGTCAGCGGATCAGTGTCTGACGCCGCGCCCAACACCTCCTCGGGCGGCGGAGGAGGCTCAATGATCGGGCATTTTCCAGCCCATGCGCGCCGCGCCAGGTATTTTTCGACATTCGCCGGCTTTACGCCGTACTTGACGTCCTGTGAGTTGGGTCCCGGGCGGCAGCTGATGATGTCGCTGGCGTTGCACCCCTCCACTGTCTGGGCATCACCGAGACAACCCTCGCACAGTGTTTCCGTGGGCACGGGACCGGCCAGGTCGGTGGAAAGCGGGCAGCGGTCGACGGTATCGGGGACGCCGTCGTTATCGGCGTCAAACACCTGTGCCTGAGCATTGAGTGAATGTAACAACAAGAGAAAAACGGCCCAAAGGCAGTGCTTGGGTAGATGAATCATGATGCGTACCGGGAGATTAAGCAGGAGTTTGTGGCTGACGGGCGCGTCCATGCGACTTCCCTGTAGTTGCTGCAAAAGTTCGCTATTTTTAAGTTAAAAGCCGCGTTTAGTGATTGGAAGCCTTTTTTAGACCGATATTCGCTTGTCTTGTTTTGGTTTTATAGCGCACGGCTATAAAAATTTTGGCGACAGGGCAGGTGAGGGGCATGTCCGTAGCGGACGGTGTTGAAGGGGTGCGCGCTGCTGCCCGCCGCAGGCCTTCCAGGAGATCAAGTACCCGGAGGGTTGTTCACTCAGTGGCGCAGGCGGAACGTCGCCGGGATACTACCGGGTATGCGAAACAACGAGGGCGCCCACTCGCGGCGTGACTCATCCGCCACGAAATCCGTGAACCGGCTCGCCATTTCCGTGAACGCGATCTGCGCGTTCATGCGCGCGAGGTGCGAGCCCAGGCAGAAGTGAATGCCGCCGCCGAAGGAGCAGTGCTTCGCTTCGTTGCGCGCGATGTCGAACGTGTCCGGGTTCGTGAACATGTCCGGGTCGCGGTTCGCGCCGATGAGTATGGCGTAGACCACCGCGTTCGCCGGGATGGTGTAGTCGCCGAACGGCGTATCGCGCCATAGGATGCGCCGGGTCACCGGTACCGAGGGCTCGAAGCGCAGGCATTCCTCCACGGCTGTGGCCGCGAGTGCCGGGTTCGCGGCCAGGCGCTCGAACTGCTCCGGGTAGCGCGAGAAGCACACCATGCCGTTGGCGATGAGGCCGATGGTGGTTTCCAGTCCCGCCACCAGCAGGCCGATGCTCTGCTGCAGCAGTTCATCGTTGTCGAGCTTGTCGCCATGCTCCTCCGCCGTGACGAGCTGGCTGAGAATGTCGTCACCGGGATTGCGGCGCCGCTCCTCCAGCAGTGTCACCAGGTAGCCGGCGAGTTCCATGATCGCGGCCTCTGACTTTTCCCTGAGATGCGGGTACGCGCTGATGGCGAGGCGGTAGGTCACCAGCGATACGAGTTCGCTCAGGTAGTGGCGGTCCTCGAAGGGCACGCCGAGCATCGCGCACATGGACGCGGCGGGCACGACGAGCGCGAGGTCCGCAACGACATCCATCTCACCCTGCCCGGCGATGCGTTCCATCTCGCCCCGCACCAGCGGTTCGATGGCGGGGCGGATGGCGTCCAGCGCGCGCGGCGTGAAGGCCTTGTTCACCAGGTTGCGGATGCGGTCGTGGTCCGGCGGGTCCAGGCGCAGGATGAACTTCGAGCCCGCGCTGTCCTCGGCCGTCTCGCCGGGGATGATGCCGCTGGTGTCGCGCACGCCGACGTCGGAGTGCTTCAACAGTCGCTGGATGTCGGCATAGCGGCTCAGGCGCCATTCGCCCATGGGCGTCAGGTTCACAGGCTGGCGCTCGCGCAACTCGCGGTAGTAGCCGTGGGGATTGGGCTTCAGGTCGGTCGCGAACGGGTCGGCCCCGTACCACCCGGGGACGGGCGTGGCGGAGGTGGCGTTATTGGCTTCCTGCATGGCGAACATTCCCCGGTCTTCTGCAAGGCTAGTGTAGACTCGCGGCAAACCCGGGTAAACGTGGTGCCTGCCCGGTGAGGAGCATCCGGTGAGCGAGTTTGCGCTTGTCCCCATAGCGTTTTTCACGTCCTGCCTGGCGGGCGTTATGGGTATGGGCGGGGGCATCCTGCTGATCACGCTCATGACCGGGCTGGTGCCGGCGTCCGCGATCATTCCGCTGCACGCCGCCACGCAACTCGCCAGCAACATCTCGCGCGCCGCCTTCGGTGCACGCCATATCGACTGGGGCATCGTGCCGGCCTTCGTGGCCGGCGCGCTCGCCGGCGCCTGGCTCGGGGGCGAGATCTACCAGGTACTCGACGTGCAGTGGTTGCCCGCCGTTATCGGTGTCCTCGTGCTGGCCATCACCTGGTTGCCGCTGCCCGCGGTCGGCGGCAGCGGACAGGCCCCGCTGGTGCTCCTGGGTTTCTACCAGACAGGACTCGGCATGCTCGCCGGTGCCACGGGGCCGGTGGGCGCGGCGGTGCTGTTGCGGCGCAACGAGGAACGCGACTGGCTGGTGGTCAACACCGCGTTGTATATGTGTCTCAACCACGCCATTCGCGTCGGCGCCTTCGTGCTGATCGGCTTCAGTTTCGCGCCCTGGTGGCAACTACTCGCCGGCATGGTGCTCGCCGGCATCGCGGGCTCGTGGGTCGGCACGCGCCTGCGCACGTTCGTGCCGCAGGTGAATTTCGCGCGCCTGTTCCGCTTGCTGGTGACGCTGCTGGCCCTGCGCATGATCGTGCTTGCCGTCCTGGCGGCGAGCTGAACGCGGCGGCCGGGAGACTCGGTCAAACCGCATTTGGCTGCATCGCGGCCGCTGTCGAACCGGCCTGGATCAAGGCTCAGGTTGTTATCGTAACTAGCTGATTTATCGTGCTGAATCCGACGTGCACACCTCTTTAACCCTGCGTTGACTGAGGTCAATGCCCGAGACCTCCCCGCTCCTTACTATCCCTTCCAGCGATGCAAAGAAACCACGGCGTCGCGCCCTAGCCAAGGAGTGAAGCAATGAAAAAGACACTGACGATGGCGCTGCTCGTCGCCCTCGCCGGCAACACCGTGCCCGCAATGGCCTACCAACAGGGTGACTGGGGCCTGCGCCTAGGCGCCGCGACGGTCGATCCCGATACCGACAGTGATACCGTCGACCTGAACTTCCTGCAGCCCGGCGTGGAGGCGGTAGTGCGCGCGAAGGACGACACGCAGCTCGGCATTATCCCGTTCTACATGGTGACCGATAACTTCGCGATTGAAGTGTTGGCCGCGACGCCGTTCGACCACGACATGCGCGCCCATGGCCAGGGAGCCGTCGCGGGCGTGCGTCTCGACGCGGCGTCCACCAAGCACCTCCCGCCGACCGTGAGCCTGCAATGGCATCCCCGAGGCGGCATGGAAGGCTGGCAGCCCTATATCGGCATCGGCCTCAACTACACCTATTTCTTCGACGAGAAAGTCGACGGCGAACTGATCGGCCTGCTCGGCGACCTCACCGGCGGCGCCGTTAACGACGCGGATCTCGACGTCGACGACTCGTGGGGTCTCGCTGCACAGGCGGGCTTCGACTTCCCGTTCAGC
>JAUIEP010000197.1 GCA_030428835.1 Gammaproteobacteria bacterium | reverse complement strand
AGCACCCGGCCATTGTGGGTGGCGAGCGGCGCAGCAGACCCGGCGGCGACACCTGGGCACATATTTACCCGGCCAACGGCGAGGTCACCGCCGAGTTGGCCCTGGCCGGCGCCGCCGATGTGGACGACGCCGTGGCCGCGGCGCGCCAGGCATTCCCCGCGTGGCGTGACCTGCCCGGCGACAGGCGCCGCGACCTGCTGCTGGCGCTGGCGGACCTCATCGAACAGCGCGCGGCGCAGTTGCACGCGCTGGAGACCCTCGGCAATGGCACCTCGACGATGATGGCGGGTTTCATTCCCGCCGTGATTGCGCAACGGCTGCGCTACTACGCGGGGTGGGCGGACAAGGTGCGCGGCGAAACGCTGAGCGCCTGGAACGGCCCCGCGCACAATTATGTCAACTACGAACCCTACGGTGTGGTGGGCGCTATCATTCCCTGGAACGGCCCGCTGTTCGCCGCGATCATGGTGCTCGCGCCCGCGTTGGCGGCGGGCAACTGTGTGGTCATCAAGGCCCCCGAGCTGTCGCCGTTTTCCGTGATGCAACTCGGTGAGCTGTTCCTCGAGGCCGGCTTTCCGCCCGGCGTCGTCAACACGCTGGCGGGCGGCGCGGCGGTGGGCGAGGCTATCGTCGGTCACGCGGGCATCGACAAGGTGCAGTTTGTCGGCAGTGGCGCGACGGCGCGCAAGGTGTTGCAGAACGCCGCCGCGACGCTGAAGCCCTGCGGCCTGGAACTGGGCGGCAAATCCGCCGTTGTCGTGTTCGCCGACGCCGATATAGCCGAGGCCGGCAAGCGTGGATTGTCCGGCGCCATGAGCGTGAGCGGGCAGGGCTGCGTCAACGGTACGCGACTGCTCGTTGAACGCCCGATCTACGAACACTACCTCGGCGCGCTGCAGGCGATTGCCGGGCACATCACCGTCGGCGATCCGCTGGACCCCGCCACGGTCATGGGGCCGGTGATCTCCGAGGCCTCGCTCGCGCGCATCCAGGGTGTCATCGCGCAGGCGCAGGCAGACGGCGCGCGGCTGGTGACAGGCGGCGAACGCCTGGGCGGTGAGCACGCCGCGGGTTTCTACCTGCCCATCACAATCTTTGCCGATGTCGACCACGACAGCGACCTCGCGCAGCGGGAAGTGTTCGGCCCGGTGTTGTCGGTTACGCCGTTCGACACCGAGGAGCAGGCCATCGAACTGGCCAATGCCACGGACTACGGCCTCGGCGCCTACATCCACACGCGCGACCTGCGCCGCGCGCACCACGTGGCCGACTGCATGCAGGCCGGCATGGTGCAGGTCAACGCCTCGGGCGAGGGCATGCAGCCCTTTGCGCCGTTCGGCGGCTACAAGCACAGCGGCTTCGGCCGGCTCGGCGGCGAGCAGGGCCTGCTGGAATTCCTGCAGGTCAAGAATGTCTGGATGAACCTTGCGCCGGAGCAGGGCGCATGAGCCGGCTCGACCCCGCGGAGCGCTCGCGACGCGGCACCGAGCAGGCGCGCACACTGCGCGGCGCGCCGCTGGACGAACCCGCCACACTGCTCGAGTCCACCTGGCGCGACTACCTTTACGCCGAGGTGTGGACGCGGCCGGGGCTGGACCTGCGCTCGCGCTTCCTGATCAGCCTCGCTGGCGCCGCCACGGGCGACACGCCCGCTGCAGTGCTCGACGGCTACGTGCGTGGCGCGCTGGTGAACGAGGAACTCACCGCGGTGGAACTGCGCGAGGCGGCGGCGCACCTGGCGATCTACGGCGGCTGGTCGCGCGGCATGGTGCTGGACAGCGCCGTCACCCGGGTCGTCGCGGAGCTTGGCCTCGAAGAGCCGCCGTTCACGCCGTTGCGTGCCGAACCCTGGGACCCGCAGGAGCGACTCGCGCAGGGCGACGCGGGATTCGAGCGCGTGATGACCTTCGGCGGGCCGCCGCCGGCGACCGCCTACTTCGAGGGCGGCATCCTGAATTATGTATTCGGCGAAGTCTGGGAGCGGCCGGGACTCGACCAGCGCGGGCGGCGCTGGGTCACGCTGGTCGGCGTTGCGGACTCCTCCGCCGACACGCCGATACGCACGCACATCTACGGCGCCATGGCCAGCGGCAACGCGAGCTACGAGGAGATGGACGAGTTCGTCCTGCAGTACGCCATCCACAGCGGCTGGCCGCGGGCGTCATTCGTGCAGGGCGTTGTCCTGGAGATGGCGGAAAAACTGCGCAACGGACTCACCTGGGACGGCAAGGAAAAGGAGTAAGACATGATCGACGGCGCCAGTGATATGCGTGGCAAGGCGGCCTTGGTGACGGGTGCGGCGTCCGGCCTGGGGCGCGCGACAGCGGTGGCGCTCGCGCGCGCGGGCGCGGATGTCGCAATCGTGGACCTGAATCCGGGCGGCCTTGAAGAAACCGCCGACGCTGTGAGCGCGGAGGGTGTGCAGTGCCACGTGCATCCCGCGGATTTGTCGCAGGCGGAAAACTGCGTTGCTGCGGTCGCCGCGGCAGTCGCCGCGTTCGGTGGCCTCGATGCACTGTGCAATGTTGCCGGCGTCATTTACTTCAATCACTCGACCGACATGCCGCGCGAGGATTGGGACAGGACGCTGGCCGTGAACCTGAGTGCGCCGTTCTTCCTGTCGCAGGCGGCCATACCGCACCTTTTGGAGCGCGACGGCGCGATAGTGAATGTGTCCTCCTCGGCCACGCACATCGGCGAGGCCTACGCCGCGGCCTACTGCGCCTCCAAGGCCGGACTCACACATCTCACCAGGGCAATGGCGATGGAGTACATGCACAAGCCCATTCGCATCAACGCGGTCGCACCCGGCGGCATGATGACCGGCATCGTGTCCAGCATGATGAACATGCCTCAGGACCTCGACGGCAACCTCATGGCGCGCTTCAAGCCGCTGCGCGGCATGGTGGAAGTGGACGACGTCGCCGGGTTGATCGCGTTCCTCGCGTCGGATGCGGCGCGCGGCTACCACGGCGCCTGCATCAGCATCGACAAGGGCATAACCGCCGGCTAGGCCGCGGGAGGAGCGCATGGGTAAGTTCGGATTCATCGGTCTCGGCAGCCAGGGCGCACCGATGGCGCGGCGTATGCTGGATGCGGGCCTCGACGTGGTGCTGTGGGCACGCCGCGCACAGACACTGGCAAGTTTCAGCGACACGGCGGCGACGGTCGCGGACTCGGTCGAGGCACTCGCGCGGGAGGTGGACTACTGCGCGGTGTGCGTGGTCGACGACGCGGGGGTCGAGGACATCTGCGGCCAGTTGCTCGGCGCGATGCGCGCGGGCGCCTGCATCGTCGTTCACTCGACGGTGAACCCGGCCCTGTGCCAGTCACTCGCGGAGCGCGCCGCAGAGCGCGGCATCGACCTGCTCGATGCCCCGGTCAGCGGCGGCGGTCCCGCGGCCGCCGAGGGCAGGTTGACGGTCATGGTGGGCGGCGACCCCGCGGTCGCGCAGCGCGCACAGGCGGTTTTCGAAACCTTCGCGGGTACTATCGTCCACCTCGGCGACATCGGTGCGGGCCAGACCGCCAAGCTCGTCAACAACACGCTGATGGCCGCGAACCTCGCGGTGGCGCACCACGCGCTGGAGACTGCCGGCCGGCTCGGAATCGACGCCGACGCCTTCGCGCGACTGGTGGGCGCGAGCAGCGGGCACAGCTTCAGTTTTGACGTGCGCGCCAGGATGTCCGCGCCGACTGACTTCCGGCACGGCGCGCAGTTGCTCGCCAAGGACGTGCGCCTGCTGGGCGAGGCGGTGGGCGGCGACGAACACTACCGCCACCTTTCCGAGACGGCCAACCGTTTCCTGGATGCCGCGCTCCAGGCATGAGCACTGCGCGGCAGCAATTTTCGACAACAACGTATTTTCACAGGCATAGGCACTATGAGTTTTTCGCTTGAGCAGTATCGATTGGACGGCAAAGTGGCCGTGGTCACCGGCGCGGGTGGGCGCGGCAACAGTATCGGTCGGGCCTACGCGCTCGGCCTGGCGGGTGCCGGTGCGGCGGTGGTCGTGGCGGACCTTAACGAGGAGGGCGCCGCCGCGGTGGCCGCCGAGATCCAGGACGCGGGCGGCAGCGCTGTCGGCGTGGGCGTGGACATCGCGAACCCGGATTCCGTGTGGGCCATGGCCAAGGCCGCGAAGGCGGCGTTCGGCGGGGTGGACATTCTCGTGAACAACGCCGGCCTGATGGCGGAGCTGAAGTCCGAGCAGGCGGTCGACATCGAACTGGAAGAGTGGAACCGGATCATGGCGGTAAACGTGACCGGCGCGCTGAACTGCGCACAGGCGCTGGTGCCGCTGATGCGCGAGCGCGGCGGCGGCAAGATCGTCAATCAGGTGTCGGGCGGCGCGTTCCCCGCGATCTCGATCTACGGCATCAGCAAGCTGGCGCTGGTCGGCCTCACGACCACGCTCGCGCGCCAGCTCGGCCGGGAGAACATCAACGTCAACGCCATCGCACCCGGCAATACCACCAGCGACGCGGGCAAGATACTGACGCCCGACGACTCGCCCTTCATCAAGTTCCTCGAGGCCAGCGTCGCCATGCGCGTGCGCGGCGCGCCGGACGAACTGGTCGGCACACTGTTGCTGCTGTGCTCGGACGCGGGTGCCTGGATCACGGGGCAGGTCATGCACGTGGACGGCGGCTGGGTGTTGCGGCCCTGACGTGTAGCGACGCCGGCGTGACTTTACTCGCCCGCTGTACGGGGCTAGTATTACGGCAATAAGTTACACCCCTGTCATATATTTGTTGCGCGCTCGGGCAAGGCGCTATGCAGCGACCGGGGTCGGCAGAATAAATAGCAGAATAAGAGGCGAGGCGGCTGGCCGCGACAGATGACCCGCAAGCAGATCCAGTGCCTGAAGCACACCCGGGTTAAGCGGCGCAGCGCTTGTGTCCTGCTGCTTGGCTGCTGCCTGTTGCTGGCTGCCTGTACCGACGGTAAGGATGATGTAGTCCCCGTCGCCGAGCGCACGCCTATGCAACTGTGCTTCGCGGAGCCGGAAAATGTGCCTCCGGCGGAGCGGTCCGACAAGGAACTTTTCACCCTCCCTGATCCGCTCATCCTGGCCGACGGCACGCCAGTCGACTCACCTCGCGTGTGGCGCGAGCGGCGTCGTCCCGAGCTGCTTGAACAGTTTGCCATTAATATGTACGGCCTCACGCCCACCGCCTCCCCGTCAATCGAGTGGGAGATGCTGGATGATTCGCGCGGCGTTCTGGACGGCACCGCCGACCGGCTGCAGGTGCGCGGGCACCTTGGCGGCGCGGGCGGGCCGACCATGGATATCCTGGTCTACCTCCCCTCCGGCATGCGCGACCCGGTACCGCTGTACGTCACCATGTCGTACCTGGGAAACCACGCGGCGACCGCTGACCCCGGCGTGCTGTTCCCACCGATGAGTGTGGCGCAGGTGATCGCCGAAGGCGGCACTGTCGCCGACCTGGAGGAGGCACGCGATTCACGCTTCGGCCGAATTCCCGGATTCCCGAACGCGTACATCGAACGCGGTTACGCGATCGCGTTGTACTGGTATCAGGAACTGGCGCGCGACCCGTTGTTGCCGGACGCACAGGAGCTGGCAGACGTTTTCGACACGGGCATCTTTCCGCTGTTTTTCACACCCGCACAGACCGCTCGCCACCCGGACGAGTGGGGCGGCCTCGGCGTATGGGCCTGGGGCCTGAGCCGGCTGATCGACTGGGCGGAGACAGAAGAGCGCATCGACCACGAGCGGGTCGCGGCGTTCGGCTCCTCGCGCCTGGGCAAGGTGGCGCTGTGGGCAGCGGCGCAGGACGAGCGCATCGACGTGACCTGGGCGTCCATCAGCGGCAGCGGCGGCGCGGTCCTGACGCGGCGCGACTACGCGCCGGTCTGGCACTGGTTTGCGGAGAACTACAACTGCTGGTCGGGGCGGGTGCAGGAGCTACCGATCGACCAGCACGAACTGCTCGCACTGATCGCGCCCCGGCCGGTGTACATCACCGAGGGTTTGACGGACCCGTTTTCGGATGCGCAGGGGGCGTTCATCAGCGCCTCGCAGGCGAGTGCGGTGTACGCACTGTTCGGGCTTGAGGGGTTGCCTGCCACAACACTGCCAGAGCCCGGCTCGCCCGCGGTCGGCAGCGTTGGCTTCAGCGTGCACCCGGGTGGGCACACTGTGCCGCCGGAACAACTGGAGGAGGCGCTGGATTTCGTCGATCAACACCTGCGCAAATGAGACTGGAACGCCGACCACGCTGTCCCGTTTTGGAAGTAAGTCATAAAGAAGATACAGCCGATAATCTGAAGAAGAGGTTGAGAGCAATGCGAGAATACAGACACATTGGTAACCGTAACTTGGGCTGTTTCATAGCCCTGGTTTTCCTTGGCGTGCCGGCGGCGATGCCTGCGGCGTCGCAACAGACTGACCCCGGTGTATCCGGCGGCGAGGAGCGCATGGAGGAAGTCCTGGTTACCGGCACGCTCGTACGCGGCCTGGCCGCGCCGGTCGGCACACAGGTGATCGGCGTGGACGCGGAGCAGATCCAGGCGACCGGCGCCATGTCCACCACGCAGTTGCTGCAGTCGATCCCGCAGAACAACTCCTTCAACACCCTGCAGTACTCGACCTCCGCGGCAAATGTCATCACATCCAACCGCCCGAACCTGCGCGACCTGCCGCAGACCACCGGCGCTTCCTCCACGCTGGTGCTCCTGAACGGCCACCGCGTCGTGGGTATGGGCGTGACGACCACCAGTCCGGACGTGGACATCGTGCCGCCCGCGTTGATCCAGCGCGTGGAGATCGTGCCGGATGGCGGTTCGGCCATCTACGGCTCGGACGCGGTGGCGGGCGTGATGAATTTCATCACGCGCCGGGACTTTGAGGGCGTGGAGGTCGAGGCCAAGTTTGGCGACGGCGACCATTACAACGCCTACGACGCCAGTGTGACGGCGGGCTTTACCTGGGAAGGCGGCTCCGCCTACGTCGGCTACAACCACTCGGACCGCGATGCGCTCGCCGCCGAGCACCTCGACTGGGTGCGCATGTATCCGAACTTCAGGCCGGATTTGCCCATGCTCGACCAGCCTGTCATCAGCCTGCGCTGTGAACCGGGCAATGTGCTGGTGGGCGGCCAGTCGTACGCGTTGCCGTTTACCCCCGGCAACGCGGTGGCGGGTTCGACCAACCAGTGCGACTCCTCCGACCTGGTGGACCTCTACCCGGAACAGGAGCGGGACTCCCTGATGGCCGGTATCTCACAGCAGCTTGGCGAGCGGGCGCAGCTCGATGTCCGCGCCTTCTACATGGACCGCACCACGACGTCCAGGGTCAAGGGCGCG
>JAUIEP010000196.1 GCA_030428835.1 Gammaproteobacteria bacterium | reverse complement strand
CCTGCTCGAGCATGGTGCGCAGCACGCTGACCAGGCTGAACAGGAAGATATAGGCAAGCAGTGCGATGGCGAAATTACGGAAGCGCGACACGCGCGGCGCCGAGCGCGCCAACGGCACCGCGATCAGTGCCAGCAGGATGGTTGCGAGCGGCGTGGTGATGCGCCACTGGTACTCGGCGATGTCCTTGGGTTCGTCGGAGCGGGCGAGGTTGCGTGTCGTCTCCGCCTTGCGGCGGTAACTCGCGCGCGCCTCCTCATTCGGCAGGCGTACTTCAAGTTCCTTGAAATCCAGCGTGATATCGCGGTGGTTGCGCTGGTCCAACAGGTAGTTGTGACCGTTGTAGAAGGTGGCCTTCAGTGCCTGCCCCGGGTTCAGGATGGGCATGACGGCCTCTTCCGCGACGATGATCTCGGCGCGGGCCTGCTCCTCGTAGGTCTTCTGCAGGAAGACGTTCTTGTGCACGCCGCGCTCGAGGTCCACACCCTGTGCCAGGAAGATGTAGTCGGCGCCGTCGACGTTGATGAACTCGCCCGCGGTCATTTTCTTGAGGTCGTACTGCGCCGCGGCCTGGGCCTCCAGTTGGTAGCTCGTGGCGAACGCCCACGGGCGGCCGAGGATGGAGATGAGCCCCGTCAGCACGGCGACCAGCAGCGAGAGCTTGAAGACCGCGCCCAGGATGCGCGAAGGGCTTACGCCCGCGGCGTACAGGGCACTCATCTCGGAATCTCGATACAGCTTGCCGATGGCGGACAGCACCGAGAAGAAAAACGCCGAGGGCAGGAGAATCTCGAGCGTGATCAGCGTATTGAAGCCGATGAGCTTGAGCGCGGTGACGAGGCTGAACTGCCCCTCCGCCGCCATGGAGAGCTGCCGCGCGGCCGAGTAGCCGATGAAGATGAGCACGAGCAGGCCGAGTCCCAGGCAGAAGGGCCGGACGATTTCGGCATTGATGTGACGGTCGATGATCAACGGAGAGTGCCCCGGGGCGCAACGCTGGACTCACAGGCGGTCATTGTACATGAAGCCCCGGCACTGGCTCAGTGTGCAACACAGGGCGGGACCGAGGAGCATGTGCGGTTGCCGGATAGCGGGGGCGTCTGGCGACAGGATGTCGCCAGCCGAGCCTGTACACGGATGTACGCTTGTCGGCGGTCCCCGCTATCCGGCAACCGCACATGCTCCGGTACCCGGGATCGATCCCGGGATGCGGTATCTCTAAAGCCCCTGATTTCTGGTCATTTGCGGCCGCTTCGCGCATAATTCGCGCCCATCCCTGCTCGAGTATCCACTGCATGTTCAACCTGAGTGATGGCGTCAAGAAGGCGCTGATTCTCATACCGACCCAGCCGTTGCCGGCGAAAACGCGGGTCGCGCTCAGGCGTAAGCATCTGGCGAACCTCGAACTGGCGAAGGCGCATCGCGCCAGCTTCCTGATCATCGGCCACCCCAAGAGCGGCAACACGTGGCTGAAAGCCATGATCTCGCGCCTCTACCAGATACGGTATGACCTGCCCGAGTCGAAATTGATCAATACCGACGAGTTCGCGCGCAAGATTCCCGACATCCCGCGGCTCGCCGCCACCAACGGCTATTACAGCTACGAGGGCGAGGTGGGCAAACTGCTCGCGGCGGGTGCGCCCGACAACCCGCTGCGGCACAAGCCGGTGCTGTTCCTCGCGCGCAACCCGATCGACATCGCGGTGTCCTGGTACCACCAGTTCACCAAGCGGCAGTCGCGCGCCAAGCAGGAGCTGATCAATCACTGGATCGAGCACCCGATCGACCGCCGCACCATCGAGATGTGGGAGTTTGTGCGCCATTCCGACATCGGCCTGCCGGCGCTCATCGAGTACCAGAACACCTGGGTGCGCAATATCGCGGACCTGCCGCACGGCATGCTCACCTGCTACGAGGATCTGCGCGCAGAGCCCGTTCCCACGCTGCACAAGATCACGCAGCACATGGGCGCCGACTTTTCCGAGGAGGAGGTACGCCAGGCGGTGGAGTGGGGTTCCTTCGACAATCTGCAGAAACTCGAGACCAGGGGCACCTTCAGCCAGGGCGGCATGAAGCTCGTGAACGCCGATGACCCGAGCACCTACAAGGTGCGCCGCGGCAAGGTGGGCGGCTACCGCGACGACTTCGACGAGCATCAGGTGGCCGAACTGGAAGCGCTGGTGCGCGACAACATCCTGCCCGAGCTCGGCTACTGCCGGTAAGTCCTCCCGTGCACCCGCGAACCTGGGTCATCCTCGGCGACAAGCGTGGCGACAACGGCCAGGTCGAGACGATCGTGGACGCGCTCGGCTGGCCGGTCGAACGCAAGTACGTGCACATGAAACCGGAGTGGGTGCTCGGCAAGCCGCGCTACCGCCCCTCCCTCGACCACCTCGACCTCAGCCAGTCCGACGAACTCGCGGCCCCCTGGCCGGATCTCATCATCACCGTGGGCCGGCGCCCCTCGATGGTCGCCCTGTGGGTGCGCGAGCAGTCAGGCGGGCATACGAAGATCGCCCTGGTGGGCAAGCCCTCCGGGCACATGCTGGATTTCTCCCTGGTCATCGCGAGCGCTGAGAACCAGATGCCGCCCCTGAAGAACTTCCAACCGACCACGCTGCCACTGATGCGCATCTCGCCCGCGGACGTGGCGGAAGAAGCCGCGGCCTGGGCGTCGCGTTTCGCCACGTTGAAAAAGCCCGTGATTGCCTTCCTCGTGGGCGGCGAGACCAACCCGTTCATCATGAACCGCGAGGTGGCCTACGAGCTGGTGTCCGCCGCGCGCTGGGTCGTCGAGGAACTCGGCGGCACGCCCTACGTCACCACCAGCCGGCGGACCACACCCGAGGTGGTCGACGTGCTGCGCACCGACTTGCCGCAGCAGGCGCTCCTGTTCGAATGGTCGGCGGACGCCGCGGACAATCCTTATCGCGCCCTGCTAGGCAGCGCCGACGGTTTCATCGTGACGGGTGACAGTGTGTCGATGATGGTGGAGGTGATCTACCTGCGCAAACCGCTCGCCATATTCCCACTGCCCGGCGGCTGGCTCGGGCGTATTGACCAGTACCGCAGATCCTTCGCCCACCGACTGTTCAACCCGCGTTGCGAGACCTGGTTTGATCGTGTGCGCCACAGCGTCGCCCGCGGCGTGTTTTACATCGACTACTTCAAGATCCTTAGCGCCACGCGTGACTTCCGTGCCTTTCACCGATTGCTCGTGGAGAAGGGTTTGGCGGTCTGGTCTGGTGAGCCTTTTCGGGAGCCTTCTGGTGAGTTGCCGGATGATGTAGGCGTTGTGGTTCGACGCATCGAGTCGTTGTTCGAGTAATCTTTCTTGCTTGTAATCGGCCCCGTTCGGTTCAGGCCCTTGCAAGGGAAGTCGGCAGCTCCGCGGACAAACGCGGGCCGCTGCGGGAGCTCGACCATTTTTCCGCTGCGCGGAAAAATTGGGACTCAGACAGTCCTCGCGGACTACCCCCGCGTTTGTCCGCTCCGCTAAGCGCCTCCAATTCCCTTGCAAGGGCCTGAACCGAACGGGGCCTCGATCGTGCCTTAAGAAAAAACGTGGTGTCGCTAGGATATCGCGGTGTCACCAGGCCCGAAGTAAACGACAAGAGGAGGATGACAGGGCCGACAACCCCTGAGCAGGGGCTTCGAGCTGCTTGAGATTTTCCCTCGCGCCGGGGGCTGTCCGCGAGGACTGTCTGAGTCCCAAAAAATCGCGAAGCGATTTTTGGTCGAGCTCCCGCAGCGGCCCGGCGCGAGGGAAAATCTCGCGAGGTCCCTGCTCAGGGGTTGTCGGCCCTGTTATCCGTGGGAATTGGAAGAATCGGGGGTTTCGAAAGCTAGCGCATCCCCAGAACGTTCTTCATGAAATGCGTGCCGAAGCGGCTGATGCGCTGGGCGGCGACGGCGATGGGGCTCTGGTCGAGGAAGTTGACCTGCACCATGCGGCGTTCGCCAACGAAGCGGGTGTGGCCGTGCCAGGAGTGGTCGGTGCGGCGGAACGCGAGCAGGGTGCCGCCCAGCGGCGGGACCTGCGCCGCGTAGTCCTCGATGTCGTCCTTCGAGCGCAGCATGCGCAACTGGCCGTCCTCGTGGTCCCAGGACTCGTTGAAGTACAGGAGCACAGTGATGACCTTGCTCTTGTGGTCCGTGTGGATGTTGCCGTCGGTACGTTCACAGAACTTGCGCACCGTCACCGTGGTGGGCAGGGTGGCCAGGTCCATGTCGAACAACTCGCCGATGATGGAGGCGAACTTGGGCCCGCGCAGCACGGCCATGACCTCGCCGAACCTGGGGCCGTAGGTCAGGTTCTCGAGGTCGTGGTTGGCGGCGCTGTCGATGGCCGGGTAGTCGGCGTTCACGCTCTGCAGGACGTCCGGGCTGATGAAGCCCGGGACCACCAGGTAGTCGAAGGGATCGTGCTGCACCACCCCCTGTCTCAGGGCGTCGTAATTTACTATAGCCATCGGGCCATTTTACCGCCTGCGGCGCCCGGCAGGCAAAGCGGCGGGGTGGCGGCCCGATGTTAATAGTGCGGCTAATCGGGCCGGTGGCCGTGGTGCGGCATTACCGGAAGTGCGCTAGAATGCGCCGCCATTCCCGTCCCGACCGAGAGTATCCCGCATATGCTCGCCCAACATATGGTGGATAAGGCACGTGTCGTGCTGCGCCATATTGTCCTCGCCCTCTGCTTCTGGCTGCCGAAGGCGCGGCGCAAGAAGATCGAGCGCTGGCTGCGTGGGCGCGAGGAGTTCAAGAAGCTCGAGCGCTGCGACTGGGTGCTCATGAGCTGGGGCAAATCGGGCCGCACCTGGCTGCGCGTCATGTTGTCCCGCGCCTACACCCTGAAGGGCGGCCTGCCCGCCAGCGAACTGCTGGATTTTGACAACCTGCGCGATCGCGACCCGTCGCTTCCCGCGGTGTTCTTCACCCACAACAACTACCTGCGCGACTACACCGGCAACCAGACTTCCAAGGCCCACTTCAAGGGCAAGCGCATCGTGCTGCTGGTGCGCGACCCCCGCGACGTGGCCGTGTCGCAGTTCTTCCAGTGGCAGTTCCGCATGCGGCCGAACAAGAAATTCATCAACGACTACCCACCCCACGGCGCCGACATCGACACCTGGGACTTCGTGCTCGATGCGGACGCCGGCCTGCCGCGCATCGTCGACTACTTCAACGGCTGGGCGGACGCCATTCCCGAACTCAAGGATGTCCTCGTGGTGCGCTACGAGGACATGCGCGCAGACCCGGCAAAGGTGCTCGCCGACATCCTCGACTTCACCGGCACCGACGTGACGCCCGAGCAGGTGCGCGAGGCGGTGGACTTCGCCGCCTACGACAACATGAAGAAGATGGAACAGGAGCGTTTCTTCAAGGGCTCCGGCGCGCGCGTGAAACCGGGCGACAAGGACAACCCGCAGTCCTTCAAGGTGCGCAAGGCGAAGGTCGGCGGTTACCGCGACTACTTCACCGACGAGCAGTGCGCCCAGCTCGAGGCCATGGTGGCCGAGCTCAACCCGATGTTCGGTTACGGGGAGCGCCGCGCGTGAGGCTCGCCATCCAGAACCTGCGCCAGGCCACCCAGACCGCGCGCAAGAAACTCTCGAGGCGCATCCTGCACTGGCGCATGCGCGGCCGCCCCGAGGCGGAGATTCTCGTGCAGGAGCGCAAGCTGCGCGGCGTGGAGCAGTACGACAAGCTGCGCAAGGCCGACATCGTGGTCGTGTCCTTCGGCAAGAGCGGTCGCACCTGGCTGCGCGTGATGATCTCGCACCTGTTCCGCGTGATGTACGACCTGCCGGAAAACGCGATCTTCGGCTTCGACAATTTCCACAACCTGAACCGTGCCGTGCCGAAAATCTTCTTCACGCACGACAACTACATCAAGGATTTCACCGGCGACTTCACCAGCAAGCAGCCCTTTTACGACAAGCCGGTGGTGCTGCTCGCGCGCGACCCGCGCGACGTCGCGGTCTCCCAGTTCTTCCAGTGGAAGTTTCGTATAAAGCCGACCAAGGTCGCGATCAACAACTATCCGCCGCGCGGCACCGACATCAGCCTGTACGACTTTGTGATGGGCGACAATGGCGGCAGCATGGCCGCGGTCACCGACTACCTGAACCTGTGGGCGGCCGAGGCCGACAAGGTGCAGCGTTTCCACCTGCTGCGCTACGAAGACCTGCGCGCGCGGCCGCACGAGGAGCTGCGCAAGCTACTCGACTTCATGCAGGTCGACGCTACCGACGAGCACGTGAATGCCGCGGTGGAATACTCGTCCTACGAAAACATGAAGAAGATGGAAGGCGAGCAGAAGTTCCGCCTGGCCGGCGGCCGCATGGTCCCACGCGACAAGGACAACCCCGACAGCTACAAAGTCCGCCGCGCCAAAGTGGGTGGCTACCGCGACTACTTCACCGACGAGGAAGTCACCGCCATCGACAAGCGCATGGCCGAAACCCTGGCGCCGATGTTCGAGTATTCCTGACTGGCGTCGTCCCGCGCAAGCGGCGGTATGGCATCCGGGGCCCGGTGTGGTTGAGTGCAGAGCCCAACCATCGCCGCCCCCGCGCAGAACCTAACCCTTGTCGCCCCCGCGCAGGCGGCGGTCCGACGTCTCGGGGCCCAGAGACTTTGCGAGCAGAGCTGGTGTTTGTTTCTTTAGCCCCACCCAGGCCCCGACCCGCGATATCTCTTCGCTCGCTGTCGGCGTCGCTCCGCGATTCCCTCAGTCGGTCGGGAGCCAACAAGTTGTCTCCCTCCACTCCTTCGGCGCCTCCCTGACGGCTACGCGAAGAGATATCGCGGGTCGGGGCCTTCTATCGTCCTTAAGAGCTAGTTTTGGTTCTGTGGGCAAGGTCACTGGGTCTCGGGATGCCGCACCACTGCCTTCGCGGGGACGACGATGTCGCTCTATTCACTACCACCAGGCGCGCGAGTGGTCGAATTCCCTGCTGTTCAAAACGTGCCGAGGGAGTGGAGCGAGACCGCAGGGCTCGCGACCGACCGAGGGCAGCCCGGAGGGCCGCGTTTTCAGGCAGGGAATTCGACCGCTCGCGGGCCGGCCAACGGAGCGCAAGAACCCGCCAAGCGTTGGATAGTGACGTAAAGCGCCCAGGTAGGGCGACGCGGTGCCGTGGAAGTTCTGGCGAGGCTGCTTTTCCCGCCTCGCCGGAACTTTCACGACGCCGCGGTGCCCGGGTATTGCTCAAGAAACCGAACTAAAGCCCGGCAGCCCTCACGATACCCAACCCACGATATAACGACTACACGACGCCGCGGTGCCCGGGTATTGCTCAAGAAACCGAACTAAAGCCCGGCAGCCCTCACGATACCCAACCCACGATATAACGACTACACGAAGCCACAGTGCCCGGGCACCGCTCAAGACACCGGCTTAAAGCCCGGCAACTCTCACAAACCAAAAAGCTAAACCCCGACAAGCTCCAGGGCATCGGCACGCAAATGCCCCTGGTCCATCTCGTCCCTGAGCATGTCGACGCTGACCTCACCGGCCTCCAGCGC
>JAUIEP010000195.1 GCA_030428835.1 Gammaproteobacteria bacterium | reverse complement strand
CCTGGCCGCCAACAACGCGGCGCTCAGCGGCTTCCTGATGGCGACATTGAAAGGCGGTCTGTTGTAGGGTCGAATTCATTCGACCTGGAACCCGGTTCTCGATACACACAACTGCCTGGTATCGAGAGCCCCGCTCTGCGTCGAATGAATTGGACCCTACAGGTGTTGGGCGCCGGTTGTCGGCACCAAACCCAGGCTACAATTCGCGAATGCGAATATTGCGGTACCACACCGGGTCGCCGTGGTCCTGCAGCACGATGTAGCCAGTTTCCGCCGTACCGAAACCCTCCCAGTCGGCGAACTTGCTCTGCGCAATGAGTGCATCCCATTCGCTGGAGCCGCGCACCACGCTCACGACCTTGACGTCGTTCAGCCAGTGCTCGATGCGGTTGTCCTTGACGCGGATGCGCACCCTGTTCCATTCGCCCGGTCCCTTCACCGTCTCCGGTTGCGCCGCGACCAGGTCGTACAGGTCGCCGGCGCGGTGCGTTGCAATCTGCCCGTCCTTGTGGCCCTCGTTGTGCAGCACCTGCATTTCCAGGCCCGTCACCCAGGGATTCTTGGCCTGCTCGTCCTTCACGAGGTAGAAGATGCCGCTGTTGCCGTTCTCGGAAATCTTCCACTCCAGGCTGAGTTCGAAATCGCGGAACGCCTCGCGGTAGTAGATCAGGTCGCCGCTGCCGCCGCCGACCAGCGCGCTCTTGATCATGTCCCAGGCGGGCAGGATGCCGTCCTGCCGCAGAGTCAGTGCGCCGTCCTCGACCACCCACTTGCGCACGTCATTCGCGTCGCCGCCGTAGTTGCGCCAGCCGTCCAGCGTGGCGCCGTCAAACAGGTCGCGCCAGCCGCCCGCCTGCAACTCGGGCGAGCGCGAGGCCAGCGGCTTCGAGGCGGGGATGGTGTTCAGCGTGTACCAGGCCTCGCGCGTCCAGGGTTCCGCGCCGTCCGTGGACTCGAGTCCTTCCGGCAGGCGCAGGTAGATGACGTAGCCCGGCTTGAGTCCCGGCACGGTCACCTCCGCGCTGAGCCGGTCGGCGCCCAGTGTGACGGTCTCGGCGGCCAGCACGGTTTCGTCGAACTTCGGTCCGCCGTACTGTTCGTTGGGGTGATAGAACCACTGCTTGAACAGGAGGTCCTGCGCGCGCAGCTCACCCTTGAGCGGCTGGGTGAACTCGATGAGAAAGCCCTGCGGGGTCGCGCGTACCGCGCGCATCTCGAACGCGCGGTTACCCTGCCAGCGCATGCGCTGCAGGCCGTGCCAGGGCTTGCCGTACTCGCCCCAGTTCGGCGGGTTGCCGACGATGCCGACGTAGATGGCGTCGTCCGGGCCGCGCTGCAGGCGGTTGACGGGGCCCTGCAGTCCGCCGCTGAAATGGAACGCGGCGCCCTGCAACACGCCGTCCACGTTTTCCAGGAAGGCGCGCTTGATGCCGCCGTTGTAAACGTCGCCGAAGATCGCCTGCCCGGCATACGGGCCCTCCGTGAGGAACAGGGGCTCGGTGGGAGAGTTGCCGACCTCGTCCTGCGGCAGCCAGACGGCGGGGGGTGTTTCCTCCAGCGTCATGACACCCTCACCGGGCACCGCGCGCGAACCGTAGAAGTCGCCCCTGCGCACCCGCACCAGTTTGCTGGAGGGCAGGTAGTCGCCCTGGTTGTCGGTCACGTACAGCTCGTCGTCGGGGCCGAGCGCGATACCGTTGGGTGTGCGGAAGCCCGCGGCGAATATCTCGGCGTCGCCCGCCATGTCCACGCGCAGCAGCTTGCCCTGGGATGCCAACTGCTCCGGGCAGCTCGCGCCGCCGGGCAGAACGCAGATCGACAGCAGGAAGTAGAACGCGTCATCGCGGTGGGCGAGCCCGAAGGCGAAGGAGTGGAAGTTGCTGTTGGCCTGCCAGTCCTGGCTGTGTGCGCGATAGCGGTCGATCAACCCGTCGCCGTCGCTGTCGATGAGTTCGGTCAGTTCCTGCTTCTGTAACACAAAGACGCGGTCGTCCACGACGGTCAGGCCCAGCGGCTCCTGCAGGCCCTCGGCGATGCGTCGCACGCGCTGCTCCGCCGGCGCGTCCGGGGTGACGAGGTACACGGCGCCGTCGGCGTCCCAGGTGGCGACCAGCAGTTTGCCGTCCCCGCGGAAGGCCATGCCGCCGACCTTGGGCTCGAAGCCGTCGGGGGCGAGGTTCTCCAGCGTGAACGACGGGTGCAGGCTGTCCGGGCGCGGCAGCACGTCGAAGCGCAGTGTGGCCGCGTACGGCTGGCCGTTCCCGTCCAGCGGCGGCGCGGGGTCGGCCTCCTGCGGCGGCACGCTGAGGACATAGGTCACCGCGGCGCGCGCATCCGCCATACTCATGTCGGGATGCCCGGGCATGATAATGGTGCCCCAGTTGCCCATGCCGCCCTCGATCACCTTGGTCGCGAGCGCGCTGACCACTTGCTCCTGCACCTTGCCACGGAACTTGCCGGACACCTGCGACCAGGCGGGCCCCGAGATGCGGTGGTTCTCGCCGTGGCAGGCCAGGCAGTCGCTGTCGGCGATGACCTGCTTGCCGCGGGCCAGTTCGTCGCTGCCCGCCTCGCGGCCGCGGTCGGGACCCTCGGGCGGATTGATCGGTGTCGTCGCGGCCAGCGCGACGCTGACCGTGCCGCTGGCCAGGTGACGCTCCCCCGCCCCTGTGTAGAAACCCGCCGCGACGCCGTCCGCACCGGCGCCGCCGCGGAACTGCCGCAGCAGCCTGCGCTCACCAGCGCCGCCCTCGATCTCCGGCCACTCGCTGATTGCCACTTCATGGCCGCCCGCCGCGACCGTGAAGCGCAGGCCGGCGGTCGCGCGCCCCGGACCGTATTCGTGCCCGAGGTAGCGCACGGTGGCCGGCAACTCCTCGCCGTCGACGTCGAGGAACCAGCGACTGCCCTGCGCATCGCGGTAAAACGCGTTGCCGCGGCTGGTCGGCTGCGGGCCGTGGCGGTAATCGTAGGCCGCGCCCGCGAACTCGATGTCGCCGTCCCACACCTGGTACAGGGAGGCGCCCTGTGTGTCGTACGCGGCCCAGGTGTTCGGTGCGAGGGCGAACTGCAGGACGCGGGGTCGCTCGTCGAGGTTGCCGCGGATCACCCACGGGGCGTGGCCGCGCCCCTCGACCTGTTCGCGGCCGTAGCCGGGATCGGGCACGTCGGACAGGTCCACGCCGTACAGGTGTGTCTTTACGGTGGTGTACGCAGCCATGATGCCGTCGCGGCGCGCGTGGTCGAACAGGAACGCGAGATCGCTCCTGGTGGCGATGCCGCTCTGCACGACGTAGGCGCTCACGCCCGCCAGCAGCAGCGCCAGGATCAGCGGTATTCCGATGAGGATGATCAGGAGTTTTTTCATGTCTTGGCTCTTGTTATTGGTGGCGCCGTGCGGGGTTGATCATCATATACCTGCTGATTGTGTGTGCAAATGTACGGGCTTGCCTGATTGGGGATGCGCCTTTGTACCGTTCCTTGCAACCGGAGCATGGGCAACTACCGGATAGCGGGGACCGCCAAAAAGCGTACATCCATGTACAGGCTCGGCTGGCGACGTCCTGTCGCCAGACGCCCCCGCTATCCGGTAGTTGCCCATGCTCCTTCCGCCGGCTCTATGGATCGGCGCCGCACACCGCCCGGCTGAAGCACGACGACAGTTCTTATAATTGATCTTCCGGCCGTGACAGGACGGTAACGCTTTTTTCATGACACATGTCTTATAATAACGGTCCCGGCCGCGCCAGGAGTACTACCAGATGACCCGTTTCTTTTATGAGAGCGACGCCGATCTCTCGGCACTCGATGGCCAGAGTGTGGCGATTGTCGGCTATGGCAACCAGGGCCGGCCGTGGGCGCTTAACCTGCGTGACTCGGGCCTGGATCCCATGGTCTGTGTGCGCAACGACGACAGTGCACGGCAGGCGGCTGCCGACGGGTTCGAGGTCGGCGCCATCGCGGCGGCGGATGCCGCCGATGTGCTCTGTATTCTCGTGCCGGACGACGCCATTCCCGGCCTCGGCCTTGCCCGCCGGAAGGGGCAGCTTACTATTGTCGCCAGCGGTTACTGCTACGCATTCGGGCGCTACGACCCGGCGGGTGACCAGGCGATGATCGCGCCGCGCATGCTCGGCCCGGAGGTGCGTAGCTGTTACGTGGAGGGCGCGGGGTTTATCACCGGTCTCGGCGTGCAGCGCGACGACAGCGGCACGGCGCTCGCGCGCACGCTCGCCGTGGCGAAGGCGCTGGGCGGCCTGCGCGAGGGCGCTATCGAGTTGAGCCCGCACCAGGAGGCGGTGCTGGACCTCGCTGTCGAGCAGGTGCTGTCGCCCGCGCTTACCCACGTCAACGGCGCGTTCGTGGGTACCATGCTCGAGATGGGCATTCCGCTCGAGGCTATCCTGACCGAGTTGTTCCTGTCCGGCGAGGTGGAACGCAACTTCGGCCTGCTGCGCACGGAGGGCTTCGTCGCGCAACTGGAGCACCACTCGCCGGCGAGCCAGTATGGGCAGTTGTCCCGCCGCGGCCGCTTCGATGCGCTGGATTTCGGCCCCATCATGAAGGCGATTGCGGACAACATCGCCTCGGGGGGCTTCGCCGACGAGTGGGACGCCGAGTCCGCGGCGGGTTACGCTAAGCTGCGCGAACTGAAAGAGATTCACGCGGGGGAGGGGATAAAGGCGATGGAGGATGACCTCATGCGCAAACTCGGGCCGGGCGTGAACAGGTAACCCGGAACCGCCCGCTTGCTCTCGGAATTTGTTAATAACTACGCCGCCTACGAATACCCGCTGGCGGCGTCGCAGCTCTTCTTTGCCATGCTCGGCATGGGCGCACTGCTCACGCGCCGCGACTTCGTGCGCGAGGCGAGCCGCCCCAAGGCGCTGTTCATCGGCCTCGGCTTCCAGTGGTTTCTCGTGCCGTTGATCGCGGTGCTGATCGGCTGGGTGATCGGCATGCCCGCGGGGATTGCCGCGGGCCTCGTGTTGCTGGCCGCCGTGCCGGGCGGCACGCTGTCCAACATCCTGACCCTGTTCGGGCGCGGCAATATCACGTTGTCGATTTCGCTGACCTCGATCACCACGGTCGCCTCGCTGTTCGTAACGCCCCTGATACTGCGCTTGCTGTGGCACCAGCACCTCGACGACGACTTCAGCATGCCCACCGGGCGCATCGCGCTGGACATCACGTTGACGCTCATACTGCCGCTGCTCACGGGCATGGTGATCAACGCCTATGCGAGTACCGCGTTCGCCGAGCGCTTCTCGAAGTACGCCATTCGCCTGAGCCTGTTCCTGATCCTCGCCATGGTCGTCGGGGCGGGCGGCAGCGGCAGGCTGGATGTTCAGGCCTACGGTGCCATCGGCATCGTCGCCCTGGTGATTTTTGCGTTCGTGACGCAGGCCAGTGGCGTCGTCGTGAGCCGCCTGGCGGGCCTCACCAGCGCCGACGGCCTCGCGCTGGTCGTGGAGGCCACGTTCCGCAACGTGTCGCTCGCCGTCGCGATCAAGGCAATCGTCTTCCCCGCCCAGGCGGGTGTGCTGGACCCGGTCGGCGACGCGGTGCTGTTCGTGGCCATGCTCTACGGCGGCATCAGCATGTTCCTCACGCTTGTCCCTGTTATCGCACACAGGCGCTTCGCCAAACCCGCACAGGCCTGACGCCGCGCGGCCTTTTACAAGACTGCTGCCATAAAAAAAATGTTGGGCCGCAGACCTTGTGCTAACCTTGTAACGCACTTTGGCCGTAGGTGAGCACCCCATGCAGGAGACCCGCGCGTGACGATCAGGGCCATGGACCTCTGGGTCAACGTCAGCATGGGTGCGATGGCCGACACCCCCTTCCTGCAGAAAGTGAAGGAGGAGTACTTCAAGGCCGGGGACGACTTCTTCAGGAACATCGAGGCGGATGAACTGGTCGCGCTGATGGACGGGATCGGCGTCGAGCGGGTGCTGCTGTCCGTCGACCCCTATCGCCCCGAGCAGCGCATACTCGATTTCACCGCCAGCCACCCGGGGCGTTTTTTCCTGGCCGCGCAGCCGCAGCTCACGCGGGGCATGAAGGCCCTCTGGGCTTTGGAGGATCTCGCGCGCGACTATCCCGTGGTGCTTGCGCGGGTCACGCCGTTCCAGCTCGACAAGCCGCCCAGCGACCCCATCTACTACCCGCTGTACGCCAAGTGTATCGAGATGGATATTCCCGTGGGCATCAACACGGGCCTGCCCGGGCCGCCCGTGCCCGGTGAGTGCCAGCACCCGATGCACCTCGACCGGGTGTGCCTGCATTTTCCGCAGCTCAAGATCATCATGCAGCACGGCGCGGATCCCTGGTGGGACCTCGCCATCCGGCTCATGATCAAGTACCGCAACCTGTACCTGATGACATCGGCCTATTCGCCGAAGTACCTGCCGGAGTCGCTGCTGCACTACATGAACACCCGCGGCAAACACAAGATCATGTTCGCCTCGGATCACCCGGTACTCGGCATGGATCGCTGTCTCGAGGAGGCCAAGGCGCTGGACCTGCGCGACGGTGTCCTGGAGAAATACCTGTTCGATAATGCCGACGCGGTGCTGTTCGGCGAGCGCAACCCGCGCTACGGGGAGTTCAAGTAACGCGTAGACACCCCGCAGGCGGCGCGCGATCGACAGGTGGTCGACGACAACAATAACGAACCGGAGGTGTGCCATGCACCCGATAACCCGGAACACGCGCCTGCTGCCCGCCGCCTGTCTCTGCGCCCTGGCGGGCGTTAACGACTACAGTCACGCCGCGCAAGAGCGCGCCTGGGTGCTGGAGGAGATACTCGTTACCGCCCAGCGCCGGGTCGAGTCCCTGCAGCGCGCCCCGGTGTCGGTGTCCGCCTTCGACGCGGGCATGATCGAGGAACTGGGCATCGTCGACATCGAGGGCCTCACGCGCTTCACCCCCAACGTCACCATCCACAAGATCCCCGCGGGCGCGTCCAACGCGACCGTGCGCATCCGCGGTACCGCCAACCCCGAGGTGATCATCACCACCGACCCGGCGGTCACGTTCTACGTCGACGGCGTGCTGATCGGCAAGGCGGCGGGCTCCATGCTCGACCTCATCGACCTGGAGCGCATCGAGGTCCTGCGCGGCCCCCAGGGCACATTGTTCGGGCGCAACGCGGTGAGCGGCGCCATCGCCGTGCACACGCGTGAACCGCTGGAACAGCTCGCCTTCGAGCAGGTGTTCGAGGTGGGTAACCTGGACCTGTTCGAGAGCCAGACCCTGGTGAACGTGCCGCTGTACGACGGCGATGCCGGCAAGCTGCTGGCGCGGGCGGTGTACATGTACCACGAGCGCGACGGCTGGGCGCAGAACGACGTCGGCGACGACTGGGGTGTGGAGGACCGGCACGCGGGGCGTTTCAACCTGGCCTGGTCCAGGGACGACTGGAGCGCGCGTTACGTGTACGACCAGTCGAAGTGGCGCGAGAAAATTCCCGCGCCCTACCTCGAGGCGGTGGGAGCCTTCACCCCGGGCGGCGGTACACCGAAGGCGGACGCACTGG
>JAUIEP010000194.1 GCA_030428835.1 Gammaproteobacteria bacterium | reverse complement strand
TCGGCGGGGCTGCCCGCGCCCTCCACGATCACGAAGTCGTACCGCCCGGCAAGGCGCGTGTGGGACTCGAGCACCGCCGCCATGGCCTTGCGCTTGTAGTCGTGGAAGGCCCGCGCGTCGAGTTCGGAGAGCGCGCGGCCATGGATTATGACCTGCGCACCGGTGTCGCTGGACGGCTTGAGCAATACGGGATTCATGTCGGTATGGGGCGCGATGCCGCAGGCCTGCGCCTGCAGCGCCTGGGCACGCCCGATTTCGCCGCCGTCCGCCGTCACCGCGCTGTTGAGGGACATGTTCTGGGGCTTGAACGGCGCCACGCGGTGCCCGCGCCGGGCGAGCACGCGGCACAGCCCGGCAACCAGCACGCTCTTGCCCGCGTCGGAAGTCGTGCCCTGCACCATCAGTGTGTACGCGGCGTCGCCGCGGGATTGCCGCATAACGGTTCCTGCCGGCAACGGCCGGCGCCTGTGTGCGCGCGGAGGAATTTGGGAAAGGAGGCAGCGGTGACGCTGGGCAACCCTGCATGAAGCCCTCCGCTCCATTGTTGCTGCAATCAGGCTGGTATCGGGCTCGCCGGCGGTCCGGCTACCGTTGCGGGGGCAGCGGCGGTATACACGGCATGTGTTGGCGGTGTACCCACTCTTCCCATTTGACCCTAAAACGCGGCAAAAACCGTTTTACAGGGCACCTGAAACGCCCGCAAACTCTAGGTTTTTGGCCCTGCAATGTCAATCGAGCGCGCCGTGCGGCTTGTCGAAATGAGGGCCTTTGCTAAGCTCTGTCCCGGACTGTGAACTACCCATCGTTTTAACCCTGCCAAGGACCCGTTCAATGAAACCCGAAACCATTGCACTGCACGCCGGCTACGCGGGCGACCCGACCACGAACGCGGCCACCACGCCGATCTACCAGACCACCTCCTTCACGTTCAACGACACCCAGCACGGCGCCGACCTGTTCAACCTGGCGGTGCCCGGCAACATCTACAGCCGCATCATGAACCCGACCAACGCCGTGCTGGAGGCGCGCCTGGCGGAACTGGAGGGCGGCGTGGGCGCCCTGGCACTGGCGTCCGGCATGGCGGCGATCCGCTACTCGATCGAGGTAATCGCCGAAACCGGCACCAATATCGTCAGTACCTCGCAGCTTTACGGTGGCACCTACAACCTGTTCGCGCACACCTTTCCGCGGCAGGGCATCGAAACCCGCTTCGCGGACGCGGACGACTTCGACCGGGTGGCCGCGCTGATCGACGGCAACACCCGCGCGCTGTTCTGCGAGTCCATCGGCAACCCGGCGGGCAACATCGTGGACATCAGGCGCTGGGCCGATATCGCCCACGCCGCCGGCGTGCCGCTGATCGTGGACAACACCGTGGCCACTCCGCTGCTGTGCCGCGTGTTTGACCACGGCGCCGATATCTCGGTGCACAGCCTCACCAAGTACATCGGCGGGCACGGCACCACCATCGGCGGTGCGATCGTCGACTCGGGCAAATTCGACTGGGCCGCCCACGCGGACCGCTTCAGCGTGATGACCACGCCCGACCCCTCCTACCACGGTGTGGTGTACACCGAGGCGATGGGTGAGGCGGCGTACATCACGCGGTGCCGCGTGGTACCGCTGCGCAACACCGGCGCGGCGCTGGCCGCCACCAGCGCTTTCCAGATCATGCAGGGCCTCGAAACGCTGGCGCTGCGCATGGAGCGCCACTGCGAGAACGCCACCAGGGTCGCGCAGTACCTCGCGGAACACCCGCAGGTGAAGTGGGTGAACTACGCGGGCCTGCCCGACAGCCCCTACCGCGCCAACAGCGAGGCGTTCTGCGGCGGCAAGGCCGCCGGCATCCTGAGCTTCGGCATCGAGGGCGGTATCGAGGCCGGCACGCGGTTCATCGACGCGCTGCAACTGATCCTGCGCCTGGTAAACATCGGCGACGCCAAGTCGCTCGCCTGTCACCCTGCCAGCACCACTCACCGGCAGCTCGGGCCCGAGGAGCTCGCGTCCGCGGGTGTGTCCGACGAGATGGTGCGACTGTCGATCGGTATCGAGCACATCGACGACATCATCGCCGACATCGACCAGGCACTGGCCGCGGCGAGCTGAACACCGCCGGCACCTTGTGGGGTCGAATTCATTCGACCATTCCCGACCTGCGCCCGCGAACACGGTCGAATGAACTCGACCCCACAGGGTGCCTGGAACCAGCCTCGCGAAGGGTAACTATAAAATAAAAAAAAGCCCCGGCGGATCACGCCGGGGCTTTTTCAATTCACGCGATGGTGTTGCGGTCGCGCCTAGAAGGTGGCCGATACCCTGGCGTACCAGAACGCGCCATTGAAGCCGAACGGTGAGGTGATGGCATATTCCACGCCGAAAATTTCACTGGCCACGAAGCCGGTTTCATCGTCCGGGTACTCGTCGAAGATGTTCTCACCACCTACCGCGATCTTGTAGTTGTCCGCGAAGGTGTAGCTCAGCTCTAGGTCGACCAGCACTTCACTGCCGTAGTTCTGTACCGTGTCGGCGGTGCCGTCTCCGAAGATGCCGTCAGTGGTCGCCCAGTCGCCGTAGTAGTTGAGGCGCAACAGGCCGGCGATCGCATTCATGCTGTAGTCCAGCGTGAATACCGCGCTCTCCTCCGGCACCTGGTTTTCCAGGTCGAAGACGCGGTCGGGACCGATGGCGCCGTCGATGACGTCGCGGATGTTCTGCTCGTTATAGTTATAGCGCAGGTCGGTGGACAGGATGCCGCCGCCGACATCCCACCAGGAGCCGACCGCCACGTCCACACCGCTGACTTCAGTATCGAAGCCGTTGGTGAAGTAACTGGCGGAACTGCCCAGCAGCAGGTCGGCATTCGGGAAGCCCATCGCGTTCAGGTCGGCGACGTTGCGCGCGTCCAGGATAGCGGTGGCAACCGCGATGCGGTCATCGATCTCGATGTTGTAGTAATCCACGGTGATCGACCAGCGCTCACCGGGCGTCCAGACCAGGCCCAGCGTATAGGCGAAGGACTCTTCCGATTCCAGGTCGGTGGAACCCAGCACGCGGGCGACCGGGTTGTCGACGGGATAGGTGCCGCTGGGAATAAGCTCACCCGCGGAGTTGGCCGAGGTGGTCACGTTGAGCGTGTTCACCTGGCCAGGCGACGGCGCGCGGAACGCGGTATTGGCCGTGGCGCGCACCGCGAAAGAGTCGGTGAAGTCGTAGCGGGTCGACAGTTTCCAGTCGGTGCTGTCGTCGAAGTCGTCGTAGCTCTCGTAGCGCATGGCCACGCCGACGGTCCACTGCTCGGTGACGTCCTCCTCGATATCCATGTAGACGGCCCAGCTATCGCTGTTCCAGTCGCCCTCGGTATCTTCAAAGAAGCCCTGGAAGCCGTCCGAACCCACGCCGAACTGGGCGATGGTCGGACCGGCTGCGATGGAGGCCGGGTCGCCGCGATCGATCTGGTAGTTCTCGCGGCGCCACTCGGCGCCGAACGCCACGTTCAGTGGCGAGTTCTCGAAGGTCTTGACGAAATCCAGGTTCACGCCCATCTCTTCCTGGGTCAGTGTGCCGGGATTGAAGTTGGTCGGGCTGAGGGCGCCGATGCTCGGGTTGATGCTGCCCTCGAGGTTGTAGTCCACCTCGTTCTCGCCGTAACGGCCGCTCAGATCCCAGGTCAGGTGGCTGTTGATCTCACCGCGACTGCCCAGGACAAACGCCATGTCGGTGATATCCGCGCCGAACAGGGGGCTGTAACCACCGGGAAACATCGTGTGGATCGGGTTGCGCAGCACGAAACCACTGGGGCTGTTGGCATCCGCGATGAGGTAATCACCCGGGTTCAGCCCCGCATTGGTGATTGACGCCACGAGGTCCGCGGGCGCCGCGTCGGGCTGGCCGTCGCCGTCGTTGTCGGTCTGCAGGGTGCTGCGCGCGGGTACGGCGATGTTGCCGTCACCGGGCAGGACGGGCGTGCGGTAGAAGAAGCCGCCTTCCGTCTCGTTGTCCATGTAGCTGGCATTGCCGTAGATCTGGAAGGTCTCGGTCACATCGATACCGGCGTTGGCGAAGAACTTCAGCGCCTCCACTTCCGGGTCACCCCAGCGCTGGCCGAGCCCGTTGTAGGGAATCTGGCTGCTGTCAACGAAACCCGCCACTCCCTGGGCGTCCGCCGTGGGATTGCCGCGACTCGTGGTGTCCGTTTCGGCCCACTCGGCCGTCAGGTTCAGGAAACCCTTACCGGCAAGGTCGAAGCCGCCGTTGGCGCTGACGATGGTGCGCTCGCCGTCTTCCTCGTCGTATTCGCCGTACTGGGCGGATACATTGAAGCCCTCGTTGGCATCGTTGAGGATCACGTTGACCACGCCGGCGATGGCGTCCGAGCCGTACTGGGCCGACGCACCGTCGCGCAGCACTTCAACGCGCTTGATCGCGGCGGAAGGAAAGGCCGCGAAGTCCACCGCCTGCGAGCCCTGGTTCACCGTACCCAACGGCGCGAGCTGCAGGTTCACCAGCGCCGAGCGATGGCGCCGGGAGCCGTCCACGAGGACCAGGGTGTGGTCCGGCGACAGGTTGCGCAGCGTCACCGGCCGGACAAAGGCGGTACCGTCGGCGATCGGGAAGCGCTGGGTATTCAGGGCCGGCGCGATCTTGGTCAGCGAATCGGTCAGGTCGAACGACGCCTGGTTAGCCAGTGCGCTGCCGCTGATCACGTCGATCGGCGAGGTGGTCTCCGTCGGGGCCTGGCCGACCTTGCGGGTACCGGTAACGACGACTTCTTCCACCAACGCGGCTGACGCCGCCGGGGCCAACGCCATGATCGACGCTGCCAAAAGGGTTCTCTTAAAGTGCATTGCGGGTGCTCCTTTGGATGCGAACATATTGGTTTTGTGCTGCTTGAAGGCAGTCTGTTTATCGCTCCAGTCTACCGCGTCGCTCCCACGATGAGGGTGCGCAGGAGTGTAACTATTTCATAGTTTTTCGGTGTACGGGGAGCGCTCGGCCTACATTGGTTCGCGCATGGATCTGCGCAGGATAGGCGGGATTTCCTCCGGCAGCTCGCCGGCGCGTTCCAGTTGCGCCGCCAGGGCCGTGAGCGCGGGCCCGAGGGTCGGGGTTACCTCCTGCGGCCGCAGGGGCTCCGCGCAGCTGCCGCAGGTGAGCACCGGCGTGGTCTTGTGGCCGCACTTGTGGTGCACGTACTCGAGCGGCGCCCCCTCCCCCCTGTCCATCCAGTCGTCGCCCCAGCGGGCGAGGCTCATAAGCACGGGGTAGAGGCCGAGGCCCTTGCGGGTGAGGCGGTACTCGTAGCGCAGCGGTCGCTCGTGGTAAGGCACTTTCACCAGCACGCCCTGCTCCACCAGCTTGCCGAGGCGCTCGGAGAGGCGGTGGCGGGTGATGCCGAGGTTGGACTGGAACTGGTCGAAGCGACGCGTACCCAGGAAAGCGTCCCGCAGGATCAGCAGCGTCCAGCGCTCGCCCACCACGGACAGCGCCCGCGCCACCGAACACACCTGCTTGTCGATATCATCCCAGCGCATGGGCCCGCTCCCGTAAGTGGCTACAGGATGAAATCTAGCACATTGATTCCGAATCGGAACCCTGTGTTACCGGATAAAAAAAGGGGCGGTAAAACCGCCCCTGGAAACCGTCCCGACGCTAGAAGTCGTAGGAGACGCCCGCGTACCAGTAGGCGCCGTTGAAGCCGAAGGGCGCGGAGCGCCGCGAGTAGGTGAACACCCCCGGGCTGTCGACGAACACGTTGCCGCCGGGCGCGTCTTCAAGGGTGCCCCCACGGCTGTTGCCGATGTTGTTCTTGTCGGGGTACTCATCGAAGATGTTGTTGCCGCCCACCGTGAAGCCGAGGCCGCCGTCGAGGGTATAGGTCAGCTTCAGGTCCGTCACGTACACCGCGTCATAGGTCTGCCGGCCACCGTCTTCAACCGTGTACTCCCCGTAGCGATTGACGGCAAGGTTTACCGACAGGCTGTCGCAACGGTACAGCGCGCTCAGGTTGACCCGGTCCTCGGGCTGCCACTCCTCGATGATGGAGATATCCTGGCTGCTGAAGACGACGTCGGGCGACACACCCGCCAGGCCGCCGCTCGTGTAGACATCCACGACGTCGGTTTCGGTCTTGTTCGCCGCGAGCGTGATATCGATACTGCCGTCGCCCAACTGGATGCCCGAGTACGTCGCCACGAGATCCCAGCCCTCGGTTTCCGTGTCCGCGCCGTTGAGGAAGAACTGCGCGGCGCCTGCCCCGACGGCATCGAGGGCGTCACCGAGGTTGCCGGTCGGGTCGTCACCCGCGTCGAGCCGGTTACTGATGACGATGCGGTCGTCGATCTCGATGTAGTAGTAGTCGAGGGTGATGCTCAGGGCGTCGAGCGGGTTCAGCACCAGGCCGGCGCCGTAGCTGACCGACTCCTCTTCCTGCAGCTCCGGTATGCCGATGGCCTTGGCCAGGGCGCTGTCGTTGCGGAAGGTGCCCACCTGGACCGGAATCTGCGGTCCTTCGGGGTCGGCCGGATTGGTGACGAACTGCGTGCCGATGTTGTTGAAGTACTGCTGCTGCATGGACGGCGCCCGGAAGCCGGTGCTCGCCGAGCCGCGCAGGCGCACCCTGTCGGTGATCGCCCAGTTGGCCGCCAGCTTGAAGTTCGTCGTGTCACCGAAGTCGTCATAGTCGTCGTAGCGTACGGCCGCGCTCACCAGCAGGTTGCTGGTGATTTCATATTCCCCGTCCACGTACAGGGAGTAGATGTCGCGGTCCTCGTCCACCGCCGAGACCGGGGCGATACCGGGGAAGCCCTGGATGCCGCCGCCGGCGTCCTGCGGGTACAGCGAGACGCCGTTCACCGTATCGTAGTCCTGGTAGGCGTATTCCTCACCCGGCTTGATCTTGTACTCGTCGGTGCGGTACTCGCCACCGAACGCCAGCGAAAGATCGCCGACGGCCTGTGTGAAATCGAGATTGATCGTGCGCAGGCCGAGCTCAAGGTCGTAGGCATCGGCGGAGCGCGGGATGCTGGCGCGAATCTCCGCATCGCTCAGCATCTGCCCGAAGTTCAGCTCGTTCACGAACGAGTAGTTGATGGAGTTCGAGGTCTCGTACTCGATGGTGTTCTCACCCTGGGTGAAGGACACATCCATCGTCATGCCGTTGTCGAACTCCTGCCGGTACCCGAGGTTGAAGGAGATATCCTCGATCTCGGAATTGATCAGCGGCAGGAAGCCGTCCGGCACGACGTTGTCGCCGTCGTCCAGGGCCGAGCTGGCGCCCGAGTCGGGATTGCGGTAAAACGCCGCGGACTCGTTGTCGCGCGTTGAATAGGTCACGAAGCTGTAGGCCTCGCCCGCACCCAGCGGGTGAGCGGCATTTGCCGTAAAGGCGATCTGCTCGGACTCGGCGTCGCCGATGCGGAATATATCGCGCCGCGCACCGCGCTCGCGCGGGTCGGACACCTCGTCGACGCCGTTGCCGTCCGTATCCGCGCAGCCACCGTACAGGCAGGAACCCGTGAGGCCGGCGCGGTTGGTGGAGCCGCGGTCGCGGTAGTTGAACGTCAGGTTGGCGAAGCCGCCGTTGCCGATGGGCAGTCCGCCGTTGAGATCCACGTTGTAGGTCTCGCCG
>JAUIEP010000193.1 GCA_030428835.1 Gammaproteobacteria bacterium | reverse complement strand
GGCCGCGGAGAAGGCGAAGATCGAGCTGTCCTCTTCGCAGCAGACGGAAGTGAACCTGCCGTACATCACGGCGGACGCCTCCGGTCCCAAGCACCTCGTGGTGAAGCTGTCCCGCGCCAAGCTGGAGTCGCTGGTGGAAGACCTGGTTACCCGCTCCATGGAGCCGGTGAAGGTGGCGCTGAAGGACGCGGGCCTGTCGCCCTCTGACATCAACGACGTGATCCTCGTGGGCGGCCAGACACGCATGCCGATGGTGCAGAAGGCTGTTGCCGACTACTTCGGCAAGGAGCCGCGCAAGGACGTGAACCCGGACGAAGCCGTGGCCATGGGCGCCTCTATCCAGGGCGCGGTCCTGGCCGGCGACGTGAAGGACGTGCTGCTGCTCGACGTCACGCCGCTGACCCTGGGCATCGAGACCATGGGCGGCGTTGCCACCCCGCTGATCGAGAAGAACACGACTATCCCGACCAAGAAGTCGCAGATCTTCTCCACGGCGGACGACAACCAGACGGCGGTGACCATTCACGTGGTCCAGGGCGAGCGCAAGCAGGCCGCGAGCAACAAGTCGCTGGGTCGTTTCGACCTCGCCGACATTCCGCCCGCGCCGCGCGGCATGCCGCAGATCGAGGTGACGTTCGACCTCGACGCCAACGGTATCCTGCACGTGTCCGCGAAGGACAAGGCGACCGGTAAGGAACAGTCCATCCGCATCACCGCCTCCGGCGGCCTGTCGGACGACGAGATCGAGAAGATGGTGGCCGACGCCGAGGCGAACGCCGAGGCCGATGCACGCTTCGAGGAGCTGATCGCCGCGCGCAACACCTGCGACGGCCTGGTACACGCCGCGAAGAAGACCATGGAGGAAGCCGGCGAGCACGCCACCGACGAGGAGAAGGCGGCCATTGAGTCTGCCATCGCCGAGGCGGAGGAAGCGCTCAAGGCGGATGACAAGGACGCGATCGAGGCTGCCGCCAACAAGCTCACCGAGGCCACGGGTCCCGTTGCGCAGAAGATGTACGCCGCGCAGGCTGAGAACGCGGGTGCCGAAGCGGGCGCCGGTGGCGCCGAGCAGGCCGAGCCCACTCCCGATGACGTCGTGGATGCGGAGTTTGAGGAAGTGAAGGACGATAACAAGTAAGTGGGTATTGTGCGGGGAGCCATGCTCCCCGCACTATCGCTTGGGGGGCAAGTTGCCCTCATCGTCATTTGCGCCTCCCTCGTCGTTCCCGCGAAGGCGGGAACCCAGTGCTCTCGCGTGCCGCTGGGTTCCCGCCTTCGCGGGAACGACGTTTAAGGGGCGGTAACGACGTTTAAAGGTTGGTAACGACGTTTAAAGCGCGGTAACGACGTTTAGAGGTCGATAACGACGAATAAGCAAGCGGGAATGTTGCTTTAAGGAACAATGACAACCAATGTCAAAACGCGACTACTACGAAGTCCTTGGCATCAGCAAGAACGCTGAAGCGGGCGAGATCAAGAAGGCCTACCGCCGGGTGGCGATGAAGTACCACCCGGACCGCAACCCTGACGATCCCGACGCGGACGAGAAGTTCAAGGAAGCGACCGAAGCCTACGACGTCCTCATGAGCAGCGAGAAGCGCGCGGCCTACGACCAGTTCGGCCATGCCGGCGTCGACCCCAACATGGGCGGTGGTTTCGGCGGCGGCGCCAGCTTCAGCGACATCTTCGGCGACGTATTCGGCGATATTTTCGGTGGTGGCGGCGGGCGTGGTCGTGGTGGGCCGCAACGCGGCTCCGACCTGCGTTACACGCTGGACATCTCCCTCGAGGATGCCGTGCGCGGTACCACCGTGGAGATCCGGGTGCCCACGCTCAATACCTGTGATACCTGCGACGGTTCCGGCGCCAAGAAAGGCACCTCGCCGACGACCTGTGGCACCTGCGGCGGCGCGGGGCAGGTGCGTATGCAGCAGGGCTTCTTCCAGGTTCAGCAGACCTGCCCGAACTGCCGCGGCCGCGGCCGTACGATCACGGACCCGTGCACCAAGTGCCACGGGCAGGGTCGCGTCGAAAAGACCAAGACGCTCTCGGTCAAGGTGCCCCCGGGAGTGGACACCGGCGACCGCATCCGCCTGTCCGGCGAGGGCGAGGCCGGCCCGGAGGGCGGCCCGCCGGGCGACCTGTATGTACAGATGTCCGTAAAGAGCCACCCTATCTTCGAGCGCGACGGCAAGAACCTCTACTGCGAGGTGCCCATCACCTTCGCGGACGCCGCCCTGGGTGGCGAGCTGGAGGTGCCGACTCTCGACGGCCGCGTGAAACTCAGGATTCCCGCCGAGACGCAGACCGGTAAACTGTTCCGCCTGCGCGGCAAGGGTGTAAAGCCCGTGCGCGGGGGCAGTGTGGGCGACCTCCTGTGTCGCGCCGTGGTCGAGACCCCGGTTAAACTGAGCAAGGAACAGAAGGCCCTGCTGGAGGAGCTGCGCGACACGCTCGGCGAGGGCGGCAAGAGTCACTCGCCCCGGCAAAGCAGCTGGTTCGAGGGCGTGAAGAATTTTTTTGATGACCTGACACCATGAGCACAAGAATCGGAATCACCGGCGCCGCGGGCCGCATGGGCAAGACCCTGGTCGAGGCCATCGCACTCACGCAGGGGCGCCTTGTGCTGGCCGCCGCGATCGAGCAGCCCGGCAGCAGCCTGATCGGCGCCGACGCCGGTGAACTGGCGGGGCAGGGCAGGAACGGCGTTACCGTGGTCGACAACCTCGGCGCCGTGATCGGCGACGTGGACGTGGTGATCGATTTCACGGTGCCCGCGGCGACGCTGGCCAATGTGGCGACCTGCCGCGCCAACGGCGTTGGCATGGTCATCGGCACCACCGGTTTCACTCCCGAGGAGCAGGCGCAGATCGAGGCCGCCGCCGGCGATATCCCGATCTGCAAGGCCTCCAACTTCAGCACGGGTGTCAATCTCTGCTTCAAGTTGCTGGACATGGCCGCGCGCGTACTGGGCGACGATGTCGATATCGAAGTGTACGAGGCGCACCACCGCCACAAGATCGATGCGCCCTCGGGCACGGCCCTCAGCATGGGCAAGGTGGTGGCCGATGCGCTCGGTCGCGATCTCGCGAAGGTCGCCGTGTATGGCCGTGAAGGCCAGACCGGCGCGCGCGACCGCGAGACGATCGGCTTCGCCACGGTGCGCGCGGGTGACGTGGTGGGCGATCACACCGTGACCTTTGCCGCCGAAGGTGAGCGGGTTGAGATCACGCACAAGGCCTCCAGCCGCATGTCGTTTGCCCGCGGGGCCGTGCGCGCGGCGGGCTGGCTGGCCGGGCGGAATGCCGGGCTGTATGACATGCGGGATGTGTTGGGACTGTAATTGCCAAGCCGCCGGGCCCCCGCTTCCCGCCTTCGCGCGGGCAGGTTTTGCGGGGCGACGGTAAATGAGAAGACACTGGCCGCATTGACCCGGGGTCGGTGGTCCGGAGAAGAAATACCTTGAACGAACATATCGTCAATATCGATGAGCGCAATGCGGCGGCATTACTCATCGAGGAATCACACAAGCGCCCCGTGGTCGTCGACTTCTGGGCCGACTGGTGCGAGCCCTGCAAGGTGCTCATGCCCATCCTGGAAAAACTCGCTGCGGAATACGACGGCGCCTTCCTGCTGGCCAAGGTCAATGCCGATGAGCAGGCCGGTATCGCGCAGCAGCTCGGTGTGCGCAGCCTGCCCACGGTGATGGTGATACAGGGCGGGCAGCCCGTCGACGGTTTCGCGGGCGCGCAACCCGAGAACGTGGTGCGCGAGCTGTTGGAGAAGTACCTGCCCAAGCCGTGGGACGCCGCGCTGCAGTCCGCTCTGCAGCTCATGTCCGACGGCAACTACGCCGATGCCCTGCCGCTCCTGCGCAGTGCCTGGGAGGATTCCAGCCACCAGCACGACATCACCCTGGCCTACGCCCAGTGCCTGATCGAGTGCATGCGCCTCGACGAGGCGGAAGCCGTGCTTGACGGCGTGCGCCTGGCGGACCAGGACGCCGGTTATGAACAGCTCAAGGCGCAGATCGGGATCCAGCGCGAGGCCGCCCGCTCCCCCGAGTTGGCAGCGCTGGAGGAGCAACTGGCCGCGGACCCCGATAACCTCGATATCCGCCACCAGCTCGCCGTCCAGTACACCAGCGCCGGACTCTACAAGGAGGCGATGGAATCCTGCATCCAGATCCTCACCCGGGACCGCGAGCACGCGGATGGCGCGACCAAGAAGCTGTTGCTGGACTCCATTGCCACGCTCGGCAAGGGCGACCCGCTGGCGGCGGAGTACCAGCGCAAGCTTTTCGGCCTGTTGTACTGACCACCCGCTGACTGTCCTTCACGGTCAATTTTTCTGTGGGGCACGGTTATTGAGTTGCCCCCGCCGAGCGGCTAAGGTGCTTCGGCAACTTGAACATACCCAAAGGTCAAAACTGCCCAGGGCAGTGTTTCCGCGGGTCTGACCGGTCAGGCAGGGCCTGGCGATCACTGGAGAGCACCTATGAAACTGGGTTTACTACTCGGCTATTCCGGCAAGAACGTACACATCCCCATCGACCTGATCCGCCAGGCGGAATCCATGGGCTTCGACTCCGTCTGGACGGCGGAGGCCTATGGTAACGACGCCGTGACGGCCGCCACCTGGATTCTCGCGCAGACCGACAAGATTCGCGTGGGTACCGCCATCATGCAGATGCCCGCCCGCACCCCCGCCATGTGCGCGATGACCGCCATGTCCCTCAACCAGTTGTCCGGTGGCCGCTTCATCGTCGGCCTCGGCGCGTCCGGCCCGCAGGTCGTGGAAGGCTGGCACGGCGTGCCCTACGGCAAGCCCGTGACGCGCACCAAGGAATACATCGAGATCATGCGCAAGATCATGTCGCGCGAGGGGCCGGTTGAATACAACGGTTCCATCTACCAGATGCCCAACAAGGGTGAGGGCACCACCGGCCTCGGCAAGCCGCTGAAGTCCATCCTCGAAGGCGCCCCCGACATTCCCATCTACACCGCCTCCATCACCCCCGCCGGCCTGCGCTGCGCGGGAGAGGTGGCCGACGGCGTGTTTCCCGTGTGGATGAACCCGGACCGCTACGACGTGCTCGGCAATTCCATACAGGAGGGCTTCGACCGGGCCGGCGGCGGCAAGAGCCTCAAGGACTTCGACGTCGCACCCTTCGTGTCGGTGTCCATGAACGACGACGTCGACGTCGCGTTCGACGCCTTGCGCCCGTGGCTTGCCCTGTACATCGGCGGCATGGGTGCCCGCGACAAGAACTTCTACAACGACTACGCCACGCGCCTGGGTTACGGCGACGAGGCGAAGGTCATCCAGGACCTGTACCTCGAAGGCAAGAAGGACGAAGCGGCGGCGCACGTGCCGAACCAGCTACTCGACGAGGTCGCCCTGGTCGGTCCGGCCGGTCGCATCCGCGAACGCCTGCAAGCCTGGAAGGAAGCGGGCAAGCGCGGCGAGGTTGGTTCCATGCTGCTCGGCGTGGGCGACCCCGCGGTCATGGAGCTATTCGCCCAGGAAATGTTGTAAATTTGTGTTGCGGACGCTCCCGCGTCCGCTCACTTCCCGCCTTTTCTGCTACCCTCGATGACAGCTTCCGTAACCGCACCGTACCGGGATGTTCGAGTGGATACCTGCGAGCGCTTCGCGCGCACCATATTGAATGGCTTCGAATCGTACTTCGCCGAGTACCAGAACATCACCCTGGCGGCGCGGGCACGCTTCGAGGTAGCGGACTGGCACGGCATTCGCCGCGCCGCCATCGACCGTATCGACCTGTACAAGGCCAAGACCACACAGGTGCTGGAGTATGTCCAACTGCTGGCGGGTGACGAGATACGCGACCTGGACTTCTGGCGCGGCGCGCGGGAAATCTACGCCGGCCTGATCGTGGGCCACAACAACTTCGAGATCGCCGAGACCTTCTTCAACTCGATCTACTGCTCGGTCTTCAAGCACCGCAAGATTCGCGACGAGTACGTGTTCGTATTCTCGGCGCAGGGCGATATGCCGCCGGCGGACCTCAGCAAGGTCTACCGCACTTACCGGCTCGACGGGCCGCTCGCCGAACTGCTGGAGCGACTGCTGGACGACTACGCGTTCAATATTCCGTACGAGGACAAGCGGCGCGACGTCCGCAATATCAAGGGTGCGATACTCAACGAACTCGCGCCACGCTTCGACCTGAACCACGACAATGTCGAGTTCCACGTGCTGGAGCACCATTTCTTCCGCAACAAGGGCGCGTATATCGTCGGCCGCATCCAGTCCGGCAGCAAAACCATGCCGTTCGTATTGCCGATTCTGCACAACGAGGCCGGCGCGGTGTACGTGGATACCATCCTGTTCGGTTCCGACCCGGTGAGTGTGCTGTTCAGTTTTACGCGCTCCTACTTCCTGGTGGACGCGAGTATCCCGTCACAGTATGTGCTGTTCCTGCAACAGCTCATGCCGGCCAAGCCGATCTCCGAGATCTACAGTGCGATGGGGCACAACAAGCACGGCAAGACCTACTATCACCGCTGCGCCTACCGCCACATGACGAGCACCAAGGACCAGTTCAACATCGCCCCCGGCATCAAGGGCATGGTCATGAGCGTTTTTACGATGCCGTCCTACGACTTCGTGTTCAAGATCATCAAGGACCGCTTCACCCCGCCGAAGGAGATGACGCGCGAGGAGGTGAAAGCCAAGTACGCGTTGGTGAAGCGCTGGGACCGCGCCGGCCGCATGGCGGACACGCAGGAGTTTACCAACCTTGCGTTCGCGCGGGAGCGCTTCTCCGACGAGCTCATGGCGGAGCTGGAAGAGGTAGCGCCTTCGGTGATAGAGGAGCACGGCAAGGCGTTGATCATCAAGCACGTGTACGTTGAGCGACGCATGACGCCGCTCAACCTCTACCTGCGCAACGCTTCCGATGAGCAGGTGCTCAGCGTGATGGACGAGTACGGCAACGCGATCAAGCAGCTCGCCGCGGCCAATATCTTTCCCGGCGATATGCTCCTCAAGAACTTTGGCGTGACGCGGCACGGTCGAGTGGTGTTCTACGACTACGACGAGATCGTGCCGCTGCTCGACTGTAACTTCCGCAAGATCCCGCAGCCGCGCACCGAGGCCGAGGAAATGGCCAGCAAACCCTGGTACAGCGTGGCGCCGAACGATATCTTCCCCGAGGAGTTCGCGCTGTTCTTTTCGGGCAACCAGCGCGCGCGCAAGGTCTTCGACACACTGCACAGTGAAATTTACGAGGCAGAATTCTGGCAGGGACTGCAGGAACAGATTCGCAGCGGCTACGTGGAGGACTTTTTTCCCTACCGCCGCGAATTGCGCTTCGAGAGAGAATCCGCACCGCTTTCCGAGACCGCCTGATGGCCACTATCTATCTCATTCGCCATGGGCAGGCGTCCTTTGGCGCAGACAACTACGACCAATTGTCGGAACTCGGGCGCCGCCAGGCCACACTGACCGGCGAGTACCTGCGCGATACCGGTATCGTGCTCGACGCGGCCTATAGCGGCGACCTGTCGCGCCAGCGGGAGACCGCAGAACTGGCGCTCGCCAGCCAGCCGAACGCGGTGAGTCACAGCATCGACCCGCGCTTCAACGAGATCCAGAACGACGAGCAGATCGAGCACCTGCTGCCGGCGGTGGTGCAGCGCAACCCGGCAATACAGGCGCTCGTCGACAAGGGTCTGCGCGAGAGCAAG
>JAUIEP010000016.1 GCA_030428835.1 Gammaproteobacteria bacterium | reverse complement strand
TGCAGCGGCCGGTCGATGGCGCCCTTCAGGTAGCGGTAGTTGTCGCGCGCCAGTTCTGCGGCCATCAGCGCCGCCATGTCGGCATCGTAACGCTTGTCGAGGATAGTGGTCCGCTGGCGCCGGTCGTAGACCAGCGCCACACCGCGGTCCAGGCGGATCTGGTCGGAATAGTGGCCGTATCCATGGTCCCTCCCGTGGTTGTTCACTGAGACCAGCCAGGTCTGCTCGAGAAACTGGAACATGCCCGCCGCCGTCGTGGTACTGGCCCTGGCGTGCGAGTTGCAACTGCTCTCCTGGCGCGCCAGTGCGAGCAGGTAGTTGGCGGAGATATTGGTCTTTTGCGCCGCGTTGCGGATGGGTTCCAGGGCCTGCGGGCAATTATCGATGAGATTCTCGTAGGCTGCCTTGTTGTCCTGCGGGTCGCCGAACAGGTCGGACATGTAGGCGCCGCGCTGGGCGTAGAGGTCACCCAGCGCGCTGAAAGCCGTGTCGACAGCCTTCTCGACATGCGGCCTGGTGGTATTGAATACGCTCTTGCTGAAGGCAACTGTCGAGTCCGCGGCATATTCCACGGCCTCCCTCGCCCCCTCCAGTGAGGCGCAACCGCCCAGTGCCGAGGTGGTGACGAGAACGAGCGTCATTCTGTGCAGGGACTGCTTGATAAACTGGGTTTTCACCTTTGTGTACCGTCTGCCTGTAGTGTTTTGTTGTGTGGTCGGCACCCTGCGACGGGTGCCGTGCGAACTGGAAACACACAATAGAGTCGGCGACAGAACCCGTCCATAACAGGGGATTACACGCAGCGCAGCAGGGCGCAGCCCTGGATTTTTCCCGCCCGCCGCGGATTGCCCGGTCACTCGTGACGCCCGGTCAAAACGCCAAAACGTGCATTTCCGCACAGCTTTACCGCCCCACCGCCTGAAGCGATGGGTTACCATTTCGGCAGAAGGTTGTTCCGTCCGCCCTGCGCAGGGAGAGTAGGCGCGGCGGGCAGAGCGACCGCACACAGCGCAAAAATAACAACGCCTACCACCGAGCATGGGACTATTTTTCTATCTCGTTGAATTTTTCCTTCCCCCGGGGCTGCGCAACAATTCCACCGACCTGCTGCGCGGCTATGTCCTGGTAGGCCTCATCTTCACCAACGTCATCATCAGCGCGCTGGTCACGCTGGGCCTCGTTTTTCTTCTCGAACTGGGTGACAGGACACCGCTCGGGATAGCCCTGAACGCGGCCTGCGTGGTCGGCTACCTCGTGTCGCTCGCGGTGCTCAAGCGCACGGAGAACTACCAGCTCTGCGCCAACATCCTGCTGGGCACACTGGCCACTGTCATCTTCGGCGGGGTGCAGATAACCGGCGGTTTCGCAACCTCCCCTATCCTGCAACTCATCCTGCAGCTGCCGGTGACGGCGTTCCTGTTGCTGGGCCTGAACGCGGGGCTGGTGTGGACCGGGATCACGATGCTGCTCGGGTCCACGCTGTACCTGAGCATGACGCTGAACGTCGGGTACGTGCAGCTGCTGCCCAATACAAGCGTGATTGAACCGTTCAGCATCATGTTGCAGTACGTATTGATCACCATGGTCGGCGGCGCGCTGACGATCTACGAAATCATGAACACGGTGCTGACGCGTTCGCTCGACGAGGAGCGCAATCGCTTCGAACACAAGGCCAGCCACGACGACCTGACCGGAATTCCCAACCGCTTCGAGTTTTTCCGCCGTATCCAGTCCGCGATCGCCGAGGCGCGCGAGCGCGAACACAAGGTGGGCGTGGTGTACATAGACCTCGACGGTTTCAAACCGGTGAACGACCTGCTGGGTCACCATATCGGGGACGAGGCTTTGCGCGCGGTGGCGACCCGGCTGCAGCGCGCGCTGCGTCTTTCCGACACCACCGCGCGCCTTGGCGGCGACGAATTTGCCCTGATACTCCCCGGAATCAACGTGCCTACCGACATCGAGATCATCCTGCCCAAGGTACTGGACGCGATCCGCGAACCCATCCGCATCGAGAACCTGGACGTCGTGGTGCGCGGCAGCTGCGGTGTGGCCATCTACCCGGACCACTCCGACGACCACGATGCGCTGTGTCGATACGCCGACAAGGCGATGTACCACGCCAAGGAAAAGACCGACACCTACCTCGTCTACACCCACGACCTGCCGCCGATCTCCGAAGCACGCAACTAGGCGCCGGGGGCACAGCCAGCAGCCTCTTTGAGCGCTACCGCGCACAGCGCGTACCGCGGCTTGCGTTCACCCGGCCTTGACGCTATACGTTCAGGGGTGGAGCAAACGACCTGACCGTGCCGGAGGATATCCCATGACCGAGCCAAAACCACTCGCAGGGCTGAATCGCCGCGATTTCCTGCGCGTCAGCACACTGGGCAGCGGCGCACTCGTCTTTGGTGGCGCCGGTTTGCTCAGTGGCTGTGACCCGGTCACCCTGTTTCCCGCGCGCGGCTACCCCGACCTGCTGGTCGCACCGTTTTTCACCGCGCGCGTGGTCGCCACCACGGGGCAGCAGGTCGCGGATACCGGCTATACATGGCACAACTGGCCGGACGGCGGCGCCTGTTTTGCACTGCCCGGAGGCGGCTGGTCCTACGTGTCCAATTCCGAATGGTTCGTATCGAACGAGGGTGGCGCCGGCGCGAGTTACATCCGCTTTGCGCCGGACGGTGCCATCGTCGACGCGGGGCGCGTGCTCTCGGGCACCCTCATCAATTGCGCCGGCGGCAGCACACCCTGGAAAACCTGGCTCAGTTGCGAGGAGTATCCCGGCGGGTCGGTATGGGAGTGCCATCCCACGGGTGACGTCCCCGCCGTGCGGCGCCCCGCCATGGGCACCTTCAGCCACGAGGCGGCGGCCTGTTACACACCCGAGCGCGCCGTGTACCTGACCGAGGATGTAGCGGACGGCGCGCTGTACAAGTTCCTCCCGGACACATGGGGGGATTTGAGCAGCGGTACGCTACAGGTGCTTACCGAGCCGCAGGCCGGCGTTTTCACCTGGGTGAACGTGCCCGATCCCGGCGGCGACCCGGTGCGGACCCGTTACCAGGTGCCGGATACGAAACATTTCGACGGCGGTGAAGGCATCGACATCGCCAACGGGCGAATCGTTTTCACGACCAAGGGCGACAACCGCGTGTGGGCCTACGACCCCGCCGCCAACACGCTCGACATCGTCTATGACGCCGCGACGGCGCTGAACGGCATTCTCTCCGGGGTCGACAACGTCGAGACCTCCTCGGAGGGTGTGATCTACGTGTGCGAAGACGGCGGGGACATGCAGATCGTGCTGGTGAGGGAGGATGGGGCGACGTTCCCGGTGGTCCAGATCCTGAACAACGCGGGCTCTGAACTCTGCGGCGCGGCCTTCGACCCGTCCGGCACGCGCCTGTACTTCAGCAGCCAGCGCAACCCCGGGCGGACATTTGAAGTCAAGGGGCCATGGAGCGTCTTCACCGAACCCGGGCCACCGCCGCGCGCGTGAGCGTGCACGTCAGGACCACTGCCATAACTTCGCACTGAGGATTGTCAGCCACGCCAGGCCGAGAATGCACAGCGCCGTGAACACGGCCGCGGAACCCATGTCCTTGGCCCGGCCCGACAGTTCGTCGTGACTCTGGGAAATGCGGTCGACCACCGTCTCAATGGCGCTGTTCAGCAACTCCGTGAGCAACAGCAGGCACAGCGGGAGCGTCAAAAGCAGGAACTCCACGGGCGTGGCCGCTACCAGCGCGGCTACCGGAATACCGATGAGGAACAGCGCCAGCTCCTGCCGGAAGGCCGACTCGTGCCGCCAGGCGGCCCTGAATCCCAACCATGAATAGCGCGTGGCATGAACGATATGGTTGACTCCCGTCGTACTCGGTTTCACATCAAGGTCCTCGAAAACGTCATCGCGCCGACAATTTTTTGCAACATTCTAGCCGGGCTTTATGACGGATCGACGAACGTGCCAACCCCGCGGCGACGGCGGGATATAATGCCCTCGCAATGAGCAACCCGACCGCAACAGCGGGGCGTTACAGCCCCTCCACGGACAACCTGCGCAACCTCCTGATCATCCGCAGTATCGCGCTCATCGGACAGGCCGGTGTGCTCGGCTGGGTGGCGTATTCGGGCGCCGGGGACGCCAGCCTGAAGGAGGTCACGCTCGGGCTCGGCCTGCTGGGTGCAATCACCTGCCTGGGCCTGTGGCGCACGACGCGGCCCTGGCCGGTGGCCGACGGGGAATTCCTCGCGCAACTGCTGTTGGATGTGGTGGGCTGGACCGTGCTCATGTACTTCACCGGCGGCGCCAATAACCCGTTCGTCTCCTACTACCTCGTGCCGCTGGTGGTGTCCGCGGCGGTGCTGCCCTGGCGCCACACCTGGCTGGTGGCCGGCGCCTCGGTCCTCGCCTACAGCCTGTTGCTCTACCGCTACGTGCCGTTCCCGCTGTTTACCCCGCACACGGGTATGGACCACGGCAACGGCGCCAGCGTGCATGTGTTCGGCATGTGGTTCAACTTCCTCTTCAGCGCCGGGCTCATCACCTATTTCGTGGTGCGCATGGCCAGGGCGCTGCGACACCAGGAGGAGCGCACCGCCAGGCAGCGGGAAGACCGGCTGCGCAATGACCAGATAATGGCGGTAGCGGGGCTCGCGGCGGGCACCGCGCACGAACTCGGGACGCCGCTGTCCACCATGTCCGTACTGGTCGAGGAACTGCAGGCGGACGAGGCGCTGCCGGACCACCTGCGCAGGGACTGCGACCTGCTGGCCGCGCAGCTCGCCGGGTGCAAGGCGACGCTCGCACGCCTGTCGCACACGGCGGAGCTCGGTTCGGTCGGCGAGACCCGCAGGGAGAACGCGGCCCGCTTCGCCCAGGAGACGCTCGGTCACTGGTCCGTGCGTCGGCCCGGCACCGTGTACGAGTTCCACGCACCCCCGAGCAGCCCCGACATCGAGGTGGACCCCACCCTCGGCCAGGCGCTGGAGAACCTGCTCAACAACGCGGCGGACACCGGCTCGGACAAGATCGCACTGCACGTCGAGTGGGACGCGTCCGAGGTGCGCTTCTGCGTGCGCGACTGGGGTCCCGGTATCGCCATGGCGGTGATCGAGCAACTCGGCAAGCCCATCCTCCACGCGAACCGGGGCGGTCTCGGTATCGGGCTGATGCTCAGCCTGGCGGCGGTGGAGCGCGCCGGCGGCAGCGTGCGGCTGCGCAATCACCCCGATGGGGGCGCCGTCGCCACGCTGGCGCTACCGCGCGCCGGGGTAGTCCTGTGAGCGACGCGGCAGGACGCATCCTGCTGGTCGACGATGACCCGGTCTTCACCCAGGTGCTGGCCCGGGGGTTCGGGCGGCGCGGCTTCGCGACTCTCGCGGCGCAGGACGCCGCGCAGGCACTCTCCGAGTGCGCGCGGTTCGCACCGACCCACATACTGCTCGACCTGAACCTGCCGGGCACCTCCGGGCTGGTGATCCTGCCGCAACTGCTGGCGCTGGCACCGGAAGCGAAGCTGGTGGTGTTGACCGGCTACTCCAGCATCGCCACCGCGGTGAGCGCCACGCAGGCCGGTGCGACCAACTACCTGTGCAAACCGGCGACCGTGGAGGAGATCCTGCAGGCCTTCGCCGGCGGAGCCGCGCCCGGCGACACACCCATCCCGCCGGACCCCATCTCGGTCGACCGGCTGGAGTGGGAGCATATCCAGAAAGTACTCAAGGACAACGACAACAATATCTCGGCCACCGCCCGCGCGCTGGGGATGCACCGGCGTACGCTGCAGCGCAAGCTGCAGAAAAGGCCGGTCAGGAAGTAGCTCTCTTGCCGGCGTTAACTCTGGTCGAATGAATTCGACCCCACAGGGGGAGAACGCGTACCCACAGGGGGAAACTCATCCCCACAGGGGGACCCGAACCCACATCAGCCGCCGGGAAGCCGCGCGGTGATGGCGTCGACCAGGGCGGCTCCGACGGCACCCATGTCGGGCGGGTTGTCCGCGAGCAGCCGCGCCATGGAGGTGACCGCGAGGCCCTCGTACCCGCAGGGGTTGATGCGACTGAAGGGTTCGAGGTCCATGTCCACATTCAGCGCCAGTCCGTGGTAGCTGCAGCCGCGACGCACCCGCAGCCCCAGCGAGGCGATCTTGGCGCCGTCGACATACACGCCCGGCGCGCCTTTTTGCGCGGCGGCCGCGATACCGTGAACGGCCAGCAGGTCGACAATGCCGTGCTCGATAACGTCCACCAGGTCGCGCACCCCCATGCGCCGCCGCCGCAGGTCGATGAGCAGGTACAACACCCACTGGCCGGGGCCGTGATAGGTGACCTGGCCCCCGCGGTCCACCTGGACAACGGGGATATCGCCGGGCGCGAGGACGTGTTCGGCCTTACCCGCCTGGCCCTGGGTGAAGACGCGCGCGTGTTGCAGCAGCCAGAGCTCGTCGGGGGTGTCCGGCCCACGCGAGTCCGTGAATGCGCGCATGGCGTCCAGGGTCGGCGCGTATTCCGCAAGGCCGAGCTCGCGCAGCACCGGGGGCCCGGTCATATGACCATCTGCACCTGGCCGGTCGCCAAGAGATCCTTGTGGAGGGCATCGAGCTGGTCGGGGCCCGTTGCGATGATCGTCACCGTGAGGGACGTGAACGTGCCCTTGCTGGAGCCCTTCTCCACAACCGCGCCGCTGTCGAAGCCGGGGGCGTGCCGCTCGAAGACTTCCAGTACCACGGTCCGGAAGACCGCGGTCGAACGCCCGAGCACCTTGATCGGGTAATCGCAGGGGAACTCTATCTTGGGGGGATCCTGCTCCTGCATGGGCGGGCTAGGCGCGGAACAGGCCCGCTATCCACATCAACACCATGTCCCAGAGGCGGGAGAAGAGGCCGCCCTCCTCCACCGGGACGAGGGCTACCAGGGGCGCATGGAAGACGGTCTCGCCGTCCAGCGTGAGGGTTACGGTGCCCACCTTGTCGCCCACGGCGAGCGGCGCGACCAGTTCATCCTCGATCTCGAGTTCAGTCTTCACGTTCTTGTGCTTGCCCCGCGGCAGGGTCAGTACGGTGGCGTCGATGAGCCCGACTGCCACGTTGTCCTGCTTGCCCTTCCAGACGCGCGGAGTGTCGAGCTCGGTCATCGCATCGAAGACGGTATCGGTATCGAAGAAGCGAAAGCCGTAATTGAGCAGCGCGCGGGTGGCGCTCTTGCGCGCCGACTTGCTGGCGGTGCCCATCACCACGGATATCAGGCGCATGTTGCGCCGCTCGGCCGACGCCACCAGGCAGTATCCCGCCTCTTCCGTGTGCCCGGTTTTCAGGCCGTCAACCGTGGCATCCTCGGCCAGCAGCGTGTTGCGGTTGTACTGGCGTATGCCGTTGTACGTGAACTCGCGCTCCTTGTAGATGGCGTACTGCTCGGGATGGTCCACGATCATGGCCTTGGCCAGGGTGGCGAGATCGCGCGCCGTGGTGACGTGGTTGGGGTCCGGCAAGCCGTGCGAGTTGACGTAGTGGGTATCGACCATGCCGAGCTTCTGGGCCACGGTGTTCATCATGTCGACGAACACCGCCTCGCTGCCGGCGATGTGTTCCGCGACCGCCACGGTCGCATCGTTGCCAGAAGAAATGATGATCCCGCGCTGCAGGTCGGCGAGGGACACGTCCTTGCCCGGCTCGATCCACATCAGTGAGGAGCCCTGGAAGATCGGGTTCTGCGACCAGGCGTTTTCGCTGACAGTCACCATGTCGGTCTCACGGACCCTGCCCTCGGCGATCTCGCCGGCCAGGATGTAGCTGGTCATCATCTTGGTGAGACTGGCCGGAGGCACGGGCTGGTCTGCGTTCTTCTCCGCGAGTACCGCGCCGCTGTGGGCGTCGATCAACAGGTAGGCGGTGGCGGCGACCTGGGGGGGCGACGGCACGATGGCCTGGGCCTGCAAACAGAGGGCCGAAGCGGCTAGCGCGAGGAGTAGGCGTCGAAACATAGGCGGGGTTACCGTGGGTGCAGCGTGTGGAGCGAGAAATGGTAACGCATGGCATGCGGCAGCGAAAGAACGCTCAGGGCAGCGGCTGTCCCGGGTCATAACCGCTGGCGTGCAATTGTGCCTGCAGCGCACGCAGGTGCGCCGGGTCGTCGACCGGTCCCAGGCGCACGCGATACAGCAGTGTCCCGCCCGCCTGCACCGGCGCCACGAACACCGGCGTGCCCGTGAGTGCGGCCAGCTCGCCCTGCAGCCTGCGCGCCGACTGCTCCTGGCCGAAGGCACCGATCTGCAGGTAGCGATAGTCCCCCAGGGGGACATTGCGCCGGTCATCGATGCCGGCGACATCGATGACCGCGACCTCTACCGGAGCGGTGCCCGCCTCTGCAAAACCGAGTTTCACTGCCGCGCCGTAAGACAGGTCGATCAGGCGATCCGCGTGAAACGGCCCGCGGTCGTTGATACGCACGACGACGCTCAGGTTATTGTGGAGGTTGGTGACCCGCGCATAGCTGGGGATCGGGAGCGTGCGGTGCGCGGCACTGGCCTTGTAGACGTCAAAAATCTCGCCGTTGGACGTCGCGAACCCGTCGAACTTGGCACCGTACCACGACGCGATGCCGCGCTCGCGGTAGCCGCTGGCGTCGGCGAGTATCTCGTACGTCGCACCGTTTACCGTGTAGGGGCTCCTGTTGCCCGCGGCGAGAATGGGGTCCGGGCGCGGCACCGCGTCGGCCACGTCGGCGGCGCTGATCGCCCGCAGCGGTGCCGAGTCGTGACGCAGCGCGTAGCGGGAGTCGGGCGTCGTACAGGCGGCCAGCGCCAGCGCGACGACCAGGAAGGCGGCGCGCGCCGGCATCATATCGCCAGGCGCTGCGCCAGGCGCTGGCTGAGCTGGTATACGCTCATGGCATACATCGCGCTGTGGTTATAACGGGTGATCACATAGAAGTTGTGCAGGCCCAGCCAGTATTCGTAACCCTCCGGCAGTTCGAACTTCATGGCCGTCGCCAACGCGTCCGGCGGCAGTTCGCGCCGCGCGGTAACGCCCAGGGCGGCGAACTCGGCCACGGTGCGCACGGGCTCGAGGTCCGAGCGGCCCTGCACGAAGTTCTGCTCGGCCACCGCGGCGTCCGCATCGGCCGCGAAAACGACCGGTTCACCGGTACGCCAGCCGTGGCGCACGAAGTAATTGGCGATGCTGCCGATAGCGTCCACCGGGTTGTTCCAGATATCGATCACGTCGTCGCCGTCGAAATCCACGGCGTAACTGCGATAGCTGGACGGCATAAACTGTCCGTAGCCCATGGCGCCCGCATAGGAGCCCATCATCTGTTCGGGCTGGAATCCCTGGTCGCGGATGAGTATCAGGTAGTGCTTCAGCTCGCCGGTGAAGAACGGTGAACGCCGGGGGTAGTCGAACGCGAGCGTGGCAAGCGCGTCGAGCACGCGGTAACTGCCGGCGATGCGACCGTAGTAGGTCTCCACGCCGATGATGGCGAGGATGATCTCGGCGGGCACGCCGAACTCCGCTTCCGCCCGCAGGAAAGCCTCGCGATGCTTTTCGAAGAATGCCAGACCCTCTTCCTCACGCTGCTCGGTGAGAAAAATCGCCCGGTACTCGTACCAGGGTTTCACTTTCTCCGCCGGGCGCGAGATAGCCTCCAGGATCTTGTCCTTGCGCTGCGCCTGCGCGAATACGGCGTTCAGTTCCCCCCGATCGAACCCCTCCTGTGTCACCAGTTCGTCGATCACGGCCAGGGCGGCGGGGTGCTCGCTGTAGTTCTCCGCCGCTGACACCGCGGCGCTGAGGCTGAGCAGGAGAAGGCACAATCTTGCGGACAGGGACATAACAACAGACTCACTGCAGGATAAAAAGAAGCGGGGCTTTAGACTCACGAGACCACCATTCGTTTCTCGGTGCTGATCGCCATCAGTATGCCGAAGCCGAGCATGAGGGTGACCACCGAGGTGCCGCCGGCACTCACCAGGGGCAGCGGCACGCCCACCACGGGGAGCAGGCCGGCGACCATGCCCATGTTAACAAAGATGTAGACGAAGAACGTCAGCGTCAGACTGCCCGCCATCATCCGCCCGAAGCTCGTCTGCGCGCGCATGCCGATCCAGAATCCGCGCAGCAGGATCAAGAGGTAGATCGCCATGAGCGTGAGCACGCCGCGCAACCCGAACTCCTCCGCCAACACGGCGATGATGAAGTCCGTGTGGCTCTCGGGCAGGAAGTCCAGTTGCGACTGGGTCCCGTGCAGCCAGCCCTTGCCGTCCCAGCCCCCCGAACCGATGGCCGTCTTCGACTGGATGATGTTCCAGCCCGCACCGAGTTTGTCGCTTTCCGGGTTGAGCAGCGTGAGAATACGCTGCTTCTGGTAGTCCTTGAGCACGAATATCCACGCGGGCCACGCCGAGGCGATGGCCAGCAGGCCCGCGCCCACGATATAGCGCCAGCCGATGCCCGCCACAAACAGGACGAAAATGCCGCTGCTGCCGATCAGGAGCGCGGTGCCGAGGTCGGGCTGCAGCAGGATGAGCGCCGAAGGCAGACCGAGCAGCAGCAAGGCACCGAGTACGTAGAGGAATTGCGGCGGCAGAATACGGTCGGCGAGAAACCAGGCCACCGCCATCGGCACGCCGAGCTTCATCAGTTCCGCCGGCTGGAAGCGGAAGCCGCCGATTTCCAGCCAGCGCTGCGCACCCTTGGCGCCGACGCCGGCAAACAGCACCGCCACCAGCAGGCCCAGGCCCAGTACGTAGAGCGCCGGCGCCCAGCGCGCGTAACGCGCGGGGCTGAACTGGGCGGCGACGAGCATGACGATATAGGCGACCACGAAGAAGCGACCCTGGCGCACGACGGCGCCCATGTTCTGGCCCGAGGCGCTGTACAGTACGAAGAGTCCGTAGCCGGTGAGCGCGAGTAACAGGAGCAGCAGCGGCACATCGATGTGAAAGCGCATCGCGGCGGTCGGCCGCTGCGCCATGTCCCGCGAGCCGTGGTGGGGCATCTGGCGGACATAATCCGACATCAGCCGGTCTCGCCCTCCAGCCAAGTGTCGATCACCGCCCGCGCGATTGGCGTCGCCGCGGAACTTCCCCCGCCGTTCTCCACGATGATGGCGACGGCGATCGTGGGCGCCTCGAGCGGCGCGAAGGCTATGAAGAGCCCGTGGTGGCGATGCCGCTCGTCGACCTGCTCCTCGTCGTACACCTCGCCCTGGGCGATGCCGATAACCTGCGCGGTGCCGGTTTTGCCGGCCATTTCGTAGGTGATGCCGTCGGAGAGGTACTCGGCGGTGCCGCGCTTGCCGTGCACCACCTCGCGCATGCCGTCGAATATCGCGTCCCAGTTTTCGGGGGCGGCAGTCACCGGCTCCAACAGCGGCGCCTCGACAGGCGCGCCGTCGACCGCTTTCAGGAAACGCGGAATGCGGTGCTCGCCGCGACTGGCGAGGGTCGCCGTCGCCGAGGCGAGCTGTAGCGGCGTCGCGAGCATGTAGCCCTGCCCGATGCCCGCGCTGATGGTCTCGCCGGGATACCAGGGCTGCGCCATGGTCTCGCGCTTCCAGCGGGTGGAGGGCAGCACGCCGGAGCGCTCGGTGGTGGTGTCCACATCCGTGCGGGCGCCGAAGCCGAACGGCGCGAGGTAGTCATGCAGGCGATCGATCGTGAGGCGGCGGGCGAGATCGTAAAAATAGACGTCGCAGGACTCCGCGATGGCCAGCTTCAGGTCCACCTCCGGCGCATGGCCCGTGCCGCGTATGCGCAAAATCCAGTCGCGGTACTTGCGCGAGTCGCCCGGCAACCGGTACCAACCGGGGTCGGGCACCGTGGTCTCGGGCGTGACCAGCCCCGACTCGAGACCGGCGAGCCCGATAAACGGCTTCATGGTGGAACCGGGCGGGTAGGAGCCCTGCACGGCGCGGTTGAACAGCGGTACATCGATGGAGTCGCGCAGCGCGCTGTAGTCCTGCGTACTGATGCCGTTGACGAACAGGTTGGTATCGAAACCCGGCGTGGACACCATCGCGAGGATGCCGCCGCTGCGCGGGTCCATCGCCACCACGGCGCCGCGCCTGTCACCCAGCGCGTCGAAGGCCGCCTTCTGCACCGCGTAGTCCAGGTGCAGTGTGAGGTCGCGACCGGGTGTCGGCGGTGTCCGTTCCAGCACGCGCAACACGCGGCCGTGCGCGTTGTTCTCCTCGTTCTGGTAGCCGACGGTGCCGTGCAGCATGTCCTCGTAGTACTTTTCCACGCCCACCTTGCCGATGTGGAAAGTGCCGCGATAATTGGTCTCGTCGAGCAGCGCCTCCTCCTGCTCGTTGATGCGGCCCACGTAACCCAGGGCGTGGGAAAACAGCTCGCCGTGCGGGTAGTGCCGCAGGAGCTGCGCGTCCACCACAAGACCGGGCATGCGGTGCTGGTTGACCGCCAGCAGCGCCCGCTCCTCCTCGGTAAGGCGGAAGCGCAGCGGCACGGGCTGGTAGGGGCGCGAGCGTTTCAGCTCCTTGGTGAAGCGCTCCAGGTCGGCGTCGGAGAGTTCGATCAACGCCGCGATCTCCGCGAGGGTATCCTCGAGCCTGTCGATGCGCTCGGGCACCAGCGACAGGATGAAGCTCGGGCGATTGTCCGCCAGCAGCACGCCGTTGCGATCGAAGATCAGGCCGCGCTTGGGCGGCAGCGGCTGCAGGTGCACGCGGTTGCGCTCGGACTGCGTGCGGTAAACCTCGAACTCCTCGATCTGCAGGGTGTGGTAGCGCGACGCGATGATGCCCAGCGCCGCCAGCACCAGCACAACGGCGGTCACCGTGCGGGCGCCGATGATGCGGGCTTCCAGCTGCGGATCTTTCAGGGTAATGGGTTGTGGCATGTGTTACCGCCGGGTGAACTAGGCACGATGATACGGGTGGTTCACCGTAATTGTCCAAGCGCGGTAAAGCTGTTCGGCGAGCACGATTCGCACCAGGGGATGCGGCAGCGTGAGGTCGGACAGCGACCAGCGCCAGTCCGCGCGCGCCAGGCAGGCGGGCGAAAGGCCGTCCGGCCCGCCGATGAGGAAGCTGTAGTTGTCGCCGGACATCTGCCAGTCGCGCAGGTGCGTGGCGAGCGCCTCCGTGGACACGCGCCTGCCCTGCACGTCGAGGGCGATGACGCGGTCGCCCGCGGGGATGGCCTTGAGGAGCTGTTCCCCCTCGGCGCCGCGGAGCCTGTCCGGGTCCGCGTCCCTGCCGCGCCTGGCCAGGGGGATGTCGCGCCAGGTCAGGGAGAGTTCCCGCGGCAGGCGCTTGCCGTATTCCTCCACGCCGGCCTCGACCCAGGCCGGCATCTTGCCGCCGACGGCGAGAATACTGAGCCGCATCAGGTGGCGGCTGCGGGCTGCGACCAGAGGCGCTCCAGGTCGTAGAAGTCGCGGGTGGCGGGCAGCATCACGTGGACGACGACATCGCCGAAATCCACCAGCACCCACTCGCCGGCGTCCTCGCCCTCCACGCCCAGGGGCCGCACGCCCTCTTTTTTCGCCTCCACCGTGACATTGTCCGCCAGGGACTTCACGTGCCGGTTGGAGGTGCCGCTGGCGATGACGAGGTAGTCCATGACGTCGGTCAGCGCGCTCACATCGAGCGTGACCGGGTTGACGGCTTTCAGGTCATCGAGGGCTTCCTCGACCAGGTGCGTCAGTTGTTCGGGTTCCATAGAGGCGATTCGCTCTCCTTCAGCGATAGAGTTGCCGCGCGTCGATGTAATCGAGCACCGACTGCGGCATAAGATAACGAATGCTCCGCCCGGCGGCGAGCAACTCGCGGATTTCCGTGGACGAGATGTCGAGCGGCCGCAGCTCCTGCACCAGGATCCCGCCGCGGGGTTGCGCGTGCAGCGCCGCCTCATCCGCGAGGGCGTTGTCGTGCAGCCAGTCGGCCACCACCCCCTGGTCCGGCAGTGCCCATCCCGGGCGGGCGAGCACCACGATGTGGGCGAGGTCCAGGAGTTCGCTCCAGCGATACCAGGACTCGATATCGAGCACGGCGTCGCAACCCAGTACCATGCACAGCGCACGCTGCGCGCCGATCTCCGCTCGCAGCTGTGCGAGGCTGTCGAAGGTGTAGGACGGGCCCTCGCGCCGGAGCTCCCGGTCGTCGCAGGACAGGCGCGGTTCCTCGGCCACCGCCAGGGCGACCATCGCCGCCCGGTCCTGCGCGCTGCACTCGGGTGCCTCGCGGTGCGGCGGCAGCGCGCTCGGCATCAGGCGCAGTTCTTCGAGGTCGAGGCGCTCGACGAGCTCCAGCGCCGAGCGCAGATGACCGTAGTGCACGGGGTTGAAGGTGCCGCCGAAGACACCCAGGGGGCCGGGGCGGCTCAACTGCGGAGCTGCCCCTCGCCGAACACCACGTACTTCTGTGACGTGAGCCCCTCGAGACCGACCGGGCCGCGCGCGTGCAGCTTGTCGGTGGAGATGCCGATCTCGGCGCCGAGGCCGTACTCGAAGCCGTCGGCAAACCGCGTCGAGGTATTGATCATGACCGAGCTCGAGTCCACCTCGCGCAGGAAGCGCATGGCGCGCACGTGATCGCGGGTAATGATGCTGTCGGTGTGCTGCGAGCCGTAGGTGTTGATGTGCTCGATCGCCTCGTCCAGCCCGTCGACCACGCGCACGGCGAGAATCGGCCCGAGGTACTCCTCGTACCAGTCGTCCTCGGTGGCCGGCACCGCGTCGTCGAGCACGGCGCAGGTGCGCGCGCAGCCACGCAACTCGACCCCGGCGTCGCGAAAGTCGTCGGCCAGAAGCGGCAACAGCTCGGCCGCGCGAGACGCCGCCACCAGCAGCGTCTCCATGGTATTGCAGGTGCCGTAGCGCTGGGTCTTCGCGTTCACCGCCACCGCGATGGCCATGTCCGTGTCCGCGGCGTCGTCGATGTAGACATGACACACGCCGTCCAGGTGCTTGATCACGGGCACGCGGGCCTCGCTGCTGATGCGCTCGATGAGGCTCTTGCCGCCGCGCGGCACGATCACATCCACGTACTCCGGCATGGCGATCAGGCGGCCCACCGCGGCGCGTTCCGCCGTGGCCACCACCTGTACGGCCGCTTCCGGGAGCCCCGCGTCGAGCAGGCCGCGCCTGATGCACGCGGCGATCGCCTGGTTGGAGGCGAGCGACTCGGAGCCGCCGCGCAGGATGGTCGCGTTGCCGGCTTTCAGGCCCAGGCTGGCCGCCTCGACCGTCACGTTGGGCCGCGACTCGTAGATAATGCCGATCACGCCCAGCGGCACGCGCATGCGCCCGACCTGGATGCCGCTCGGCATGCTGTTCATCTCGGAGATGCTGCCGACCGGGTCGGGCAGGGCGGCGACCTGCGCAAGGCCCTGCAGCATGGTGTCGATACGGGCGGGGGTCAGCTCCAGCCGGTCGAGCAGCGGCGCGTCGAGGTTGTTCGCGCGGCCCCTTTCCAGGTCCTGTCGATTGGCGTCGATGAGTTGGCCGCGGGCACCGTCGAGCGCGTCGCGCACCGTCAACAGCGCGTTGTTGCGCACTGCCGTGGAGGAGGCCGCGACGATGCGCGCGGCAGCGCGCGCTGCCGCGCCTAGCTCGTTCATGTACTGGTCGACATCCACGCCGTCGAGTCCAGCCAGCTTCTGGGCTTCCATCGTCCTGTTACCTTTGGTCTGCACGCCAATCTGGCGTGTCGCTGTGCGATTATACCCGAAGCCCCCGCGCCCTGTGGTAAGCTCCCAGCGCCAAAATTCACGACCTGCGCCATGAGCCCCAGCACGCCCAAAACCCCCGAATTCGAGTTTTTTTACGACTGCTCCAGCCCGTGGACGTACTTCGCGTTCGTCCGCATCCAGCCCCTCATGGCGGAGCTGAAGGTCCCTGTCCGCTGGCGCCCGGTGCTGGTCGGCGGCATCTTTAACGAGGTCAACCCGGAGGTCTACACCGCCAGGGCCGCCGCCTTCGCCGACCCCGAGGCGCCGCGCTCCCGCTACTACGCCAAGGACATCCAGGACTGGGCGGAATTCTGCGGCGTCACCATCAACGTACCGGCCAGCCACCCGGTGAGCAGCGTGAAGGCCATGCGCGGCGCCTTCTTCGCCGAGGAACAGGGGCTGATCGTGCCCTACTCGCGCGCGGTGTTCGAGACCTACTGGTCGGCGGACAATCCGGATATCTCCAACGACGATGTGCTGGCGCAGATCTGCAACACGGCCGGCGTCGACCTCGAGGGCTTCTTCCGCGCCATCAACAACCAACAGTACAAGGACCTGCTGCGCGCCAACACCGACGAGGCCATCCAGCGCGGCGCCTACGGCTCCCCCACCATGTTCATCAACGGCACTGACATGTACTTTGGTAACGACCGGTTGCCGTTGGTGGAGTACCGGTTGCGGTCGTTGTTGGGGCTCGACGCCGAGTTGTAATCTTTCAGTATGTTATTCACTTGGGGCAACACAACGCTCTGACGTGGCCGCCTTGGGCGCCAGACATCGCCCGTCTGGAACCGCAAAAGCGCCATCCATGGCAGCTCGACTTCGGCCATCCATGGCCTCAGACGTTCCAGCCGGGCGATGTCTGGCCCCCAATGCTCCTCCAGTTCTAGAGTTTCTTAACAACCGCCTGTACCCGGTAATTCTCCACGCAGCAACGTGAACTCTAGGCTGACTGGGCGCACAGTCGCGAGTGAATTCTCCGAGAAGAGGACCGGGGACCCGATACCGCCTCGTCGGGGCGTCTGAGGCCATGGATGGCCTCAGTCGAGCTGCCATGGATGGCGCTTTTGCGGTCCCGACGAGGCGGTATCGGGTGCCCGGGCCGGGTTGGCAATAACGTGGGACTCTACTGCAAAGACACTGGGTCCCCGCTTGCGCGGGGACGACGGGAGGCGGGAGCGCCGGGATGACTGTCGGTGGGAGGCGGCAAACGGAAGCCGGGGCGCGAGACTACCGTTCGGCGTGCCCCGCCGAAAACGCGTGGTTTACTCCGCCGGCTGTGCCGCGGCGGTCTCCTTGATGAGGCTCTGCAGTTCGCCTTTCTCGAACATCTCGGTGACGATGTCGCAGCCGCCGATGAGTTCGCCGTCCACCCAGAGCTGGGGGAAGGTCGGCCAGTTGGCGTAACGGGGCAGGTGCTCGCGGATGTCGGGGTTGGACAGGATGTCCACATAGGCGAAACGCTCGCCGCACTGCATCAGGGCCTCCACCGTGCGCGCGGAGAAGCCGCACTGGGGCTGGTTGGGGGAACCCTTCATGTACAGGAGGATCGGGTTGTTCTCGATTTGCTCCTTGATCGTGTCGATAATGTCCATACCGCTGTCCTTCTCACCTGAAACTTCGTTGTATTGCCGCCGGACCCCACGGGTCAGAACCGGCTTGTTCTGGACCGGACATTCTACCCCAGGGCGGCGTTGCGATGCACTTCCCGTGTGCTATAGTACCCCGCTTCGAGGCAGCACCCGCTGCCTTTTTGCGTTTATTGAGGTGCGCAAATCATGTCCGCGCTGATGCAGACCTACGCGAGGTTGCCCGTGACGTTCAGTCATGGCGAAGGGGTGTACCTCTTCGACACGCAGGGCAGGCGCTACCTCGACGGCATCTCCGGCATCGGCGTGAACGGCCTTGGCCACGGTCATCCGGCGGTCACCGCCGCCATTCGCGACCAGGCGGACAAGCTGCTGCACACCTCCAACCTGTACCGCATCGAAGGCCAGGAAGAACTCGCCAATGCCCTTGCGCGCGTGAGCGGCATGGACACCTGTTTCTTCGGCAACTCCGGCGCCGAGGCCAACGAGGCGGCGATCAAGCTCGCTCGCCTGTACGGCCACGGGCGCGGCGTCAAGAAACCCGCCATCATCGTGCTGGAGGGCGCGTTCCACGGCCGCACCCTGGCCACCCTGAGCGCCACCGGCAACCGCAAGATCCAGGCGGGTTTCGAACCGCTGGTGTCGGGCTTTATCCGCGCACCGCGCAATGACATCGAGGCCGTCCGCCAGATCGCCAACAACAACCCCGATGTCGTGGCCTTCCTGGCGGAACCGATCCAGGGCGAGAGTGGCGTGAATCCGCTCACCGCCGAGTACCTCGGTGCCGTCCGCGCGCTCTGCGACGAGCACGACTGGCTGTTGATGTTGGACGAGGTACAGACCGGCAACGGCCGCACCGGCACCTACTTCGCCTACCAGGGCATGGGCTTCACGCCCGACGTGGTCACTACCGCCAAGGGGCTGGGCAACGGCGTACCCATCGGCGCGTGCCTCAGTCGCGGCAAGGCCGCGGGGGTACTCGGCGCGGGCCAGCACGGCTCCACCTACGGCGGCAATCCGCTGGTCTGCTCAGCCGGCCTGGCGGTAGTCAACACGGTGGTCGGCGAGGAACTGCCGGCCAACGCCCTGGCCATGGGCGCGGTGATTCGCGCCACCCTGCTGGAGGATCCCGAGGTCGCCGCCAAGATCACCGAGATACGCGGCTCCGGCCTGATGCTCGGCGTGGAACTCGGCAGGGACTGCGCCGGCCTGGTGGAGCGGGCCCTGGAAGAGGGGCTGCTCATCAACGTGGCCGGCGGCAGCACCATCCGCCTGCTGCCGCCGCTGGTGATCAACGAGGCCGAGGCGCGGGAACTCGCGCGCGGCGTCGCGGAACTCATTCGCAACTTCAACTGAGCCCCCGCGCTCCCGGAACACCGCTATGTCGCAGCCCAAGCCGCAGACCCGGCATTTCCTGACGCTATTGGATTTCACTCCCGCGGAGCTCGCCGCGCTGATCGACCGCGCAATCGAGATGAAGCGCGAACACCTGGCAGGTGTAGACCAGCGCAGGTTCCCGGCGAAGGTCATGGCCATGGTGTTCGAGAAGTCCTCCACGCGCACGCGGGTGTCGTTTGAAGCGGGCATGGCGCAGCTGGGGGGGCACGCCGTGTTCCTCTCGCCAAGGGACAGCCAGCTGGGCCGTGGTGAGCCCGTGTCCGACTCCGGCAGGGTGATTTCCTCCATGGTCGATATCGTCATGATACGCACCTTCGCCCACGCCATTATCGAGGAGTTCGCGGCCCACTCCAGCGTGCCGGTCATCAACGCGCTGACCGACGACTACCACCCCTGCCAGCTGCTGGCGGATATCCAGACCTTCGTCGAGCACCGCGGCAGCATCGCGGGCAAGTCGGTGGCCTGGGTGGGCGACGGCAACAACATGTGCCACTCCTACATCAACGCGGCGCGCCAGTTCGACTTCGAGTTGCGCATCGCCTGCCCGGAGGGGTTCGAGCCGATGGCGCAACTCCTCAACGCCAATGCTGACCGCGTGCGCATCGTGCGCGACCCGGCCGCGGCTGTGGCCGGCGCCGACCTGGTGGCCACCGACGTGTGGGCCTCCATGGGCCAGGAGGACGAGCAGAAGGCGCGCGAGAAGGCTTTCGCTGGCTACCAGGTCAACGGTGAACTCATGTCCCGCGCCGCCCCCGGCGCGCTGTACATGCACTGTCTGCCGGCGCATCGGGACGAGGAAATCAGCGCCGAACTGATGGACTCCCCGGAATCCGTCATCTGGGAGGAGGCGGAGAACCGCCTGCACGCGCAGAAGGCCCTGATCGAGATGCTGCTGCAGTCCGCCGCGGGCTGAAATCGCCCTGTACGGGCCCCCGCCCGCGGGGTGGCAATGCATCCCGGGGGCAACCGATAACCCACCGTGCATGCCCTTCCGCTGCGATTAATAACCAGCGGGCATAAAACTTTCTTGTTATATAAAAAATTAATCATTATCCCCTTCGCCGACTCGCCTGCAGCCCCCGCCGTATAAGCGTTTGCAGGGAATTAGCGGTCCGCGGGGTTAGTGGGCGCAGACCCACACCCGTGTTCACAACTTATCCACAAAATAAACCCAGCCTAATGCCCTTGCATTGCGGTCGGGGCCGCATTATCTTGTATCTGAGTGGAGCAAATACCCCTACATGTTGGGCTTTGTAACGGGTAGCGGCGGCCAAAAAACGATCAAAACAACGGCTTGGCCAACGCAGTCGCCAGGACAACCCCAAAAACCGCGCCAGTCCGAAGGTCAGAGGCGCTATTCCGTACCGGGACGGCTCTTCGCAGGGGTGAAGGCTTCCCGGGCTCCGCTCAAGTGGTAACCACAGAACAATAAGGCTGTAAGGCCGGCATTTTTCGGAGACGACATGCAAACAGAGACCAACCAGGGCGGCACCACCGCCGAGGCAAACACCCCCGCTCCCCAGCAATCCGGCGTCCGTGGGGACATTGCCGCCACCGCACCGGGGCAACTGCGGGTCATCAAGCGCAACGGCAATGTTGTGCCCTTTGACGACAGCAAGATCACCGTGGCGATCACCAAGGCCTTCCTCGCGGTCGAGGGCGGCACCGCCGCGGCGTCCAGCCGCATCCACGAGACGGTGGCCAAGCTGACCGAGCAAGTCTCGGCGATTTTCGCCCGCCGCATGCCCTCCGGCGGCACCATCCACATCGAGGACATCCAGGACCAGGTCGAACTGGCGCTGATGCGCTCCGGCGAGCACAAGATCGCCCGCGACTACGTCATCTACCGCGAAGAGCAGGCGCGCAAGCGCGCGGCCAAGGCGGCGCTGTCACCGGCCACCCAGAAGGCGGCGAACGGCATCAACGTCATCCAGGCCGACGGCAGCAAGGCGCCGCTGGATATCGACCGCCTGCACACGATCGTGAGTGAAGCCTGTGTCGACCTCACCGACGTGAGCGAGGCGGAAATCCTCGACCAGGCGCTCAAGAACCTCTACGACGGCGTAACGGCCGCGGAACTCGCCACCTCGCTGGTAATCACCGCTCGAACCATGATCGAGCAGGAGCCGAACTACACCTACGTCGCGGCGCGCCTGTTGTGCGACACACTGCGCGCGGAGGCCCTCGGGTTCCTCGGCGTGGCGGAGTCCGCCACCCAGCACGACATGGATACCCTGTACGCCAAGGCCCTGCCCGCCTACATCGCCAAGGGTGTGGCGCTGGAGCTGCTGGCGCCGGAACTCATGGATTACGACCTCGAGCGCATCGGCGAGGCACTGCTGCCCGAGCGCGACCTGCAGTTCACCTACCTCGGCCTGCAGACGCTGTACGACCGCTACTTCATCCACTCGAACGAAACGCGCATCGAGCTGCCGCAGATCTTCTTCATGCGCGTCGCCATGGGCCTCGCGGTAGAGGAAGACGACAAGAACGCCCGCGCCATCGAGTTCTACGAGCTGCTGTCGTCCTTCGACTACATGAGCTCCACCCCGACGCTGTTCAACGCCGGCACCCTGCGCCCGCAGTTGTCCTCGTGCTATCTCACCACGGTGCCCGACAACCTGCACGGCATCTACGGCGCCATCCAGGACAACGCCATGCTGTCCAAGTTCGCCGGCGGGCTGGGTAACGACTGGACGCAGGTGCGCGCACTGGGTTCCTACATCAAGGGCACCAACGGCAAGTCGCAGGGCGTCGTGCCCTTCCTCAAGGTGGTGAACGACACCGCCGTGGCCGTGAACCAGGGCGGCAAGCGCAAGGGTGCGGTGTGCGCCTACCTCGAAACCTGGCACCTCGACATCGAGGAGTTCCTCGACCTGCGCAAGAACACCGGTGACGACCGCCGCCGCACCCACGACATGAACACGGCGAACTGGATTCCCGACCTGTTCATGAAGCGCCTGTTCGACGGCGGCACCTGGACCCTGTTCTCGCCCAACGACGTACCGGACCTGCACGACCTCTACGGCACCGCCTTCGAGGAGCGCTACACCCAGTACGAACAGATGACCCGCAACGGCGAGATGAAGCTGTTCAAGACCATCCCCGCGGAGAACCTGTGGCGCAAGATGCTCGGCATGCTGTTCGAGACGGGCCACCCGTGGATGACCTTCAAGGACCCGTGCAACCTGCGCTCGCCGCAGCAGCACGTGGGCGTGGTGCACTCCTCGAACCTGTGTACCGAGATCACGCTGAACACCAACAAGGACGAGATCGCCGTGTGCAACCTCGGCAGTGTGAACCTGCCCGCGCACATCGACGAAAACGGCCTCAACCACGAGAAGCTGCAAAAGACGGTGCGCACCGCCGTGCGCATGCTCGACAACGTCATCGACATCAACTACTACTCCGTGCCCCAGGCGGAGGCGTCCAACCTGCGCCACCGCCCGGTGGGTCTCGGCCTCATGGGCTTCCAGGACGCGCTGTACAAGCAACACATCGCGTACGGTTCCGACGGCGCCATCGAGTTCGCGGATCGCTCCATGGAGGCCATCAGCTACTACGCAATCCAGGCCTCGTCCGAACTCGCGGTAGAGCGCGGCGCGTACTCCAGCTACGAGGGCTCACTGTGGAGCCAGGGCATCTTCCCGATCGATTCGCTGGACATACTGGTGCGCGAGCGCGGCGCGGATTATATCCAGGTCGACCGCAGCCAGAGCATGGACTGGCCCGCGCTGCGCGAGACGGTGAAGGCGCGCGGCATGCGCAACTCCAACGTCATGGCCATCGCGCCCACCGCGACCATCGCCAACATCACCGGCGTGTCGCAGTCCATCGAGCCGACGTACCAGAACCTGTACGTGAAGTCGAACCTGTCCGGCGAGTTCACCGTGGTGAACCCTTACCTCGTGAACGACCTGAAGGAACGCGGCCTGTGGGACAAGGTCATGGTCAACGACCTCAAGTACTACGACGGCAGCGTGCAGGCCATCGACCGCATCCCGCAGGACCTCAAGGCCGTGTACTGCACCGCCTTCGAGGTGGAGCCGCGCTGGCTGGTGGAATCCGCCAGCCGCCGCCAGAAGTGGATCGACCAGGCGCAGTCGCTGAACCTCTACATCAACAACGCCAGCGGCAAGAAGCTCGACGTCACCTACCGCATGGCGTGGTTCTCGGGCCTGAAGACCACGTATTACCTGCGTTCGCTGGCGGCCACCGGCACCGAGAAGTCCACGATCGATACCGGCACGCTGAACGCCGTGTCCCGGTCGAGCGAGAGCGCCGGCATGGCGGCGCAGCCCGCGCCGGTACCGCAGGCCTGCTCGCTGGACGATCCGGACTGCGAGGCCTGCCAGTAGCAGGCCGCAAAATTATAAACACTGAAGATCATTGAATTGAGCCAGGGGAAGGAAGTAGCGATGTTAAGTTGGGATGACTACAACGTTGAAGAAGGGGCACGCGCGCCCGCCGCCGCAGCCGCCGCGCAACAGGTCGTAGAACCTGAGCCGGCGCCTGCACCGGCGGCGCCTACCAAATCCGCCAGGACCGGCAACGGCGGCGAACACACCAGGGCGGCACCGGTCGCGGTGGAACCGGAGCCGACGATTGACCCCGAGGCGGCGGCCGCCGCCTCGGACAATGTCGCCAGGGCCGCCGAGGCGCTGGAACACATGGACGTCGCACCGGGACTGGAAGAGCTCGAGATGGGCGCCGACCGCGTCTCCGTGGACGAGAAGGCCATGATCAACTGCCGCGCCGACCTCAACCAGCTCGTGCCCTTCAAGTACGACTGGGCGTGGCAGAAATACATCGACGGCTGCGCCAATCACTGGATGCCGCAGGAAATCAACATGACCGCCGACGTCGCCCTGTGGAAGAACCCGGAGGGGCTCACCGACGACGAACGCCGCATCGTGATGCGCAACCTCGGTTATTTCTCCACCGCCGACTCGCTGGTGGCGAACAACCTTGTGCTCGCCATCTACCGCCTCATCACCAACCCCGAGTGCCGTCAGTACCTGCTGCGCCAGGCCTTCGAGGAGGCAATCCACACCCACGCCTACCAGTACTGCATCGAGTCACTGGGCATGGATGAGGGCGAGGTTTTCAACATGTACCGGGAGATACCCTCGGTCGCGAAGAAGGCCGCGTGGAGCCTGAGCCACACCCACTCCCTGTCGGACCCGACCTTCCGCACGGGGACGAAGGAGGCCGACCAGGAACTCCTGCGCAACCTCATCGGTTTCTACGCCGTTACCGAGGGCATCTTCTTCTACTGCGGCTTCACCCAGATCCTGTCCATGGGCCGCCGCAACAAGATGACCGGCGTCGCGGAACAGTTCCAGTACATCTTGCGCGACGAGTCCATGCACCTGAACTTCGGCATCGACGTCATCAACCAGATCAAGCTGGAGAACCCGCACCTGTGGACCGAGACGTTCCAGCAGGAAGCGGTACAGATGATCCTTGAAGGCACACAGCTCGAGATCGAATACGCGCGCGACACCATGCCGCGCGGCGTGCTCGGCATGAATGCCGCCATGATGGAGGAGTACCTGCACTTCATCTGCAACCGGCGCCTGTCACAACTTGGCCTGCCGGAGCAGTTCCCGGGCGCACAGAACCCGTTCCCGTGGATGAGTGAGATCATGGACCTGCGCAAGGAGAAGAATTTCTTCGAAACGCGCGTGATCGAGTACCAGACCGGCGGCGCGCTGAGCTGGAACGACTAGGCCCGCGGCACCGCCCCGGGAACCTCCGCTACAACCCGGCCACCAACCGCAGGTGGCCGGGTGCAGTAACAACGAGAAGCGGTACCAACCGAGGACTCGCACATGGCAGACGGCGACAAGAACCCCTCAGAGAACGAGACGATCCTCATGGCGCTGGACCAGATCAGCCAGACCATTGACGTTATGACGTCCGTTGTCGGTCGCCTGCGCACCTACGTGGAACGGCGCGAGGCCGCTGCCACTTCTGATACCACCAAGGAACCGAAAGCGGACCTGCAATCCGACCGGATCCTGCACTGATCCAGAACCCGCGCAGCCACTTCTGCGGTCCGGCTCAACCCGCCGCGCGCACCGCGTCAAGGATCGAATACAGGTAAGCGGAACTCGCCTCCTCCAGCCCGGCACAACGCTCCAGACCCTCCCGCACCGCCGCCGGCAACTCGCCGGCCAGCATGCCGCGCCAGGCGGCGGCGCCCTGCAGCTCCGCCTCGGCCTGGATGTGGAGCTGGTCGGCCAGTGGCAGGTGCTCGAAGACTTCATAGTAGGCGTCGCGCGCGGCCGGCAGCGGTTCGCGAATGAGCGCGGCGCGCTCGTCGTCGATGGGGAACAGGCCCTCCACGATATCCGCGATCCGGTCCTCGCTCGCGGCGCAGCGGCCGAGGCCCTCGCGGTAGTCGGGCAACTGCGCGGCCCACTCACGGTAGCGCTGTGCCGCGCCCCGCTCCAGCAGGGCGAGGAAGTTGGGCACTGCCTCCTGCGGTACCGCGCCGATGAACGGCGCCAGCAACTGCGCGAAGTCGGGTATATCGGGCTGGCTCATTGCACTCTCCTGCTACAGGAGCCAAAGCGTAACACCCGCCGCGGGACGCGTCCCGCCTTATCCATTATAGTGAGGCGCTCCACTTCCCCCCAGTTGCACAAGGAGAGCGACTCCCATGGCTGAGTTGTTTACCCTCGAGAATCTCGCCAATCTCGGCGTCCTGATATTCCTGCAGGCCGTGCTCGGCTTCGACAACCTGCTCTACATCTCCATCGAATCGAAACGCGCCCCCGCGGACAAGCAGGCCATGGTGCGCCGCAACGGCATCCTCATCGCCATCGCGCTGCGCATCGTGCTGCTGTTCACGATGATCCAGTTGCTCGCGAGCCTCACCGACCCCTTCTTCCATGTGAATATACCGGGCGTGCTGGAGGGCTCGTTCAACTTCGCGACGATCGTCTTCCTGTTCGGCGGTGTCTTCATCATGTACACCGCCGTGAAGGAGATCTCGCACCTGCTGGCTCTCGATGACCCTGCCCATGATGTCGACGGCGGCCAGAGCAGGTCGGCCGCCGCGGTAATCGCACTCATCGTATTCATGAACCTGATTTTCAGCTTTGATTCCATCCTCTCGGCACTGGCCATTACGGACGTGTTCCCGGTTCTGGCAATCGCGATCGTCACCTCCGGGGTCGCGATGCTGCTGCTGGCCGATTCCGTGTCCGAGTTCATCGCGAAGAACCGCAAGTACGAGGTGCTGGGCCTGTTCATCCTGCTGATCGTCGGGGTGGTACTCCTCGGCGAGGGCGGGCACGAGGCGCACCTGAAACTATTCGGGTACGCCGTTGAACCCATGGCCAAGTCCACGTTCTACTTCTCGATCGCCGTGCTCGTGGCGGTGGATATCATCCAGTCCGGCTACCAGAACAAGCTCGAGACGCAGCGCCGCCTCGAGCGGGAAGGCGCGGCGGGTACCGGCAACGCGTAAGCCGGGCCCATGACGCTGGCAACGGGAAAGAAGTACCTCTTGTGGGACCACGACGGCGTGCTCGTGGATACCGAGGGCTGGTACTACGAGGCGACGCGCAGGAAAATCGCCGAGCTCGGCATTACACTCCCCCTGGAGGATTACCTCGCGCGTATGGTGGACGGCCTGTCGAGCTGGGACCTGGCCATCGCCGCAGGTGTCAGCGAGCAGGCCGCACGCGCCAAGCGCCTGGAGCGCGATGCGCTGTACCGCGAGTTCCTGGCGACGCAGGACATCGAGATTGCAGGCGTACTCGACGTCCTCGAGCTGCTGTCCAGCCACTTCGGCATGGCGATTGTCACCACCTCCAAGCGCGCCGACTTCGAGGTGATTCACGCAGAGCGCGGCATCGTCGACTACATGGACTTCACCCTGGTACGCGAGGACTACGCATTGTCCAAGCCGCACCCGGAGCCCTACCTGCTCGCCATGCAGCGGTTCGGCGCGACGCCGGACGAGTGCCTGGTCATAGAGGACTCCCAGCGCGGCCTGCGTGCCGCGGTCGCCGCTGGCATCGACTGCGCCGTGGTCTACAATGCCTTTACTGCGGGGCAGGATTTCAGCAGCGCGACATACCGCATTAACAGCCTGGCGGAACTGCCCGGCCTGCTCGGCTTAACCGGCCACATGGAAGGCGCGGCGCATTGACCTTATGGACATCCAGAGTCTCACGACAAGCTCCGCGCCGCGCGTATTCCTCGCCCTGGTAATGCTGGCCTGGAGTGCCGCACTGCCGGCGCTACCCGCGGCCACCACCGCGCAGACATTGCAGGTGGGTCCCGACCGCGCCCTCAAGACACCCGCAGCCGCCGCGCGCCTGGCGCGCTCCGGGGATACCGTCGAGATCGACGCGGGGGTCTACGACAACGACTACGCGACGTGGCCGCAGGACGACATCACGATCCGCGGCATCGGCGGCATGGCCCACCTCAAGTCATCCGGCAATATTCCGAACGGCAAGGCCATCTGGATCGTCGCCGGGAACAATGTCTTGATTGAGAACGTGGAATTCTCCGGCGCCAGGGTGGAGGACACCAACGGTGCGGGCATCCGCCACGAGCGCGGCAACCTCACGCTGCGCAACACCTACTTTCATCACAACGAGTTTTCGATCCTCACCGGTCGCGATCCCGAGGCCAGCCTGGTCATCGAGGATTCGCGCTTCTTCTACCAGAAACGCGAGAGCCGTTTCAGCCACGGCCTGTACATCGGCGCGCTGAAGCGCTTCAGCATTACGGGCAGCCACATCATGGGTACCGACCGCGGCCACCAGATCAAGTCGCGCGCCTACGAGAACCATATCCGCTACAACCGCATCGAGGACATTCCCGGCGGCACCTCCAGTCGCCTGGTGGACCTGCCCAACTGCGGGCTGAGCTTCGTCATCGGCAACGACATGCAGCAGGCGGACTCCACCCAGAATGTGGATGCTATCGGCTACGGTGCGGAGGGCTGCGACGACCGGAGCGATATGCAACGCCGCCTGTTCGTGGTGAACAACACGTTCGTAAACGAGGCGTGGAACGGCTCACTGGTGCGCAACCACGCGGGCGGCGAGGTCGGCGTTTTCAACAACCTCACCTTCGGTCGAGGGCGTTTCCTGCTCGGCAAGGGCGACAAGGCCAACAACTACTTCGTGAACCTGGGCCATCGACGGGCCGGCAGTTGGCTGCCGCCGCGCAATGCCAGTGCGATCGACGGCGCGCGCGACCTCGCACCCTACAACGGCACCGCGCTGCTACCGGACCGCGAGTTCCAGCCGCCGGCCGGAACACGGCCGCGCATCGCGCAGGGGCGCCTCGACGCGGGTGCGCGGGAGCTGTCTCCCTAGTCGGGCGCCACCGTGCCATGCACGCGCAGTTCGGCATCGACCGCCATCCAGGGCAGGCCCAGCCGGTTCAGCCAGTGCAGCGCCTCGCCGGCGGGCTTGAGCATCGCGATGGTCGCGGAGCTGCCCGCCACCAGGCACTGCGGCGCGAGCACGCTCACCGCCACCAGGCCGCGCACGGGCCAACCCGTGGCGGGGTGCAGGATGTGCCCGTAGCGCACGCCGTCCAACTCGATACAGCGTTCGTAGTCGCCGCTGCTCGCCAGGCCACCTTCCGGCAGTAACAGGTGCGCCAGCGCGCCGCCGGGTTGCTCCGGGTGCCGAATGCCGACGGGCCAGCCCCGCTGTCCCCCCGGCACACCCACCGCCGCCAGGTCACCCGCGAGATCGACCAGCGCCGCCGTGACGCCGGCACGACGCAGGCACAGCGCGGCGCTGTCGGCGGCGTACTCCTTGACGCAACCGCCAAAGTCCAGCTCCATGCCCGCGAGCGGCAGGTAGACCGAGCCCGAATCCCACTGCACCTGCTGCCAGCCGACAAGCGGCAGCACCTCCTCCACCGCGCCTGCGCGCGGCGGGCGACCGGAGCGGAAATCCCAGGCCCTGCGCAGCACACCCGAGGTGAGGTCAAAGAGCCCGTCGCTCTCGCGCCAGGCGGTGTCAGCGTAATTGAGCAGCGCGGCGGTTTCCGCGTCGATCGGCGTGGGTTCTCCCGCACCGGCGGCGCGGTTGATGGCGGAGGTCAGGGAGTCGTCCAGGTAGCGGCTGTACTTGGCCTCCAGCCGTTGCACCTCGGCTTCCGCGGCCGCGATGGCGGGCGCCGCCTCGAAGTCCGCGGGGACCTCGAGGCGCAGCCGGCAGGGGCCGCCCATCGCCTTGAAGCAGTGCTCAAGACCCTGCACGGGCGCTGCCGGACTCAGCGGAAGGTGTAGTCCAGCCCGAAGCTGACGCGCCAGAAGTCGACGAGGCCCGGCGCCTCGTTGCCGTTGTACAGGCTCCAGCTCTGGTCGGAACGGTAGCGTTCGCCGGTGGCGTTCACCGACCAGTTGCCGATGTCCTTGCGCACGCGCAGGCCGAAGGTGAGCGCGCCGTAGGCCGAGAGCCGGTAGTCGTCCGCGTAGAAACGGTCGGTGGTCTCGGTCACCACGTTGAAGAAACGCGCCTCGTCCTGTGTGTAGTAGCGAAAGAACGGCGTGAGCTGCACGTCCTCGGGCAGGTTCTGCACCCAGGCGACGTCCAGCGCGTGGGACGCGATGTCCCAGTCGTCGTCGAAGTAGCGATAATCGAGGTGCAGGGCCGCATCGTACTCATCGAAGAAGTGGCGGTAGCCCGTGCTGAAGGTGTATTCCTTGCGCTCGTCCGGACGGCTGTCGCGACTCTTGTAGGGGTCGGTCAGGTAGCCGTCCCGGTAGGTGTAGCTGAGGCCGAAACGCACCATGGCCTGCCTGCTCACGATGCGCGTGACGCCGATCCAGGCCGAGCGAATGTCCTTTTCCTCGTCCACCGCGTTGGTGGGTATGGAACCCTGTGTGGGCTCGATATCATCCCAGGAGGAGGAGATGGCCGCCGTGTAGGTGGTCATGCCGTCCTCGCTGTTGAGCGAGGCGTCCAGGGAGAAGGCGTCGGACTCGTAGTCGTCCTCATCGGAATAGGTGTAGCTGATGCCGGCATTGCCGCGGTCATAGTAGTAGCGCGTGGCCACGCTGACCTCGGTGCGGGTATCCTCGATACTCGCGCCGCTCATGATGACCCGGGGCCCGCTGCTGCTTTCACCCACGAACCAGGGCGAGGCGCCGCTCATGTCCTCCCACTGCACGTCCAGCGCCAACGAGAGATTGTCGCCCACGGGCGCGAGCAGGTGGAACTGCGCGATATCGATCTCGTAGCGCTCACTGCCGCCACCGAAGGACTTCTTGCCCTCGATGTCGTCCTCCTCGTACTTGCTGTAACGCACGCCGAGTTCGGTGTACTCCGGCGGCGCATCGGCCGCCGCCTGGTAGGCGGGCAGCAGGAGTGCACTGGAGGTCAGCGCCACGAGAGTGGACTGCTTGTTGTTGTCGTCGCGGGCGCTCATCAGTTACACCCGCAACCGCCGCCCGCGGCCCCCGTGCCGCCGGATGAGGCCTCCTTACTGGCGTGAATCTGGTCGCGCATACGGCCTTCCATGACGTCGGACTGCCATTGCATCTCTTCCTTCGCGAGGGTGCCACGCTCCCACGGCTGCACGGTTTCACACCCGCACAGCAGCAAGGCCACGGCGAGGCCGGTCAGGTATTTCACTATTATTCTCCCAACAACTCTTTTATGGTTTCGCGCAGCTTCTCGCCATCGCTCTTTTTGTAGCCCTGGTGAATATCGCGAACTACACCGCTGCGGTCAACCAGGTAGCCCGTGGGCATGCCCATGATGCCGTAGGCCTGCGGGGTCACACCTTCCGCGTCGCGCACGATCGGGTAGGTCACGGGCACCTCGGAGAGGAACTCGCTGGCGTCGTCTTCGTCCTCGTCGACATTGATGGCCAGGACCTCGAAGCCCAGGGGACCCAGTTCGCGGCGAATCGCCTCGAGCTGGGGGAAGGAGACGCGGCACGGGCCGCACCAGGAAGCCCAGAAATCGACGTACACGACCTTGCCGCGCAGGTCGGCCAGGGTGATGCCCACAGTCCCGCCGATACCGGGCAGGGCCACGGCGGGCGCCTCGTCCCCCACCTTCACTCCCGCGTTGGCGGCAAGTGACAGGCAGAGGCCCAGGCAGAAGGCCAGCCGTTGCAGCAACGTGCTCAGCGCTCGACCTCCAGCTTGAGCAGGGTCCAGGTGTTGTAGCCGTGGTTACTCACCTTGTACTCGACCTTGCTGCCCGCGGGCGCGCTGAAATTCGCCGTAGTGCGCACATCGAATATGTCCGCGCCGGCGGGAATGGCGACGGTCTCTTCCCAGACAATGTTGCCGTCCACCGCGATCGCCACGTGACCCGTGGCAGGCTCATCGAACCGCAGGCTGCCGTGCCACAACACGAGATGCACCGTGTCGCCCTCGGCAATGTCGGTTTTGGACGACTGGGCAACGGAAAGGTAGTTACAGAAGCCGGTTTCGACTTCGAGCGCACCGTCCTCGTTGTACCAGCTATTGGACGGGCACTCGACGGAGGCGGGACGATACTGCGCGAAGGTGGTGTCGTCCGCGGCGGATTGTTCTGCCCAGTCGTTCACGTCGATGAGTGCATCCGCGGCGGTGGCGGCCACGTCGGCAACCTCGATTTCCACGGTTTCCTCGACACCGAGCGCATGGTGGTCTGTACCGCGCAGGCTGACCCGCAGGGTGTGAATACCCGGCAGGATATCCTCGGGCAGCTGGAAGTAGTAGTTCTCGTCCCAGGCCGTCAGGTGCTCTGCGTTATCATCGTCGGTATCGAGGTAGACATGGTAATGGCCCTCGTAGACCCCGCTATGGTCGCCGCCATGGGTATCGTCGTGCTCGTGGGCATCGTCACCGTGCGCGCCCGGCTCGTGCAATGCGAAGTTGTTGAACAGGAATTCCAGGGGCACCAGGGCACCCGGTTTGAATTTCTGCCGGTAGGTGGGCGTCTCGATGTGCACCGTCGGGTGGTAACTGTAGTCGTGGCCTTCCTTGAGCTTCGTCACGTACAGGTTGGTCAGGCACATCTCGTCGCCCGTGCCGTCACCCCAGTCCACGTCTCGGGGCGGTAACTGCACGCCGTCGACGATCGTCTGGTTGGACGCCGTGTTGTCCCAGGTGCATTCGAGTTTGAACAGGTCGTTCGGATTGACCCGGATTTCCTCGCTCAACCCGTAGTTCTGCTGCCAGTTGAAGTCCCAGTCGCGGATGTCGACGATCACCTGCTCCGTGCCGTCGGGGCGGATCAGCGTCGTGCGCGCCGTGGTGCCGAGGTTGTGCATGTGGATGAAGCCGTTGTGCAGCGCGAACGGTTCACCGTTCTGCAGCCCGGCGGGGCCACCGAAGAGGCGGCCCAGGACGCCCGCGGGCACGGTAAAGCCGTGCCACACGTTCGCCTCACCGGCAGGGATCGTCATGACGCCACCGCCCAAGAACTGCGGGTTGGTGTAGAGGAAGCCGCTGGCGGGTCGCTCCACCTCGTCGGTGGTGGCTATCAGGATGGTGGACTGGTCGGGTACGGGCTCGGTCACCAGCGTGTTGTAGTGCATCTGCACCACGAGTATCGAGTCCGGGTCGATGCCCATGCCGGTGCCCTCGGGCACCGTACCGGGCGCATTGCCCGGCACCCAGCCGCCGATCTGGCGCGGCAGCGGAGCGCCTTCGATGCCACCCGAGCCGAGGCAGTACCAACCCGGATCGCCGTCCTCGCCGCCCGCGCCGACATAGTGGTGCACGTCCTTGGGCTCGATGATATTGACGATAACGTGGTGCACCTCGGCGACCTGGTCGGGGATGACGTCCACCGCGGTGACATAGGCGAACTCGTCCAGCGGCCAGTCGATCGCAAAGCAGCGGTGGTCGTCGGGACGCAGGTTCGGCGTGTAGGGTTCCGGCAGTTTCACCTGCAGGTTGAAGTCGATGTCGAGGGGCTCGGCTGGCTTGGGCGGCACATAGTCGGCCTCGTTGCCCTCGGGCAGGTCACTCTGCAGCCAGTTGACCAGTGCGTACTCGTCCTCAGGGGACAAGAGGCGCGGGTCGCGCAGACGCGAGTAGCCCGGCGTCGGCGGCCAGGGCGGCATGGTGCCGTTCTCCACCGCGAACAGCGCGGCCGCCGCCACGGCCTTCACTTCCTCGTAGCTGCCGAGGGTAAACGGTGCCACGCCGCCTTCCACGTGACAGGTCACGCACTTCTCTTCGATGATGCGGCGGATGTCGCCGTGGTAGGTAAAGCTGGACGCGATGTACTGGGTCTGCGATGGGTCGCCCTGGGGGGCGCCGTCGTTCAGCCAGCGGGTGAGCAGGCTGAGATCCGCCGTGGTGATGTCGGTGAAGCCGAGCGGCGGCATGGTGTCGGTTTCCAGCACGTAACTGATGGCGGACATCTTGGCGGCCACCTGCTCGTAGGTCTCCAGGGGGAACGGTGCCAATGGGCTGCCGTCCGTGTGGCAGCCGGTGCAGTAACGCTCCACGATGGTCCGCGTGGCGCTGTGCCAGGTGATTTCAGCGGAGCCGTTCTGCTGGTTGTCGACATTGGCGTCGTTGCCACCGCCGCCTCCACCTCCGCCACAGGCGGCGAGCAGGGCAACGAGGGGCAGTGCGGCGAGTTTGACGGGCGCAAGAGCGTTCATGACAACCACCTGGGGAATTTTATCGGCCGGAAAGGCGTTCCGGGTCTTATTGGGCCGCAAGCTAGCACATTCTGACTGGGCAGTCAGCAGGTGCTACATTACGCCTCCGTTAGCCTCAGTGGGCCCCGGGAGTCCCCTCGGAAAGCAGTTTATCTACTTGAACCAGCGCGCCTATGAGGTCGGCGCTGGCGAGCCCGGTGCCGCGAAAGTATTCCTCCGCCATGGGCGCGATACCGCAGCGGTCGGGCAACGGCTCGCCGTCTTCCATCAGCCGGTACATGGTGGGCAGGAACACGAACTGCAGCCACTGGGGCAGGGTCAGCGTGTCGACGCAGAAGGGTTGGCTGGAGGCCAGGGCCGTGTCGGTGGGCGGCAGCTTGTCCCACTGCCCGAGCTGGCGCAACTGCGCCTCGATATCGATCAGGACCGCTGCGATATCCGTCGCTGTACTCAATCCAACTCTCCTGGCGCCCGGGCCACAGTGCGACCCTACCTTAACACGCGCCATGCGTATGCCGGGCGGCTTTGACCCGCTGTGGTGATGTGGCTATGCTCTGTGCCCCGCGCGGGTGTAGTTCAATGGTAGAACTGGAGCTTCCCAAGCTTCAAACGTGGGTTCGATTCCCATCACCCGCTCCAACCGCCGCCTCTGTCCGTAACCGCCCGGCTATCCCAGTTGCCGCTTGAACGGCGGCAGCGAATTCAGTATCGCGCTGCCGTAGCGCCTGGTCAGGATCCGCCGGTCCATCAGCGTGACGCGCCCCGTGTCTGTCTCGGTACGCAACAACCGCCCGCTCGCCTGCACCAGGCGCAGCGCGGCGTCGGGCACGCTGATCTCCATGAACGCGTTGCGGCCCTGGCTCTCCACCCATTCCGCGAGTGCTGCCTCCAACGGGGAGTCCGGAACCGCAAACGGAATCTTGGCGATCACCACGTGGCGGCAGTAGTCGCCGGGCAGGTCCACACCCTCCGCGAAGCTCGCCAGGCCGAAGATGATGCTGCCGTCGCCGTTGTCGATCGCCTCGCGGTGCCTGCGCAGTATTTCCTGCTTGCTGTAGTCGCCCTGCATGAGCAGCGCGCCGCCGAACTCTCCACTCACGCCGTCGTACACATCTAGCATCTGGCGCCGCGACGAGAACAATACGAGGGTGCCCTCCCCGCGATCGATGATCCGCGGCAACTGCTCCACGAGCGCCGCGGTATGCGCGGCGGCATCGCCCGGGTCGCAGTCCATCGGCGGCACGGTGAAGGTCGCGCTCTCGTACTGGAAGGGGCTGGCCACGACCTTGTAGCGCGCGTCGCGCGGCGCACCCGAGTGCAGCATAAAGCGCTCGAACGAGCCCAGCGCCGTCATGGTGGCGGACGTCACGATAACGCCGGCGGCGCGGGACCAGAGGCAGTCGTTGAGGATCTCCGCGGCCAGTACCGGACTGCAGCGCAGGTCGAAACCGCCGAAGCTGCGCAGTGTAAGCCAGCGGGCGCGCGGCGGCTCCTCGCCCTCGCCGGTAACGGCATAGTCCTGCCACAGCGCATAGGCACCCTCCGTGCGCCCGAGCAAACCGCCGATGTTGATATGCCAGGTTTCCACTTCCGCCTTGTCGACGCCCGCGAAGTCGTCTTCGAGGGACTCCTCCAGGACAGTCTCGAGCCGCGCTAGAGTGGCCGCGAGGTTCTCGAACTGCCCCTTCAGGGTCGTGGCGACCTGCATCAGCGAGGGCGGCACATGGCCGTGGGGCAAGCGCAGTTGCTGGTCGTCGCGCGCATCGGTGGGATCCATCTCGCCGAACAGCGTTGCCACGACCTGCTCCGCGACCTGCAGGCTGGCCACGGCGGACGTCAATTCCTCCGGCAGCTTCGCGAGCAGGCGCTGGGCGCTGTCCAGCGGGGCCAGCGCGGCCGCGGCGGAAGCGAGCGACTTCTGCGCGTCTTCCAGCCAGCCGATGGTCGCGGGGATGCGACAGAAGCTCGCAAAGTGATCGAGCGCCTTGTCCGGCAGGTGGTGGCCCTCGTCGAAGACGTAGATGCTCTCCTCGGGCGGCGCGAGGATCGCGCCGCCGCCGAGGGCGAGGTCGGACAGTGCGAGATCGTGGTTGGTCACGATAATGTCCGCGCTCTGCAGCTCATCCCGCGCGCGGAAGAAACTGCACTGGCTGATATTGGGACAGCGCCTGCCCGAGCACTGCGCGTGATCGGACGTGGCGTTGAACCACGCGTTTTCGGGGATGGCGTCGGGCCAGTTGTCGCGGTCGCCGTCCCACTGCCCGCGGGCCATGGCGTCGAGCATGTCGTTGTACAACGGCAGCGCGTCGAAGCCGTCGCCCTCGGGCTGTTCCTGGGCGTAGAGGTCGAGCAGCCCCGCCTCGTCGCCGCCGTCCGCAATGAGCCGGTCGAGCTTCGAAAGGCACACGTAGCGGCGGCGCCCCTTGGCCAGCGCGTAGCTGAACTGCAGACCGCTCGCCTCGCGGATATCGGGCAGGTCCTTGTTGACGAACTGTTCCTGCAACGCCACCGTCGCGGTGCAGACCACGAGGCGCTTGCCCAGCGCCTGGGCCATGGGGATGGCCGCGACGGCGTAGGCGATCGTCTTGCCGGTGCCCGTGCCCGCCTCGATAACACACACGGGTGGTTCCTGCGGTTCGCCGGACTCGGGGATGCGCGCGAGCGTGTTCGCTATCTCGGCGATCATCTGGCGCTGGCCCCAGCGTGCGGTCAGCGACTTGTGCTCGATGATCGCGTTGTAGGCGTCGCGGATCGCGTCCTTCAGTTCCTCGCTCAGCAAGGGCTGCAGCCACCCTCCCCGACGGACAATTTGCTGACGACCGCGTTGGCGTAGATGCCGAGGGCGTAGTCGCGGTGTTCCGCGGGCAGCGCGTCGATACGCGCGTTGAACTGCGCCTCAGTGACGTCGCCATCCTCTGCGTAGAGATCGCCGGGCAGTTCCGCGTCCCTGCCATGCAGGCGACGATAGGCGTACAAGTTGGTCGGGTGCAGGCAGAAGCCGGCGATTACCTGGGCATCGATCGCCGCGGCGACCGCATCCGGTGAATCGAGGTCCGGCGCCAGCGGTGAGCCGAAGGTCACGTGCACGCGCCCCTTGTCGCCCGAGATGCCGAGCGCGATGGACGCGAGGTCTTCCTGCTCGGCCTTCTGGTAGCTGCCCGTCGTGGCGATGTGGTGCAGTTCGCGCGCCTTGGCGCCGTCGCAGGGATCCAGTTCATAGGAGATGGACACGGGCACGATACGCAGGGCCCGCATGTGCTCCTCGAAACTCTCCGAGCCCTTGTCCCGGCTCATGGACAGCATCTTGATGATCACGGGCTCGGTGCGGTCCACGCCGTCCTTGGCGCGGCCCTCGCGCTGGGCTATCCAGACCGGGGCGTTGTCCTGCTCGATGGAGTGGCGGATGTATTGCGACAGGGTCCTGGATGCCGCGAGCAGTTCCCGCGGGCCGGACACGGAGCGTTTGACAATGAAACTCTTGTTCAGGCGCATCAGGTCGGAGGTCCACGGCTTGGTGAGCAGGTTGTCGCCGATGGCGATGCGCACCGTGTCGCGACCCGACGTGTGCAGGGCGTAATTGGTGAAGGCCGGGTCGAGGGTGATGTCGCGGTGATTGCTCATGAACAGGTAGGCCCGGCCCGGCTCAAGCCCCTCCAGGCCCGACACGCTGAAGCCGCGGGTGGACTGCTCGATCATGCGGTCCATGTACGACTCGATGACCTCCTGCATACTGGCCACGTCATTGACTCCCCGCACCTCGCGGCGGAGCGCGAAGCGCACCAGCGGCCGCCACAGTGCAGGCAGCACACCGGCCAGCGCGCCAAGGCGGAATGTTGCTATGGCATCGAGGAATTCCCGGTCATCGAGCAGGCGCGCGAGCACGGCGGCTACTTCATCGTCACGGTAGGGACGGATGTCGGCAAAAGGGTCCGTCAAGTAGGCAGGTCCGGTTGCAGTGCGAAGGGTCGGGCGGCGAACCACCTTACCCAAATTCACCCCCTTAGTCACTGGCCCAAAGCGGGCGCGGCGGCGTCGTGAGCAGCACGTCAGCGCTGACTTGGCAGGGGCTTTCTGCTAACCTGCGCCACCGCATTTGTCGTTCAACCAGTCGACTCGTCCAGAGGTGAAACATGGAAGCAGCATCCGCAACTCTCGCGACCTACGGCGTAGCCTGCCTGCTGGTCAGCTGGGTGGTGTTATTGATCGTGGCCTGGAAAGAGGATTACACCTGGGGCCTGTGCACGATCTTCCTGCCGCCACTGTCCTACCTCTACGCGCTCGCGCGCCTCGACAAGGCCGGCGAGGCCATCCTGGTCGCAATTGTCGGCTGGGTCCTGATCTTCCTCGCCTGAGGCGGGTGGCCCGCATAGGGTAGCCCGCACATGACACAACCCGGGGCGAAGATTAACGAAGCTTAATGCCCCGCCGGGGCGATCTCATAAGTAAAATATCATTATTATTCAATAAGTTACGCAATAGTCCGCTTGTCGCCCGGCCACCCCTGCTGTTTGTGAGGAATAGTTCACTCATCGGGGTCACACGACGCCCCGTATAATCCTCCCGCCGTTGCACCATAGCCACGGCACTTCCATAGCGATATATATTTTGAGGGACTTGTTATGAAAATCCTGGTCACGGCCGTTGCTGCCGTTCTTATGACCTTCGCCGCCGGCGTCATGGCCGCCAAACCCACCAGTATCGTATTCAACGCCAACGCGGAAGACGCCGACGGCAGCGAGTACTCCTCGTTCACGGTGAAGTGCTCCAACGGCCGCACCGCCGAGCTGACCGCCTGGGACAACCGCCGCAAGTGGTGCGTGGGCAAGGCCGACAGCGAGGACTGCGAGAAGCGCCAGATCAAGGCAGCCAAGGCCGCGTGTAAAGCCGCCTGAGTGGCCTGCGAAGGCATAAAAAGAGGCCAGCATTGCGCTGGCCTTTTTTTATGCCTGAAAAACTGCAGCCGCCCAGCCCTGGGGGGTCGAATTCATTCGACCTGGCACGCGGTTCTCGATACCGGGCACCGTCAAGGAGCGAGAGTTCGTTTCCAGGTCGAATGAATTCGACCCTACAGGCGCGCCGAGATGCCGGACATCGGGAGCGGGACTAGTCCAGGTAACGGCGCTTCAGCTCTGCGACTTCGGGCGCGCCCACGCCGAGCGCCTCGTCGAGGTAGGCCTCCAGCGAGGGATAGGACATCGCGATCGCCGCCAGCGCCCGCTCGAGGTACGCCTCGTGGACTTCCAGCATGGGCACGATGGCCGCAGGGTCCATCTGCTCCATGTCGTACTTCCGGCGCAGGCGGTCGATCTGTTCCTGCGGATGGAAATAACGCCGGGTGAGCAGGTAGTCCGACATGACCACTTCCTCGGGCACACCCAGCGCCAGGAGCACCAGCGCCGCCGCGAACCCGGTGCGATCCTTGCCCGCCGCGCAGTGCACCAGAAAACGGGCGTTATCGATGTCGAGGATCTCGCGGAACATGCGCGAATAGGTCTCGGTCTGCTCCTCGGCGAAGTCGCGGTTGATCTCCACCATGAACTCGTACATCGCCGCGGGGCCCGCGTTCATCTGGCCCTCGGCCTCCTCGAAGAAGCGCGCATTGCTGCCGGGGACGATGGGCAGGCTGGCGATGCGCGGCCGGCGCAGCGCGGGGAGCAGGCTGGGCTCGCTCTCCTGTTCCTCCACCCGGCGGAAATCGCAGATCAGGTCCAGCTGCAGGCTGTCGAGCAGTTCGATGTCCGACTCACTGAGCGCCGACAACTGGCCCGAGCGGAACAGGTAACCCCACTTCACGCGCCTGCCGTCCTTGGTGCCGTAGCCGCCGAAGTCGCGAAAGTTGGGCGTGCCCGCCATGCCGAGGCGGCGCTCCATGGCCCGGTATTCGTTGCCGTGCTCATCGCGCAGCAGGAAGGTGTGGCGCAGGCCCATGGGCAGGCCGGCAAGGCGGGCGCGGGCGGCCGACTCGTCGTAGTGCGCGGTCACCCCGCCGTCCGCCGCGATGGGCTCGACCGTCACCTTGGTGCCCGGATGACTGGCCTCCCACTCGATGTGGTAGTCGCCGTCGGGCTCACGCCAGATATGTACGGAGTCAGTGATCAACATGGGCAGGCACCGCTTGATGGGGCGCTAGTCGCCCCTGTATTCAAATACAGCTTTGAGCAGGATTTTTATCAGGCTGAGCTGGTTTTCGAGGGCTTCTTCGCTGAACGGGTCCTGGCCGAGCAGGTCGCGGTACATCGGCGCCATGGTCACGTAGGACATAACCAGGTTGTTGAACGCCATGACCGCCCACGGCTGCAGACCGCTGTCCTCGATCACCGACAGGTCCTTGCCCTCCATCCGGTCGGCGGGCTGGAACATGGGGCGGAAGAGCTGATCGATGAGCTCGTTGGTATGCGGGCCGCCCGACAACGCCGCGTGCTGTAGCAGGCGGGCGAGGTTAGGGTTGGAGTGGTGCTGGCGCACGATCGCCTCGAGCCAGTAGAACACCCGCTCCTGCGTCACCGGGCCGCCCTCGAGTTCCAGCAGGGGCGCGGAGAAGTCCCGCAGCAGGCGCTCCAGTACCGCCTCGTACAGGGCTTCCTTGTTCTTGAAGTGGTTGTACAGGCTGGGCGAGCGGATACCCACCCGATCCGCCACGTCCCCCAGCGACGTCGCGCTGTAGCCCTTCTCGGCAAACAGGTCTTCAGCCGCGTCGAGGATGCGATCGGCGGTGCTGCGGTTGTCTTCTGCGCTGGCGGCGGAGGATTCCATGGGAACGGGAACGGATTGACTAATAGCCATTAGTATACCCCAGCCGGGCGCGGCTGCCACCAGCGGGGGTCCGGTTGACAAGGTTGGGGCCAATGTGAATAATCGCGCCTCTTTAAAACCACACCCCCGAGGCAATCCACGTGGCAAATTCAGCACAAGCCCGCAAGCGCGCACGCCAGATCGTCAAGCGCCGCGCCCACAACGCCAGCCTGCGCTCCCTGGTGCGCACCGAGATCAAGAAGGTCAACGCCGCCGTCGCGGGCGGTGACGCCGAGGCAGCGCAGGCCGCCTACGCCAGCGCCGTCCCGGTCATCGACCGCATGGCCGACAAGGGCATCATCCACAAGAACAAGGCCGCTCGCCACAAGAGCCGCCTGAACGCCCAGGTGAAGGCCCTGAGCGCGTAAGCGCCTCGCAGCACACCCCAAGACGTAAAAAAGCCGGCTCGAAGCCGGCTTTTTTGTGCGCGCGTGTTTTGCTCAGGCGGCGCTGCTGGCCTGCTGCTGCGTGTGCTCCTCGTGTTTCTTGGCGAACTCCGCCAGCATTTCCTGCTCGTAGGCCTGCGCCTCGCCCGTGTCGAGCGGCCGCTCCAGGGAAGACCAGTCGATGTCGCCGTCGGTGGCCAGGTTCTCGTACTCCAGGATACCGAGTTCCTCGAACTTGGGTCGCACGTTGTCGGTGAGCAGGCCGATGCGGTTGAGGTTCGGGATGACCCGCTGGAACAGCAGGTTGCGGAAGGTCGACATCACGAAGCCGTCCAGCACCTTGTGCCGCGCCTCTTCCACGTCCCAGCCGAAGTGGCGGAAGACATCGGTTGCCACCAGGCGCTCGCGGCTGATGGCGCACGCCTCGTACGCGAACAGCGCGCGTTCCTCGCGCTCCTCTTCCGACAGCGTCTGCACAAACTCCTCGAGGTAATTGACGCCAAACGTCACGTGGCGCGCTTCGTCGCGGGTCACCAGGTAGACCACGTCCTTGAGGATCGGGTCCGGGGTGGTCTCGCGCGTGGTAGCGAAAGCAGACAGCGCCAGGCCTTCGATCACGATCTGCATGCCGATGAACTTCATGTCCCAGCGCGGGTCAGTGAGGATCTTGTCGATGATCGCCTTCAGGTGCGTGTTGATCGGGTACATCATGCCGATGCGCTTCTGCAGGTACTTGTTGAACACCTCCACGTGGCGCGCCTCGTCGAAGGTCTGCGAACCGGCGTAGAGTTTTGCGTTCAGTGTCGGGGCGCAGGAACACAACTGGGAGGCGACCAACAGCGCACCCTGCTCACCGTGCAGGAACTGCGACAGGCTCCAGGCGTTCATGTGCAGCCAGAACTCGTCGCGGGTCTTCTCGTCCATCGCGAGGTAGGGCTCGTAGTCGTGCAGGTTCATCATCTCGGGAGAACGCGTTTCCTCCGGCCAGGGGCGGTCCCAGTCGATATCGATTTCCGGGTCCCAGTTGAGCTGCTTGCCGAGGTCATACAGCTTCTTGATGCGATCGTCCTGCACCTTGTAATCCCAGTTGTAGGACCCGGTCAGCGGGGTCTGGAAGATCTCCGCGATGTGGTCCACATCCGGGCCGGTCAGGAGGTCCTCGAGGTCCGGGTTTTCGCGGGGGTAGTCCGCGCCTGCGAAGGACTGGATCTTGCGCGGGGTGTCGTCTTTCCATTCCACTTTCATAACGCTACTGCTCCATGGGTTTGGCCAGATTGCACTATGCGGCAGTGCGGCTGCCCGCAACAGGTGAGGTCTTGTCAAATTACGGTCATTTATGGCCAAATGGCGGGATGGCGTCGCCCTCCACCCCCGCGCCCTACGCGCTCATCCTCATCGACATGGTCGAGCGGGAGGGCTGCGCCCGCGCGGATCTCCTCCGGGGTACGAGCTTCGCTCACTCGGGCGTGGCGAGCATGGGCGCCCGCGTCAGCGACACCGACTTCCGCCAGCTCGTGACCAACGCGCTCGAACTGACCGGCGACCCCGCCCTCGGGCTGCGCCTCGGCCTCAACCTCAACCTGAGCGCCCACGCCGTGCTCGGCCAGGCGTTCATGACCTGTCCCGACCTCGAGCAGGTCATGGACCTGTTCATGAAGTACTACCACCTGCTGGCGTCGGGACTGCACCTGGAGTTCGAGACCGTCGATGAGGATTTCATCGTACGCATCTTCACCACGCCCGCCGACGCGCCGGAGGAGTTCGGCTACGAACTCATCTACGGCGCACTGATCAACACCCTGCGCGGCATGCTGGACCTGCCCGACCTGTGCATGCGCATGGAACTGCCCTACAGCGCGCCAGCCCACGCGCAGCTCTACTACGACGTGCTGGGCGAAGATGTGCACTTCGATACCGTGCAGGCGCGCGTGGTCTTCCCGCGCGAACTGCTGGGCACGCCGCTGCCCTCCTCCAACCCGGTACTGCGCGAGTTGTACGAGTCGGAGTGCGCGCGCCTGCTCGCCGACCTGGAGGGCGAGGACTCGGTTGCCGAGCAGACCCTCCGCCTGCTGCGCAAGCTGGAGGGCCAGTACCCGCAGATGCCGCAGATCGCCCAGATGCTCAACCTGAGCTCGCGCACCTACCGTCGCCGCCTCGATGAGGAGGGACTGTCCTTCCAGCGACTGCTCGACCAGGTGCGCTCGGAACACGCCACGCGCTACCTGCAGAACACGCGGCTGCCGCTGTCGACCATCGCCTACCTCGTCGGCTTCAGCGATGCCTCGAACTTCCGCCGCGCCTACATCAAGTGGACGGGGCGCTCGCCGCGGGAAGTGCGGCGTGGCTAAAGCGCTGTCGGTGTATCTCGGCAGCACGGCGGCACGGGAAATCCGGGAACACGGCTGGGCACCGGAGCTCTTCGGCACCCTGCTTGGCGCATCGGGAGGACCCAAGTGGTTCGTGCTGCGCTATCTCGACGAGGTGCTGTTCGGCGACTTCCTGCAGCGCAGCGCGCGCCCACTGGTCACCCTGGGTTCCTCCATCGGTACCTGGCGCCACGCGTGCCTCGCCATGGCCGATCCGGCCGCCGCGGTGGCGCGCCTGGAGCGCGGCTACCTCTACCAGCGTTACGCCGCGAAGCCCACGGTCGCGGAGGTCAGCGACGTTAGCAAGGCCATCATCGAGAGCGTGCTGGGCGAGGACGGCGGGGCGCTGCTGGCGAGCCACCCGCGCATTCACAGCCATATCGTCACCGCCCGCGGCAAGGGGCTGACGGGGCGCGCATCGGGGGCCGGCCTCGCGGTGGGCATGGGGGCGGCGGCGCTGGGCAACATCGTGGGGCGCGAGCGCCTCCAGAGTGCCTTCCAGCGCGTCGTTTTCCACAGTGGCGCCGAACCCGCCACGCCGTTCCTCTTCGACGACTTCGACACCTGCCACGCCGGCGTTACCGGCGACGGCGTGAAGCGCGCGCTGGCCGCCAGCGGCGCAATCCCCTTCGTCCTGGCGGGCGAGCGTGACATCCCGAATGCGCCGGCGGGTCACTACTGGGACGGCGGCATCATCGACTACCACTTCGATCTCAGCCGCTACACCGGGGACGGCCTGCTGCTGTACCCGCATTTCAGCGCCACGGTCATCACGGGGTGGTTCGACAAGTTCCTGCCCTGGCGCAAGTCGCGCTTCGACACAACCGACAAACTGGTACTGCTGTGCCCATCGAACGAGTTCATCGCGTCGCTGCCGTACGGCAAAATTCCCGACCGCTCCGACTTCACGAAGATGGCGGAGGACGAGCGCATCAGGTACTGGGAGGAATGCGTGGCGCGCAGTCGCGAGGTCGCGGAGGATTTCGTGGCGCTGACCCAGGGAAGCGACCCGCTGGCCGGGGCAACGGTTTTCGGCTGATCAGGTGATATTTTCGTCGAGGTACTTCTGTACTTCCCGTTTGAACACACCCTCGAACGCCGAGGCCAGCATGCCGAGTTTCACCGACACGTCGATGGTGTCACCCTCGAAGTTTACGCTGCCTTCGACACCCTTGCCCTTAATGCTGACGCTGTCTCCCTCCCAGCGCGGCCGCAGGTCGTGTTTCCGGCTGACCTGCTCGGCGAGTTCCTGCGCGGCGGCGCGCACCTCGGCGCGCGGCATCGTGTAGGGTTTGGAAATGGTGAAGCGGCCCATGGAGACTCCGGCACAACGCTGTAGTGCAAGTATAGGCTACCAGAACTGACCCGCGCCGAGCGTGTAGGTTTTGCCGCAGCACTCGCTGCCCTGCATCGCCTCGATCACCGCGCTGCGCTCGCTGTAGGCTGCGGTGCGCCGGCCGTCGGGCAGGTCGAACACGGCGATGGCGCGCCAGGGCGAATCGCCCTGGTACAGCACGGTGTAGCCCGCGACTGTGCCCTCGCCCTCGGCGTCGGCCACCAGCTCACACAGTTCCGTCGCCTCGCGCACGGCCTCGGTGACATCGGCCAGCGCCCAGCCGCCGACGCCGTACTGCGCTGACCACAGCGCGCAGGCCTGCTTGGTGAGCATGCCGCTCACCGTGGTCACCAGGCCGACCTCGGCCGGTTGCTCGCGCAGCAGTTGCGCCATCTTGACCGTGGCCTGGAAGACGAAGTTATTGAGGGGTCCGCCACCGAAAGTCATGCCGCCGGTGACACTGATGGCGGCATCCCCTGCGATGCCCATCTCCTCGATCTGCGCGCGCACGGCGAAGGGAAAACAGGAATACAGTTCGCACAGGTGCAGGTCGCTGAAGCTGACGCCGGCGAGTTCCTGCACGGCCTGCCCGGCGAGGCGAAAGCCGGCGCAACCGCCGAGCGCCTTGCGACTGGCGACCACGGACATGAAATTCGACTGCGCCGAGGCGCGCGGGAAAACCCACTTCTCTCGGGGCACCCCGAGTTCGCGCGCGACACCCGCGCTGCACAGGATCAGCGCGCCCGCCTGGTCGACATTCCACTGGCTGTTGTGCAGCTTGGTGTAGGGAAAGGCCAGCATGCGGTTCCGCGCCGAGTGCTCGCGGATAAACCCGGCCTCCACGGCCTCACCGGACCAGGCGTCTTCGTTGGCCGCCGCTATTTCGCTCAGCGACGCGTACATCGCCGCCATCTGGTCGCGGTGCTCATCCACCGTGAGGCCCTGGCTATGGCGCAGGGCGCTGTCCATGATGGCGTAGTAGCCCACCGGCATACCCAGCCCCGTGGCGGATTCGACCTCGGACCAGAGTTCGGCCTCGGGGCGCAGCGTGACATCGGGCTCTACCCCGACCTGTGCCGTGAGGGAGGCCTCCTCTCCCGCCTTGCTCGCGACGACACCGCGGTAGCGCGCCTCGCCGCCGACGACCAGCGCCACCCCGATCTCACCGTCGCGGATACGCTGGCAGGCGATGTCGATGATGTGCTGCTGCGAAACGCCGAGCTCGGCAAGCAGGGTCTGCGCATTGACCGCGCCGACGGCTGTGGCCAGTAGGCGCCCCGGATCGCTGTATCCGTACAGGCTCGCGGGGACCAGGACCTGTTCCGCGCGTGTGAGCAATTCCTCGCTGCCCGCGTCGGCCGCCGCCTCCCGCAGCGCCTGCTCCATGAGCGCGATCGGCTCCTTCGCGGCGCGGTGGTCGTCCAGTTTCTGCATGACCGCCGCCACGCCGACAAGCACCGGCGCATTGTCCGGGCAGTCAGCCATTGATGAACTCGCCGGCGTACCAGTTGAGCATGGCGATTTTTTCGTCGAGGGGTTTGTCGGGCTCCAGTTCGTAGACGTTGCGGAAGCCGATCACCACCTCGTCCACGCCGATGCTCTCGAGTTCCTCGATACCCTCCCGGGTAAAGGCGTTCTGCCCCGTCGTGTAAATGAGGAAGGGTTTGTCGGCAGTGCCGTACTCGTCGCGCAACTGGTTGAGGCGGTTGATGTAGGCCTTGAGTTCAGCCATGTCCGCACCTGCACACATCCAGCCGTCGCCGACACGCGCTGCACGCTTCAGGGCCGGCTCGGAGTGACCGCCGATCAACAAACGCGTCGGCGTGGTGGGAATGGGGTTCATCTTGTTGGCAGGCATGTCGTGGCACTCGCCCTTGAAGCCGAAGTATTCACCCGTCTCGAGACCGCGCAGGATCTCGATCTGCTCGTCGAAGCGCTTGCCGCGCTTCTCCCAGGGCGTGCCGCAAACGGCGAAGTCCTCCTCCCACGGGCTGATGCCGATGCCAAAGTCGAAGCGGTTGTTGGACAGCACCTGGATACCCTGGACCTGCTTGGCAACCACCGGCGCCTGGCGCACGCCGACCTTGTAAACAAAGGTATTGAAGCGAATACGCTCCGTTACCGCGGCCATGGCGGCCACCACAATAAGTGACTCGACGAAGGGCACGGCCTCAAGGAACTCGCGACTGCCGTCCTTGTTGTAGGGATACTTGGAACTCGCCTGTTCGGGGTAACAGATGCTGTCCGGGACAGAAACGCTGTGGAAACCCGCCTCCTCGGCGGCCCGGGCCATCGGGAAGTAGTGGCTGGGGTCGCACATGCTGACCTGTAAACTGAATTTCATCGGGGTGTTTCTCCTGCGCTGGACCGCCGCGCCAAGGCGGCGGCCGGGGCGCATACTGTAGCCGCAATTTGGTCCGCGCTGGCCGGGGCGATAAAATTTTCGACGGCTGGCTTCAAATAATGAACCCGCCGCGACGGCGGGCTGCGTATACTGCGCGGCCGCCGCGGCAAGCCCCGGGGCCGCGTTCCCGGAAAGACACAGGACTATGAGCAGATCACAGGCAGACGAGTCGCAGCGCTTCCTGTTCGAGGAGGCGGACATCCGCGGTGAGAGCGTTCGACTGGGCGCCGCGTACCGCGAAATTCTCGCCCTGCACCAGTACGCGCCCGGCGTCAGCCGCCTGCTGGGTGAATTCCTGGCTGCAAGCGTCCTGCTGGCCAATAACCTCAAGTTCGAGGGCCGCCTGATCCTGCAGGCACGCTCCGCCGGCCAGGTGCCGCTGTTGATGGCCGAGTGCGACCACACGCTCGGGGTGCGCGGTATCGCCCGCGGTGCCCAGGAGGCCACCGCCGATGACAACATCCAGTTACTCGCGGACGGCCAGCTCGCCATCACCATCGACCCCGAACAAGGGCAGCGCTACCAGGGCATCGTTCCCCTGGAGGGCGCCTCGCTGGCCGCCAGCATCGACGCCTATTTCGAGCAATCAGAACAGCTCGGGACCCGGCTCTGGCTCGCGGCGGACGGGGACCGAGCCGGCGGCCTCTTGCTGCAACAGTTGCCCGCCCAGGTCGAAAAAACGGCGGGTTCGAGGGCGCAACAATGGCAGCACGCCTGCACGCTGGCGGCAACCGTGGCGGAAGACGAACTGCTGGCGCTCGACACCCGGGACCTGCTGGGCAGGCTCTACCACGAGGACCCCCTGCGCCTGTTCGAGCCCTCGCCAGTGCGCTTCGCCTGTACCTGCTCGCGAGAGCGGACGCTCGGCGCGCTAGCCACCCTCAACCCCGCGGAAATCGAGGATATCCTGGGGGAGATGGGAGCCGTCACCATGGACTGCGAATTCTGCCAGGCGCGCTATGTCTTCGGCCGCGAGGACCTTGCCGAGCTGCCGGGGATCGATCAGTCCAAAACGTTACACTGATCCCACTCGGCGCAGAATTCGCCTGATTTATGGGCAATATATTTCGCAAAGGTTGGCGATTCTGACATAATTGCGCCCCCTACTGACCCATAAACGGCAAGCGGAATACAGCCCGCAAGTGCCTGATAATGACAGGAAAACCAATGACCGTAGATATCCAGTCTGCTCAGGAATTCACGGACCTGGCCCCGGCCAAACTGGTGGAGATGTCCCTCACCCGCAACGAGGGGATTCTGTCCGATACCGGGGCCCTGTTGGTCACCACCGGCAAGCGCACCGGCCGCTCCCCCGCCGATCGTTTCGTGGTGAAGGAGCCGAGCACCGAGGACAACATCGACTGGGGTGCTGTCAACCGCCCGTTCGACCCCGACAAGTTCGACGCCCTCTGGGACCGCGTCGAGGCCTATCTCTCCAATAAAGACCGTTTCGTGTCGTACCTGCACGTGGGCGAGCACTCCGACCACTACCTGCCGGTGAAGGTCACCACCGAGACCGCCTGGCAGTCCCTGTTCGGCCGCAACATGTTCATCCGCCCGGACACCTACAACGCGGGCCGCAAGCCCGAGTGGAATATTCTCAACGTCGCCAGCTTCGAGTGTGACCCGGAGCGCGACGGCACCAACTCCGACGGCGTCGTCATCATCAACTTCGCCCAGCGCAAGGTACTGCTGGCGGGCATGCGCTACGCCGGTGAGATGAAGAAGTCCATGTTCTCGGTGCAGAACTTCCTGCTCCCCGAGAAGGACGTGATGCCCATGCACTGCTCCGCCAACGTCGGCGAGGAAGGCGACACCACGCTGTTCTTCGGCCTGTCCGGCACCGGCAAGACCACGCTGTCCGCCGACCCCGAGCGCTACCTGATCGGTGACGACGAGCACGGCTGGGCCAAGGGCTCAGTGTTCAACCTCGAGGGCGGCTGCTACGCCAAGACGATCGACCTCTCGCGCAAGAATGAGCCGGTCATCTGGGACGCCATCCGTTTCGGCGCCATCATCGAAAACGTCGTGCTGGACGACAACCGCCACGCCGACTACTGCGACACCAGCCTCACAGAGAACGGACGCTGCTGTTACCCGCTGGAGCACGTGGAGAAGCGCACCGCGACCAACAACGGCGGCGAACCCAAGTGCGTGATCTTCCTGACATGCGACGTGTCCGGCGTGCTGCCGCCGGTGGCGATCCTGTCCAAGGAGGCCGCGGCCTACCACTTCCTCTCGGGTTACACCGCGCGCGTCGGCTCCACCGAACTCGGCGCGGAGGCCGGCATCAACCCCACCTTCTCCACCTGTTTCGGCGCGCCCTTCATGCCGCGCCCCGCGGGCGACTACGCCGAGCTGCTGATGAAGCGCATCGAGGACTTCGACAGCCAGGTCTATCTCGTCAACACGGGCTGGACGGGCGGCTCGGGCGCTCCCGGCGGCACGGGCGCACGCTTCCCGATTCCCGTTACCCGCGCCGTGGTGAACGCCTGCCAGAGCGGCGCTCTGCTGGATGCGGCGACGCAGCACCTCGACATCCTCAACCTGGACTTCCCCACCGAGATCCCGGGCGTCGACGCCAGGTACGTCGACCCGATCGCGGGCTGGGGTGACGAGGCGGCGTACAACGAACAGGCGAGCAAACTGGCCGCGCTGTTCGCCGACAACATCACCAACTTCGACGTGCCTGACGCGATCGTCGCTGCGGGCCCGAAAGCCGGCTGACCGCATACAACGCCACGGAAAAGCCCGCCAATGAGCGGGCTTTTTTGTTGTTGGCCCCTGTCGAATGGACCCAATGAAAACACCGCCCCGGCGCAGGCAGTGGCAGGGCACCCCATATTCAGTGTGCAGGGCATCCCGATATTCAGTGTGGCAGGGCACCCCGATATTCAGTGTGATTGAACGCAGAGCCTCACTATCGTCGCCCCCGCGCAGCACCCAACCATCGTCGCCCCCGCGAAGGCGGCGGTCCGACGTCTCGGGGCCCAGTGTCTTTAGGTACAGAGCTGGCTGCCAATCCTTTAGCCCTACCCAGGCCCCGACCCGCGATATCTCTTCGCTCGCTGTCGGCGCCCCTCCGGGGTTCCCTCAGTCGGTCGGGAGCCCTGCGGTCTCCCTCCACTCCCTCGGCGCCTCCCTGACGGCTACGCGAAGAGATATCCCGGGTCGGGGCCTTCTATCGTCCTTAAGGATTAGCTTTGGCTCTG
>JAUIEP010000192.1 GCA_030428835.1 Gammaproteobacteria bacterium | reverse complement strand
TCCCCGGCCACGCCGATGGCGAGCAACTGCAGGCCGCCCAGGAGGTAGATGGGGATGACCGTCGAGGCCCAGCCGTCGATCAGCGCGGAGTTGCCGGAAAGTTTCGCGTACAGCGCCCAGCCACCCAGCCCCATGGAGACGATAAACACCACAAAGCCCAGCACCGCGATGAAACGCAGCGGCATGATCGACAATGACGTTATGCCCTGCACCGAGAGCGCGAGCATCTCGCGGAAGCCGTACTTGGATTCCCCGGCTTCGCGCACACCGCGCGCGTAATATACCTTCGACGACGGCAGGCCGATAAGCGGGATCATGCCGCGCAGGTAGAGGTTCTTCTCCTTGTACTGCGCCAGCACGTTGATCGCCTGCTTGCTCAGGAGGCGGAAGTCCGCGTGATTGGGAATCGTCTCGATGCCGAAACGTGCCGCTATCCAGTAGTGCAGCGTTGCCGTCCAGCGCTTGAACCGCCCGTCCGTATGCCGGTCGTCACGCACACCGTAGACGATCTCGTCGCCGTTGCGGTAGTTGATGACCATTTCGTCGATGGCGTTGATGTCGTCCTGCAGGTCCGCGTCGATCGTTATCAGCGCGTCACCGGTGGCATTCATCAGGCCGGCGTACACCGCATACTGATGCCCGAAATTACGGGTGAGCTTGATACCGTCAAAGGACGCGTCGCCATCCACCAGGTCACAGATGATCCGCCACGTGCTGTCACTGCTGCCGTCATCAATGAAATAGATGCGCGAGGCGGGGTCGACCAGTTCGCGCTCCTTCAGGGAATCCAGCTTTTCCTTCAGGCGCGCGGCGGAGACCGGCAGCACCTCTTCCTCGTTGTAGCAGGGCACGAGTATGGCGAGGACGGGTGTGCGGGTGGCGGACATCGATCAACGTTCCATGGTGTCGGTCAGGCGGACCGGGCCGGGCCTTGCAGGCTGACCTGCAGCTTCTTCTTGAGTACCGCGATCTGTGTGCGCAGCGCCACGGGCATCGCGCGGATGCACAGCTTGCGCAACTGGTAGAGCGCGGGCGACTTGTCCCGGGGTTCCTCGCCCGGCGCTATCAGGCAGTATTGTAGCGCGGCGTGGATGTCGGCGTGGGCGCCGCGCCTGACATACAGGAACGTGTTGTAGCGGTACCAGGGCATGACGGTCGTGTCATCCAGCACCCCGTCGCGCACCGCATCGTACATCGCGTAGCCGTTGCGCTCGAAGTGGCCCTGCCAGTAGGAATAGGGCTGTTCATTGATATGGTTCTCGCCACCCTGCCCCGGCGCCGCCGCTGAAAACAGGACGATGTCCGCCGCCGCGCAGAGGGCGTCCACGAACCCGGCCGCGGCCGATTCGGGCAGGTGCTCGGCGACCTCCAGGGACTGGGCGAGATCGAAATGACCGTCCAGGTCGAAGCTGCCGGTAAGGTCGCGCGGCGTGAATTCAGCTTCGTCGATAAGGAGCATGGAGCGGTCGACGTAATCGCCGTCGATACCCGTCACGCGACAGCCCTGCTCCTTCCACACCGAGAGCCAGGCGCCGGCGCCGCAGCCCGCATCGAGTACGGTCTCGACGCCCGTCGGCAGGGCCGCCAGCACGCGCGGCACAACGACCAGGGCGGAGTTGCGCGACCCCTGGTTTATGTACCGATAAAACTCTGAGTTGTACTCATACATGGCGGCTCTCGGGAGCCAGTTGCAGCTTGCCGTGGCGGCCCCGGGGTGGATTGTCCGACAGAGCCTGAAAGTGAGTCAACCGCGCGCACCGGCAGTGTGACGCGGCACAAACAATGTGCCCTCGCACGCTATTTCCGCAACGCACAGCACAATTCCCGCACAAAATTCTGTCCGTTCAAACGAGGTGGTTTAAGGTATCCCACTCGCGTCGCTTGCAGACTCCCCCAGCCCGAACGCACGACACCGAGCCACATGCCCGAAGCGGACAACACAAAGCAACCCGCGCCCCGCGACCTCGCGCTCGTGCTGCGTTTTATCTTCGTCGGCGGCAGCACCGCGGCCATCTCCATGGGCTTGATCTTCATCCTGGTGGAGTTCGCCGGTATCCACACCACGCCGGCCAGCACCATCGCCGCCTCGGTTGCCACGGTCTATAACTACCTGTTGCACTACCACTGGACCTTTTCATCTGACGCCCCCCACGGCGTCGTGCTCGTCAAATACGTCACCATGTGCACGGGCGCGGTCGTCCTGAGCACGCTCATCATGCATTTCGGGGTGCCCCTCACCGGCCTGCACTATCTCGTCATCCAGGCCGCCGCGGTTGTGGCGGTGGTCCTGTGGAGCCTCTCGCTGAGCTCGCTGTGGGTATTTCGCTAGCAAACTGAGGCGACCCTGCAAGCGGTGCTTCCGGGCATTTTACCTTAGGCTTTGTAAGGTTTAAGGGACACAGCCGCGACCGCCCCGGGCTGAAGTGGCGACTGAGTCACACCCTGTTCGCACGGCGGTTTTATTCTGTATGGAAAATTCGCTAAATTTGGCTTTTACTAAGGATAAGACTGCTGCCGTAAAGGCATGATCTTTGTAGGTTTTTACAACGTCGAGGCCCCTCACTTTGAGCGCTGATACCCCAATGCACCTCCGCCCCAGCCACAAGCTGGTCGTCACATTCGGCAGGGGCGGCGTGCAGCTACTCAATCCGCAGATGGCGACACCGCTCCTGCTGGGGTATACCGAACTCGAGGCCATCGCCGAACTCAACACGGGCGACCACGCGGACTACGACCCCGCGGCCGCCGCCGTCGCCAAGCGCACCGGCGCCGATGAAGAGACGATCCGGCAGTTCTACCGGACCCTGCGGAACCGGCGCCGCGCCCGGCCGATGCGCCGCCGCCCGCGCCTCGACCCGGTCAGGCCGCGCGCCGCCAACGATCTCCTGGAACACTGGCCCGCCGAGCGCATCGTCACGGTCAAGCGACCGCAGACCTTCCGCCAGAACGGGCGCCATTTCGAACTGCTCGATCACGACGGCAACCTGGTCGTCAGCCTCGACGCCGCGGAGCTGACCGCGCTCAGCGAGTTCGCGGCGCCGCGCCGTCTCGCATCCGCCATGGCGCAGCTGGAGGGCAAGATCCCGGCGGACACCGTGGACGCCACCCACCTCGGCGATATTCTCGCCGCACTCGACGCCGCCGGACTGCTCACGGACCACGAATCGGAGATTCCCCCCGAGATGCTGGTCCAGAAGGGTCCCAGCCGCAAGGAAGGCTGCAAGGTGGCCTTCGCCAGGCAGGCGCGGGAACAGGACGAACGGGAGGCGCAGCGCGAACAGGACACCGGCGTCGTGCGCACCAAGGTCATTCCCGTGTCATTCGACGAGGGTGTGCCCGCCGCGCTGGGCATGATCGTGGCCTATGCGAAGGCCTTCGAGGGCGGTCGCCTGGAAGACTTCTACGACTTCCGGCTCGACTGGTTCTGGGACGACGACCGCCTCCCCGGCTTCACCGCGCGACCGGCGATCTATCTCTTCTCCAACTACCTGTGGTCCCACGAGGGCTGCATCAAGATCTCCGAGAAAGTGAAGCAGTTGAGCCCCAACAGCATCACTATTCACGGCGGGCCCGACACGCCCAAGTACGAGGAGGATTCCGAGAAGTACTTCGCCAACTACCCCCACGTCGACATCATCGTGCGCGGGGAGGGCGAGGCGACGGCGGCCGATACGCTCGACAAGCTGCAGGCCGTGATCGGCCAGGAGAACCCCGACCTGTCCGTGCTCGCCGATGTGCCCGGCATCTCCTATCGCCACAACGGCAAGATCCATCGCAACCCCGACCGCGAACGCATCATGGATCTCGACACCATCCCCTCGCCCTACATCGAGGGCCTGTTCGACGCCTACGCCGGGGTACCCAAACTGCACGTCACACTGGAGACCAATCGCGGCTGCCCCTACGGCTGCACGTTCTGCGACTGGGGCAGCGCGACCACCAGCAAGATCCGCAAGTTCGACCTCGATCGCATCTTCGGCGAGATCGAGTGGTGCTCGAAGTCGAAGATCCAGTCCGTCTCGGTGGCCGACGCGAACTTCGGGGTATTCGAGCGCGACGTGGCGATCGCTGAGCGCGTCGCGCACTTCAAGGGCACGACCGGGTGGCCCGAGGCCTTCGGCGGCAGCTACGCCAAGAACTCCACGAAGTACCTGCAGCGGATCATCAAGGTCATGGCGGACGCCGGCATCCTGGCCCAGGGCGTGCTGTCGCTGCAGACGATGGACGACAACACGCTCACCGCCATCAAGCGCTCCAACATCAAGGTGGAGAAGTACGACGCGCTCGCCAATGAAATGCGCAATTCCAACCTGCAGTTGACGGTTGAATTGATGATGGGCCTGCCCGGCGCGACGCTCGGCGGGTTTATCGAGGACCTGCAGCAGTGCATCGACCGCGACATACAGGCGCGCGTCAACCACACCACGATGCTCGTCAACAGCCCGATGAACAACCCCGAGTACCGCAAGGAACACCAGATCGAGACCGGCCAGGAACTCGGGCCCGGCAAGATGCCCATCCTCGTGTCCACGAAGACCTATACCCGCGAGGACATGGAGCGCATGCTGGCGCTGCGCCTCGTGTACATGATGGCGGACAACTTCGGCCAGCTCCGGCTCACCGCCCGCTTCGTACGCCAACAGACCGGCATGGACGAAATGGAACTGTACGGCCGACTCCTCGACATCACCGAGCAGCCGCCGAAACAGCTCGACTACCCGCTGATCGCGAGCTGGGCCGGCTTCGGCCACGAACTCATGGCGCCGGTGTACAGCTGGTCGCTGTTCCTCGACGAACTCAAGGACTTCCTCGTCCGGGAGTGCAATGTGCCCGACGACAGCGCCCTCGCCACGGTGATGACCGCGCAGAAGGCCCTGCTGCCCGCGCACGGCAGGGAATACCCGCTGACGGTGGAACTGCAGCACGATGTGGCGGCCTGGTACAAGCAGATGCTCGCGGCGAAGGCGGCCAACCACTGGAAGGACTGGCAGATGGTGGTTCCGCCGCTGGTGGAATTCGGGCCCGGCGAACTCACGGTGGGCGACCACGACGGCTGGGTCACCAGCATGCTCGGCTGCGATATCGAGTTGTCCTCCGCGGGCGTGAACTGGGACATGGATACCAGCATCGCCCGCGCCAGCGTACAACAGGACTTCAACCCGGCCTGGAACAAGGAAGCCGATATCATCCAGGCAGGCTGAGCCGCAACGCGCACAGCGCGCACCGATTAAAAAGCCAGGCGCATGCCTGGCTTTTTTGTTACCGCAGCGGTATCAGGCGGCGGCCGGCAACAGCGTGCCGACCTCGAAGGGCTTGCGCTGCGTCATCAGGCTGAAGGCGCAGGGCACGAGATAGAACGACAACAGCGTCACGAGCGCGGTGCCGCCCATGATCGCGGTGGCGAAGGGCGGCCAGAACAGGCCGCCGCCGAGCAACAGGGGCATAAAGCCGGCGATGGTAGTAATGGTGGTCGAGGTGATGTGGCGCGCGCAGCGCATCACCGCATCCACAATGGCGCGCGCGTCGCCCGCAAGTGCCGCCTCGCTGCCGCGCAGCTCGGCCAGGATGACGATCGCGCCGTTGATCGCGAGCCCCATCAGACCCAGCAACGCAATGATCACCTGGAAGCCGAACGCGTACCCCGACACCGTGAGGCTGAGCATGCCGAGACCGACGGACAATCCGGCGGTGAAAAGAATGAGCAGGCACAGCCGCCAGGAATTGAACGACAGGACCAGCACCACGATCAGCAGCACGGCGATCAGGGGAATACTGCCGGCCAGGTCGCCCACCGACTCATCGCGCTCCGCCATCTCGCCGGCAAACTCCATGGAGTAGCCGGGCGGCAACTGGAAACCGCTGCGCGCGAGCAGCGCCTGCAGATCCCGCTGCACCGTATCGGCCAGCACACCGTTGCGCGCGCTCGCGCCGATGGTGTTCACGCGGCGCCCGTTGAAATGCACGATACTGACGATGCCGGGCTCTATCGTCACATCCGCGATAGCCTGTAAGCTGGTGGTGGCGGCGCTGTCCTGCCCCGCGCCACCCACCAGGACATTCATTGTTTCCAGGTCGGTGGTATCACTGCGCTGGGCGGCGTTGAGTCGCACCCGCACGGGTACTTCCTCCGTACCTTCGAGCACGGCGCCGACCAACAGGCCATCGAGTCCGGCGCGGATGCTGCCCGCCGACAGCGTGGGCCGCACGCCGCTCCCCGCGAGAATCTCCTCGCGCAGCGCGATGCTGACGGAGGGCATTGTCTGCCCCAGTGATGCGGTGGTGCCGACGATATCGGGCAACTGCGTCAGCAACAGCCGCAGTTCATTGCCCAGCTCCTCCAGGCGCGCGAGGTCCGGGCCGAACAGGCGGATCTCAACGGCTTCCTCCACCGGCGGCCCCTGCTCCAGCTTGCGCACCTTGACCTGCGCGGCGGGGAAACGGGCCGGCAGCGTTTGCTGCAGCCGGGTAACCAGCTCCTCAGTGTGCCTGAAGTCCCGCGCCCGCAGCATCGCCTGCGCGTAGTTCTGCGCTGAAAAACGCCGTTCCACCAGGTTGTAGTAGAACGGGGCGGCGCTCTTGCCGATGAACCAGTCGATGGACTCGATGCCATCCTCGGCGCGTATCACCTCGTCCATCTCCCGCACCAGCGCCTCGGTCGCAGCGAAACTCGAGCGCGTCGGCAGCGTCACCTCCAGGTTGAACATGTCGCGGTCCACCGGCGGGAAGAACTGCTCCGGCACACCGCGGATCGCGTAGAAGCCGAGCGCGGGCAACAATGTGACCAGCAGCAGCGTGGCCCGCGGATGCGCGAGCGCAAGACGCAGGCTGGCATCGAAGCGGCGCGTGAGCGCGGGGAGCTGGATCCCGCCCTGCCACCAGGGCCCGCGCTCGCCGCCGGCGATGATCTTGCCGGCCGTGGCCGCCACGATCGTGTGCGACACGAGGTAGGACCCGATCAGGGAGAACACCACGCAGGACGCGAGCGGGCCGATAAACTCGCCGCCCGGACCCGGTTGCAGCACGATGGGCATGAACGCCAGGATGGTCGTGGCAGTCGACCCGAACAGCGGCAACCACAGGTGGCGCACCGCCGCCTGGACCGCCGCGAGCCTGCCGCGACCGGCCCGGCGCTGCTGTGCGACGTCGTCCACCATCACGATCGCGTTGTCCACGGTAATGCCGAGCGCCACCACGAGGCCCGTGACCGACATCTGGTTGATGGCCACACCCATCAGGCGCATGGCGAAGAACGTGAAGAGGCACATCAGCGGCAGCGCGGCGGCCACGAGCAGCGCGGAACGCCAGCCCAGCGTGACGAGCAGGATCAGGGTGATCAGCAGGAACCCGACAGCGATATTCCCCATCAGGTGCGACATGCGCTCCTGCGTATAGGCGAGCTGGTCGAAGATGACCTCGGTCTCCACGTTGGCGGGCAGCTCCGCCCTGAACCTGTCGAGCTCGCGCAGCGCGCCGCCCTGCCAGCTTCCTATGCGCCGGTCCGGGTGCATGCGCACCGCGACGACGATCTGCTCCCGGCCGGCGTGCAAACTCTTCTCCTGCTCAGGGGTACGCGTGCGGCGCGACACCCCGGCGACATCGCCCACGCGCAACACCTGGCCCGCGCCGGGACTGCTGATCGGCACGCGCGACACGCGCTCCAGCGAGTCGAGGTCCCCCGCGATCTCCACCTGCATGCGGCCGTAGTCGTTTTCCAGCAGGCCCGCCGCGTCCTTGGTGTCGAACTGGCGCAGCGCCTCGGCGATCGACTGCACGGTCTGTCCGGCGGCCGCGGCCGTGGCGG
>JAUIEP010000191.1 GCA_030428835.1 Gammaproteobacteria bacterium | reverse complement strand
ACGGGCACGACAGCGCGCACCGTCTGGCACAGGCCGAGAAGTGGCTCGCCGACCACCCGGACGATGCGCAACTGCTGCTTGCCCTGGGCCGCCTGTCCGCGCGGGACAAGCTCTGGGGCAAGGCGCGTGACTATTTCGAGAGCAGTTACCGCCTGGAGAAAACGCCCGAGGTCTGCGCCGAACTCGGCAGGCTGCTGACGGAGCTGGGCGAACCCAGGGTCGCCGGCGCCTATTTCCGCGAGGGCCTGCTGCTGCGCGAGAAAGGCCTGCCGGAACTGCCGCAGCCCGAGCGCGTCGTACTGCAGGGAGAGTTGCTGACCCGCTCCTGACGCCCTGTCCCGACGGTCAGCGCGTCAGCCCAGACCGAGCTCGTCCCACAGCGCATCCACCCGCCGCTTCACCGCTTCATCCATAACGATGGGGCGGCCCCATTCCCGCTCCGTCTCACCCGGCCACTTGTTGGTGGCGTCGAACCCGACCTTGGAGCCCAGGCCCGAAACCGGCGAGGCAAAGTCCAGGTAGTCGATGGGCGTGTTGTCGATGAACACGCAGTCGCGGCGCGGATCCATGCGCGTGGTCATCGCCCAGATCACGTCCTTCCAGTCGCGCGCGTTGACGTCCGCGTCGGTGACGATGACGAACTTCGTGTACATGAACTGGCGCAGGAAGGACCACACCCCCAGCATGATGCGCTTGGCGTGCCCGGGGTATTCCTTGCGCATGGTGATCACCGCCAGGCGATAGGAGCAACCCTCGGGGGGCAGGTAGAAGTCCTCGATCTCCGGGAACTGCTTCTTCAGGATCGGCACGAACACCTCGTTCAGGGCCACGCCCAGCACGGCGGGCTCGTCCGGCGGCCGGCCGGTGTAGGTGCTGTGGTAGATGGGTGCTTCGCGGTGCGTGATGGCCTCTACCGTGAACACCGGGAATTCCTCCACCTCGTTGTAGTAGCCGGTGTGGTCGCCGAAGGGGCCTTCCTGCGCGGTCTCGCCCGGTTCCAGGTAGCCCTCGAGGATGTACTCGGCGGTCGCCGGAACCTGCAGTCCGTGATTGCGGCAGGTCTCGGTCACGCACTCGGCGACCTCCGTGCGACCGCCGCGCAACAGTCCCGCGAAGGCGTACTCCGACAGAGTGTCGGGTACCGGCGTTACCGCGCCAAGCGTCGTGGCGGGATCCGCGCCCAGCGCCACCGCCACGGGGTAGCGCTCGCCGGGATGCTTGCGTTGCCAGTCGCGGTAGTCCAGCGCGCCGCCGCGGTGCGACAACCAGCGCATGATGAGCTTGTTCGGCCCCAGCAACTGCATGCGGTAGATGCCGAGGTTCTGGCGCTCCTTGTTCGGGCCGCGGGTGATGACCAGCGGCCAGGTCACGAGCGGCGCGACATCGCCCGGCCAGCAGGTCTGGATGGGCAGCCTGGTGAGATCGACCTCGGCCCCGGTCTTGACGTGGTACTGGCAGGGCGGGTTGCGCACCGTTTTGGGGCCCATGTTGAGGACCTTCTTCAACACGGGCGCCTTGTCCCACAACTCGCGCATACCCCTGGGCGGATCGGGCTGGCGCAGGTAGGCGAGGATCTCGCCGATCTCGCGCAGCGACTCGATACTTTCGGCGCCCATGCCGAGCGCGACGCGCAGTTCGGTGCCGAAGAGGTTGGCGAGCACCGGCGTGTCGTAGCCCCTGGGATTTTCGAACAGCAGCGCGGGACCGCCGGCGCGCAGGGTGCGATCGGCGAACTCCGTCATTTCGAGATAGGGATCGACCTCGGCCTTGATGCGCAGCAGCTCGCCGCGCTTTTCGAGCGTGGCGATAAAATCCCTGAGATCGGTGTAATTCACGGCCTGGCCTGTTCCTGCAGCGTGGGAGGAAACAGTATAGCGCCAGGCCGCGCGCGCAGCGCAGGTGCTATTTGCGCTTCATGGACTTGAAGAACTCCTCGTTGGTCTTCGTGTCCCGGAGCTTGTCGGTAAGGAACTCGATGGCCGGCAGGTCTTCCATGCCGTGCAGCAGCTTGCGCAGGATCCACATGCGCTGCAGTTCGTCTTCCTTGGTCAGCAACTCCTCGCGGCGCGTGCCGGAGCGGCGGATGTTGATGGCGGGGTAGACGCGCTTCTCCGCGACCTTGCGATCGAGGTGCAGTTCCAGGTTGCCCGTGCCCTTGAATTCCTCGTAGATCACCTCGTCCATCTTCGAGCCGGTGTCGATGAGCGCCGTGGCGATGATCGACAGGCTGCCGCCTTCCTCGATGTTTCGCGCCGCACCGAAAAAGCGCTTGGGACGCTCCAGTGCGTGGGCGTCGACACCGCCGGTCAGTACTTTGCCGGAGCTGGGGATCACGGTGTTGTAGGCGCGCGCCAGGCGGGTGATGGAGTCGAGCAGGATCACCACGTCGCGCTTGTGCTCGACGAGGCGCTTGGCCTTCTCGATCACCATGTCCGCGACCTGCACGTGCCGCGCCGGCGGCTCGTCGAAGGTCGACGCCACGACTTCCGCGCCGCGCACGCCCACCGAGCGTTGCATCTCGGTCACTTCCTCCGGGCGCTCGTCGATCAGCAGGACGATGATGTAGCACTCCGGGTTGTTGGTGATGATCGCCTGGGCGATGTTCTGCATCATGATGGTCTTGCCGGCCTTCGGCGGCGCGACCAGCAGGCCGCGCTGGCCCTTGCCGATGGGCGAGGTGAGGTCGATGATCCTGCCGGTGAGATCCTCGGTGCTGCCGTTGCCGGTTTCCAGGGTGAGGCGCTCGTCGGGGAACAGCGGCGTCAGGTTCTCGAACAGGACCTTGTTCTTGGAGTTCTCCGGCTTGTCGAAGTTGACCTCGTCGACCTTGAGCAGCGCGAAGTAGCGCTCGGAGTCCTTCGGCGGGCGGATCTTGCCGGAGATGGTGTCGCCGGTACGCAGGTTGAAGCGCCGGATCTGGCTCGGCGACACATAGATGTCATCCGGTCCCGCGAGGTAGGAGCTGTCCGCCGAGCGCAGGAACCCGAACCCGTCCTGCAGTATTTCCAACACGCCGTCGCCGTAGATGTCCTCGCCACTTTTCGCGTGACGTTTGAGGACCGCGAATATGATGTCCTGTTTGCGCGAACGGGCCATGTTGTCGAGGCCCATATCCTTCGCGATGTCGATGAGTTCTTGCGTGGATTTGGTTTTCAGGTCGGTAAGGTTCATAGGTAAAGCAGCTATAGACGATAGGAAAGGGAAGGCGTGGTGTGTACGTGATCGCCGGTTGACGGATTCAACCAGGCAACGTTACTGGAACTGTTCCGTTAGATGCAGCCGCCAGGCCGCGTATTCAGGTTATGGGTACTGAAGGATGTTTTTATGGCACGGGATGTGCGAATTGGAGGCAATGTAGCACGGCCCTTGAGGGCCGTCTACCGCTTTTTTGTGTCGATTATTTACCCGGGGGGATTGGGTCACGCGGCCCCTGTTCGGGGGCCGCGGGGGGGTTATACGACTTCGGCGATGAACTCGGTGAGCTGGGTCTTGGACAGTGCGCCGACCTTGGTGGCCTCGGCGTTGCCGCCCTTGAATACGATCAGCGTGGGTATGCCGCGGATACCGAATTTCGGCGGGATGTCCGGGTTGGCGTCCACGTCGACCTTGCAGACTTTGAGCTTGCCGTCGTATTCGGCGGCGATCTCGTCCAGCACGGGTGCAATCATCTTGCAGGGGCCGCACCACTCCGCCCAGAAGTCGACCAGCACGGGGACGTCTGAGTTCAGGACTTCGCTGTCAAAGGTGTCATCGCTGACGTGTACGATCTGGTCTGACATGTTCTTCTCCGGTGTTAGACGATTCGGCGCTCCGACGATTCGGCGCCCCGACGGTGCGGTGCACTGGCGCCGCCTGCGTGAAGGTGGGTCATAATACCACCGCGCAATGGGCGCACAACTGCCCGCTTAAGAGTTTTTCGGCATGGTCTTATTGCCGATCGCTATAGATCTGGGGGCGCGTTACCGCGTAAACAAGGGGTGGGGAGCCCGCCGCGGTATTCTTGTTGGACGCTACCGCGTACCCTGTCACGAGGGCGCCCCGGATCGCCATCTGCCTGCCAGGGAGGCGGCCGATGCCCGCGGGTCTACACTGGCCCCTGACAACAACTGGACTGCCGCCGTGAACGCCAAACAGATCGCCATCATACTGCTCTTCGCCGCGGTGCTCGCCGCGTGGTTCGCTTTCGACCTGGGTGCTTACCTGCAGTTCGATGCCGTGCGGGCGCGGGTTGCTGAGCTGGGCGACTGGTATGCCGCCAACCCGCTGCGTGCCGGGGCGATCTATTTCGCGTTGTACGTCGCGGTGACCGCCCTGTCGATTCCGGGCGCCGCTGTGATGACCCTGGCGGGCGGCGCGTTGTTCGGCTTCTGGTACGGACTGTTGCTCGTCTCCTTCGCGAGCAGCGTCGGCGCGACGCTGGCGTTCCTCTTCTCGCGCGTGTTGCTCAAGGACTGGGTGCAGGCGCGGTTCGGCAAGCAGCTCAAGGCCTTTAACCGGGGCTTCGAGAGGGATGGCCCGTTCTACCTGTTCTCCCTGCGGCTCGTGCCGCTGTTTCCGTTTTTTGTCATCAACCTGTTGATGGGACTGCTGCCCATCAGCGCCGCGCGCTTCTATATCGTGTCACAGCTCGGCATGTTGCCCGGCACGATCGTGTACGTGAACGCGGGCACCCAGCTCGGCCAGCTCGAGTCCGCCTCGGGGATCGTCTCGGCGCCGCTGCTCGGATCGTTTGTGCTGTTGGGCCTGTTCCCGCTGGTGGCGCGCTTTATCCTGCGGCGCATCGAGAGCCGTCGCGTGCTGTCGCGCTATACGAAGCCGCAACGATTCGACACCAACCTCGTCGTGATCGGCGCGGGTTCGGGCGGCCTGGTCGCGGCCTTGATCGCGGCGACGGTCAAGGCCCGCGTCACCCTCATCGAACGCCACAAGATGGGCGGCGACTGCCTGAACTACGGCTGCGTACCGAGCAAGTCGTTCCTGCGCAGCGCGACCATGGCGCGCTACGCGCGCAGGGCAGCGGAGTTCGGCCTGGAGCCGATGGACGTCGCGGTGAACTTCCCGCGCGTGATGGAACGGGTGCAGGACATTATTCGCACCATCGAACCGCACGACTCCGTGGAGCGCTTCACCGGGCTGGGCGTGGACTGCGTGCAGGGTGACGCCACCATCGTTTCCCCCTGGGAGGTTGAGGTGAACGGTCGGCGCATCAGCGCACCCAATATCATCATAGCGAGTGGCGCGCGCCCGCGCGTGCCGGACATAGACGGCCTGGCGCAGCTCGACTACCTGACCTCCGACACCGTGTGGGACATTCGCGAACAGCCGCGTCGCCTGCTGGTGGTCGGTGCGGGCCCGATCGGCTGCGAACTGGCGCAGGCCTTCTCCGGGCTCGGCAGCGCGGTGACGCTGCTGACGCGCGCCGCGCGGGTGTTGCCCGCCGAGGACGAGGATGTATCGGCGCATCTCGAGGACGTGCTGCGCGAGCAGGGCGTCGAGGTGATCACGGGTGCGCAGTTGCAGCACTTCCATGTAGAGGGCGATGACCAGGTGGCCGAACTCAAGGGTGGCGGCACGCTGCGCTTCGACCGGGTCCTGCTGGCCGTCGGCCGGCAGGCCAATGTCGAGAGTCTCGGCCTCGGGGAACTGGGCATCGTGCTCAACGACAAGGGCCGCGTGGAGGTCGATGACTACCTGGCGACGGCCGTGCCGACGATTGCCGCCTGTGGTGATGTCACGGGTCCCTACCTCTTCACGCACATGGCCAGCCACCAGGCCTGGTACGCGGCGGTGAATGCACTCTTCGGGCGCTTCCGGCGCTTCCGCGTGGACTACTCGGTGGTGCCCTGGGCCACCTTCACCGACCCCGAGGTGGCGCGGGTCGGCCTGAACGAGGCCGAGGCACGGGCGCAGGACGTCGCATTCGAGGTCACGCGTTATGAACTGGACGGGCTCGACCGCGCCCTGGCCGAGGGTGAGGCCGCGGGTTTTGTGAAAGTCCTGACCGCACCCGGGGGCGACCGCATTCTCGGCGCGACCATCGTGGGCCACCACGCGGGTGAGCTGATCAATGAGTTTGTGCTGGCCATGAAGCACGGCATCGGCCTGAACAAGATCCTCGGTACGATCCACGTCTACCCGACGCTCAGCGAGGCCAACAAGTTTGCCGCGAGCGAGTGGCGCAAGGCGCGCAAACCCGAGGGCCTGCTCGGCCTGGTGGAGCGCTACCACGCGTTCAATCGCCGCTAGCCTTTACTCGCTCCGGCGACTTGGGAATACTGATGGTTTTAACCCTTACGCGGGCGTTTGCGCCCGCACGATCCTGTTTCCGGAGGTGGTAAACAATGGCAAACGTGGCAGTGGTGCTGGCGGGTTGCGGCGTCTATGACGGCGCGGAAATCAACGAGGCCGTGCTGACGCTGCTCAGCCTGGAGCAGCAGGGTGCGAGCTACCAGTGCTTCGCCCCCGACAAGGAACAGATGCACGTCATCAACCACCTCACCGGCGAGCCTGTCCCCGGCGAGTCGCGCAATGTGCTGGTGGAGGCGGCGCGCATTGCACGGGGCAACATCAAGCCGGTCACGGAAGCCAGCGCCGCCGACTTCGACGCGCTGCTTGTGCCCGGCGGTTTCGGCGCGGCGAAGAACCTGTCGAATTTCGCGGTTGCCGGCGCGGACATGGAGGTGGACCCCGACTTTCTCGCACTCGCCCGTGGCTTTCACGCGGCCAGCAAGCCGATCGGCCTGATCTGCATCGCGCCGGTCATGTCGGCGGCCATCTGCGGCGAGGGCGCGGCCTGCACCATCGGCAACGACGCCGACACCGCCGCGGCGATCACCGCGATGGGCGCCCGGCACCTGGAGTGCCCGGTATCGGAGGCGCGGGTGGACGAGGCCAACAAGCTGGTCACCACGCCCGCCTACATGCTGGCCGGCAGTGTGTCCGAGGCCTACAGCGGCATCAGTGACTGCGTCAGGGAAGTCCTCGCGCTCGCCTGATCTTCGTGCGGCAGTCCTGGTTCGTCTACCTGTTGCGCTGCGCCGACGACACGCTGTACGCCGGTGTCGCCACCGACCTCGAGCGGCGGGTGCGGCAGCATAACGGTGAACTCGTGGGCGGCTCTCGCTATACCCGTGTGCGCAGGCCGGTGGTCCTGGTGTGGTCCGAGGCCGTCACTGATCGAGCGGAAGCGCAGCGGCGAGAGGCTGAGATCAGGAGGCTGTCGCGTGCTGGGAAGCTGGCGTTGGTGGGCGGTCGGTAGTGGTTGCCGGCATTGTGAGAGATATCCGGGGACCACTGCGTCGTGCTGCTTCTTTGTTGTGAGGGAGGTTTCGTGAGAGCTGCCGGGCTTTTTGTTTGGTGCCTTGAGCGATACCCGGGCACCGCGGCGTCGTGAAAGTTCCGGCGAGGCGAGAAAAGCAGCCTCGCCAGAACTTCCCCGCCACCGCGTCGCCCTACCTGGGCGCTTTACTTCACTATCCAACGGGTGGTGGATTCTTTCTCTCCGTTGGCCGGCCCGCGAGCGGTCGAATGCCCTGCTTTAAAACGCGGCCCTCCGGGCTGCCCTCAGTCGGTCGCGAGCCCTGCGGTCTCGCTCCACTCCCTCGGCACGTTTTGAACAGCAGGACATTCGGCCGCTCGCGCGCCTGGTGCCAGTGAATAGAGCAAAATCGTCGTCCCCGCGAAAGCGGCGGTCCGACATCTCGGGACTCAGAGACTTTGCGCACAGAACGAAGTAGCTCCATCGGGCGATAGAAGGCCCCGAGCCGGGATATCTCTTCGCGTAGCCGTCAGGGAGGCGCCGAGGGAGTGGAGGGAGACAACTTGTTG
>JAUIEP010000190.1 GCA_030428835.1 Gammaproteobacteria bacterium | reverse complement strand
GCGCGCCGCCCGCACCCGGTGGAGCGGCGCCGAAAGCGCGCAGGTATCGCGCGAAATGCCCCGTGGGATCGCGCTCGAGGTTGCGCAGGTAGGTCAGGCCGAGGGGCGAGTACAGCCGGCCGCGAAAGCCGGCGAGTGCGGCGCCGGCATCGCGCTGCAGGGCGCGCCGGTCCGCGTCGGTCAGCAGGCCCCAGCGATAGGGATACAGCGCTGCAGAGAGCGCCTGCCAGCGCCGCGCCTGCTCCTGTTCGAACTCCGGGTCCGCAAAACCGGCGGCGGCGAGCGCGGCAACCGAACGGTTCAGGACGTCCTCCGCCGTGGCGGGGTCCTGCGCACTGGCCAGCAGCACGAGTTGCCGGTCGAAACTCCCGCGGGCGGCTGTGGCGGCCCGCTCCAGCCAGGGGTCGGCCGAGGAGCGCGGCAGCAGGCTGGGGAAATCCGTGGCGAGGAACTGTGCGCCGGGCCAGCGCGCTACAGCGACAGTCGCCGTCAACGCCGCGAGCAGGAGCCACAGGGCGAGCCCGACCCGCGCGCTAGGAGTCGTCGTCACGCTCGACCTGTGGTCGGCCCCCGACCTCGCTGAACGCGATATGGGTGGCACTGTCGTCCGTTTCGCTGATGGTGACTTCGCGCAGGTAGGCGTCGCCGCGCAACGTAACCGTCGCGATAGCGCGACGCCACAGCAGGTTGCGCGGGGTGAGTTCGAGTTGCCAGTCGTCCGGGCGTAGTTCCCCGGCAATCTCGAACTGCGCGGCGACGGGCGCGAGATCACGCTGCATGAACGCCGCGAGAATCATCGCCATGAACAGGCCGGTGCCGGGGTCGTCCACGGCCTGGTTGTCGAGGAAGACCTCATCCCCGCGCACCTCCATCAGGGAACGCACAGGGCTCTCCACCAGCCAGGTCAACCCGCCCGCGGCATCGATATCGAACGAGCCGGTGGCCACCAGCGGTCGCGTGAGAAAGCTCACGTCCCGCGTCTGTTCGAAGCGACCGGCGATGTGCTCACTCAACTCGAGCCTGGCGGCGACCGCCTGCAGGAGTTCCTCGGCGCCGCGCAACGGCGCGCTGGCCAACAGCACCAGCGGCAACAGGCAGACTGTGGCGAGGCGGATCAAAATTTGTCGAGCAGTGCGCGCGGGCTGGCAAACAGCATTTCGTTGGTTTTCAGGCACAAGGCCACCTGAATCGTGTAAGCCCTGGTCAGGCGCTTACCGCTGCGCACATCGAAAATGCGGTAGTTGATCTTCATGCGGTTTTCAATTTCCACGAGGGACGCCTCCACCGCGATCTTCTGCTGGAACTGGAGCGGCTGCGCATAGCGTATGTTCATCTCCACGACCGGCCACGCGTAGCCGGAGTCGCGCATCGCGGGAACATTGTAGTCAATGCTCTCGAGCATCGCGCAACGGGCGATCTCGAGGTACTTGGCGTAGTGGCCATGCCAGGCGATACCCATGATGTCGATATCGTGGAAGGGTATTTCGATTTCGACCGTGCTACTTGCGTAGGCTTCAGGCATAGAGGGTCCAGTACTGGTCCCGGATGAGGTCGACACAGCGACGCAGGTCGCACTCCAGTTCCCTGTCCTGTTCCAGGAACTCGAAGACGCCCGCGGTCTCTTCCAGTGACGCGCGAATGGCGTCCTGCAGGTCGTCCAGGCTCAGCTCGCCCCGCCGCAGGCGCAACTGGACACCCTGCCAGGCGGCGAGGATCGCCGCCGCGAGGACCTGCTCGGTGAGCGTCAGCACGCGCTGGCCGTCGCGGGCCGCGATGGTGCCCATGCTCACCTTGTCCTGGTTGTGGCACTCGGTGGAGCGGGAGAAGATGCTCGCCGCCAGCGACGCCTTGAGCGCCTCCGCGGTCCAGGCGCTCACGGCGATCTGCACCGCCTTGAAGCCGTGGTTGATGGGTCGCGTCGCCTCCGGGGCGCCGGACAGGTTGGCGGGCAGCCCGTGGTTGAACTTGGGATCCATCAGTTGCGCCATCTGCCGGTCGACGAGGTCGGCGACATTCGCGACCGCGACCTTGAGTGAGTCCATGGCAAAGGCGATGTGCCCGCCGTAGAAGTGGCCGCCGTGCAGTACGTGCTCGCCGTCACCGTCAATGATCGGGTTGTCGTTGGCGCTGTTCAGTTCGTTTTCAACGAAGCGCGTGATGAACTCGAGCGCGTCCTGCAGGACACCGATGACGTGGGGCGCGCAGCGCAGTGAGTAGCGGTCCTGCAGGCGACTGGAATTGCGCGGCAGTTCCCCGGCCTTCAGGTCACCGTGAATCCAGTCGGCCACCGCGTTCTGCCCGGGATGCGGTTTGACGGAGAACAACAGCGGGTCGTAGTGGAAAGCGTTGCCCTGCAGCGCCAGCGACGCGAGGCTGGTCACGCGCGCGGAGAGCTGCGCAAGATACGCCGCTCGGTGCACGCAAAGGCACGCGACGCCTGTCATCACCGCGGTGCCGTTCATCAGCGCGAGTCCTTCCTTGGGCATCAGCGGCAAAGGCTCCAGGCCCAGTTGCCGGTAGACCTCCGCGGTCGGCCGGCGCTCGCCCTCGTACCACACCTCGCGGCCGCCCTCGATCACGGCGGCGAGATAGGACAGCGGGGTGAGGTCGCCGCTGGCGCCCACACTGCCCTCGCTGGGCATCACGGGAATGACGTCCTGGCGCAGCAGGGTCTCGATACGCTGCAACAGGCTGTAACGCACACCGGAATAGCCCTGGCAGAGGCTCGACAGGCGGGCCGCGAGTACCGCGCGCGTCTCCTCGACGGAAAACGGTTCGCCGAGGCCACAGCCATGGAACGTGTAGAGGTGCCGCGGGAGCGTGCTGACCTGCTCCGGGGGCACGGCGACCTCGCAGGAATCGCCGTAGCCGGTGGTCACGCCGTATATGACGCCCTCCTCGGCGAGAATGCACTCCAGGAACTCCGCGCCGCGCTGGATGCGCTCGCGGAATGCTTCCTCGGTCGACAGGCACGCCTGCGACTCGCGCCGGGCAATGGCGACAATCTCCGCGATCGTCAGCGCGCCGCCGTCGAACAGCACGACGGGGCGCCCCGTCTCCGATTTCATTCCCGCTTCCAGCTGCATCGTCTTCAGACTGTGCTCAGCCCTCATTCCATTTGACCTTATCCAGACTCCGCCGGAACCCGCCTATGATATAACAGTGTGCCCTCGCTGTGGCGCCCGCGGGGGGATTCGTAGGCGAAACGCAACTCGCCTGACACCGCGTCCCAGTGCAGCTCGAGCACGAGTTGCTCCTCGGGGAACGTCACCGCGGTGAACTTCACGCCGCGCATCCCGGCGAACTCTCCCGCAAGGCCCAGTTCCGCCCGCGCCAGTTGCTCGGCCCAGCGCAGCTGCACCACGCCGGGCAGGATGGGCGCCGCGCGGAAATGCCCCTCGAAATACGGGCTGTCCGCGGGCACGTGCAGCTGCAACCGCCGCCCTCCCCCGGCGATCTCCTGGCGGTTGCGCACGGGGGGCAGGGACCCGGCCGCGAACCGGCTCGTCACGTCCTTCTGGCGCAGCTTCCCCTGGCTGTTGCGCGGCAGCGCATCAACGAAACGCCATACGCGCGGTACGGCCGCCGCGGCCAGCCGGTTCACCAGGAAGCTGCGCAACTCGCGGCTGAACCGGTGGTGACCGAGAGCATCGAACTGCTCCCTGCCGACCGCCGACAGTTCCAGCAGTGCGCCCAGCACCTGCCGCCTGCGCTGCAGCACCACCACGCTGCAATCGGCGACGTACTCGTGACTCGCGAGGGCCGCCTCGACCTCCGGCAGGGACACGCGCTTGCCCTCCACCTTGACGATGCGGTCGCTGCGCACGCCCAGCACGAAGCGACCGTCATCCTGCAGCACGGCGCGATCGGCGGTGACGTACCAGTCGTCATCGGGAAGCCACGGCGAGTGCACGGCGAGTTCCCCACCCACCGCGCGCACCTCGAGCCCGGGCAGGGGCTGCCAGGGTTCGCCCAGTACCGCCTGGCGGCGCCAGGCGATACCGCCTGTCTCGGAGCTGCCGAGCACCTCGACCGGGTACTGGCCCAGCCCCTCATTGACGGCCTCCGCGGCGCGCTGTTCCAGCGGACCGCCGGAGGAAAATACCAGCACAGTGGCGGCGCGCGCCCTGGCCCAGGGCAACGCCCCGTCCAGCCGGTGCAGGTGGGCGGGGCTCATCACCCAGGCGTTGCGCCCCTCGGCCGCGAGCGTGGCGGCCATGATACCGGGGTCCACGAAGGGGCGCCGCCAACTGCGGCGGCCCGCGACGAGCGGCCACAGGACGATGAAGAGCAACCCGTAGATATGCTGGTGACTGACAGTGCCGCCAACCAGGGCGCCCGCCAGCGTTTCTCCCCAGTTCTCTTCCAGGGCTGTCAGTTCCGCATCCAACTGGCGCAGCGACTTGGGGATGGGCTTGGGCCTGCCGGTCGAACCGGAGGTGTACACGACCACTGAGCCGGTGAGGCGCAAATCCTCCGCGCGCTGCGCCCCCGGCGCGCGCGCGAGGGCGACCTGCTCCGCGCCGCCGAACTCACCCGCCAGCGCCGCGCCCTCCGCGCCCAGGGCGTCGACCATGCCCTGGTGGTTCTCCGCCGGCAGGTATACCGGCAGGCCCTCCGCGAGCAGCGCCAGCAGCCCCGCGGTGAACAGGTAGCTGTCGCCGTGGTAGAGCGCCCAGCGCTCGCGCCCTGCAGCGCGCAGGACACCCCGCAGGTAGGCGACGTCGGCCAGCAGGTCCGCCCAGGTCAGCCAGCCGCGTTCATCGCCCGCGACGATGTGTTCCGGCGCAAAACTCGTGGCGGCCAGATCGGTAAGCCTAAGCATCGTACCTCCGGCGCACACGCTGCCGGACGAGCCACTCCGCCGCGAACAGCGCCGCCATGAGGGCATAGGCAAAGGCGCCGTTGTACCACGCCCAGGCTTCGAAACTGGCCCACAGGGCCGTGTACAGCGCCACGAGGCCGTTACAGAGGAAGAACAGGCACCACATGACCGTGACCTTGCGGGCATAGGGCACCGCGTGGTCCGGGAGCTCCGGCTCGGTCAGCCGCGCCATGCGTTCGATCACGGGCATACCCCGCCTGAGTGACCAGGCGAACACGGCCAGCAGGGTCCCGTTGACGATGACGGGGTAAAAGCGGAACCAGTCGGGATTGCCGGAGAACATGACGTAGGCGACAACCAGGACCATGACCACGCTCAGCGCGAGGTTGAGCGCCTGCTGGTGACCGTCACCCCGCGCGAAGGCGAGACGCAACAGCGCCAGGGCAATGAGGAAAAAACCGAGGTAATGCAGCGACAGGCGCTGCATGCCGAACAGGACGATCAGGGGATAGGCGGCGACCAGCGCCGCGGGCACCAACTTGAGCAGGCGCCCCACGGGTCACTCGATGCCGACAATGGCTGCGACGGCGTTGATGACATCATCCACGGTGCGCACAGCCTTGAATTCCTCCGGGTCTATCTGCTTGCCGGTGATCGAGCGCAGCTCCACCACCAGGTCGACGGCGTCGATGCTGTCGATGTCGAGGTCGTCGTAGAGGCTGGCCTCGGGACGGACATCGCCCGCCTCCACATCAAACATCTCACCCAGCAGACGGGTGAGCAACTTGAGCACGTCGTCTCTTGTTTCCATCGCTGGACTGGCTGGCGCGTTCACGCGGCCTGGTTTTCCGCAACAAAACGGGCGAGGCTGGCCACGGAACGGAAATACTCCCGCGTATTCTCGTCCTCGGCGTCGATCTTCACGCCGAACTGCGCCTGCAGGGCCATGCCCAACTCGAGGGCGTCGATGGAATCCAGGCCCAGCCCCTCGTCGAACAGGGGTTCCTCCGTCTGGATGTCGTCGGGGGATATATCCTCCAGGTCCAGGGAGTCGATGATCAGTTCCTTGATCTGGAGTTCCAGGTCGCTCATGCCATTACCTCTGTTGCAAAATGGTCGCGCCAGCGCCGCGTTATTGTTCTCGAATCCGGGGCAGTGCCATCATAGGGCACATCCACGGTTGCCGCTTGATCCCTCTCAACAACCAGCCGGAAATGGGGCCGCCTTGCGGGAATCTGGTACCACTTCTCGTGCTTGGCCAGGGTGGGTGGGCACGAACTGATCCGCACCAGCACGACCGGGCACCCGGAGCGCCGCTGCACATGCGCCGCGCCCCGCCGGAACTTCAGGGGCATCCCCTGCACCGACCGCGTGCCCTCCGGGAAGATCACCAGCGAGCTGCCCTCCCTCAGGGTATCGACGCAGTCTTCGATGAGGGATTCCGGCTCGTCGCTGACCACGTAGGCCGCCCGGGACACGGGGCCACGAGTGAAAAAATTCCTGTACAGGCTTGGTTTTACGATGCAACTGGCATTCGCGATCATAGCGATGATAAATACGATGTCAATCAGGGTCGGGTGATTGGCGACGACCAGTATGCCGGGCTGCTCCAGGTGTTCCCGGCCCTCCACTTCCCAGGTCAGGACGCCGGTATTTTTCATGAATCCCACGAACAGGCGGAAACTGAGAGCCACCAGCCGACGGCAGCGCAGCACCGCCCGCTGCCGGTCGCGGCTCACCAGCCCCACCAGCGGGAAGACAACGAACCCGAGGATCACGCCGCCGATGCCGAACAGGCTGAAGCTCGCCCCCGTGGCGAACAAACGCCAGTAGTAGAAATCACCCCGTCGCCCGGTCACCGCGCCAGCCTCCAGCCCATCTGCGGCTCGGCGAAAACGAGCTGTTCCCGCGCCCCTGTCAGGAGCGGCAGCAGGTCCAGGTCCGTGTGCCAGGACTCCGCCGCATCGCCGGTGGCCTCCAGGTCGAGCGCCAACGCCGCGGCGGGGTCGCCAGGTGCCACCAGGCTCAGCGCGAGGGCGTAAGGTTGCTCCGGGCCGCGCCGAAAAGGGTGGTAGAACGCGGGATACGGCTCCTCGTAGAACACCACCGAGACTTCCCGCGCGCGACCCTCGGCCAGGATCCCCGCCGCCTCCACCAACGCGGCCGCCGGGCTGCCGCCCGCGGGCGACAGCGCGAGCATCGGGGCGGTGTTGTCCCTGAGCATGGACCAGAGTCCCGCTATGGCGTTGTGCACCGACAGGCTGAACGCCGCGGGCGAGACCGGCTCGTCGGCCGCCAGGGTTTCGAGGATGCTGTGGGTGCGGTTGAGTTCCCCCATACTCGAGCTGAAGACCACGGGGCCGCGGGCGGCGGCTTCACCGGCATGGTCGAGCGCTGCGAATACGAGCCGCGCGAGGGGGCTCAGGCGCCGCTTCTGGATGGGTTTCACCCCCTCCACGCTGGGCTTGTCGGCCTCCGTCTCGGTTACTTCACCGCCCACACAGGACAGGGCCCGGGCGGTCCCGTCGGCCTGTATCCACCAGGCGCACCAGGATGCAATGGCAATCTTCAAGTCTGAGGGTCGTTTCTGGTACGTTATGGCGCCTATTGTATAGGAATTAGCGCCACGCAAGTACCTGATCTACCTCGGAAAGAGCCGCGTTGTGGCAGTCCCGGCGCCCTTGCCTCGGCCTAATCTAACGGCGCGCGCGGTGCGGCGGCCAGGTGCCGCTGCAGGAACGCCTTCATCTCGGAATACGCCTGCCGCCACTCGGGCGAACCGACCAGCGCTGCGTACTCGGCGTGGGAGATACCCTCGTAGACGTTGAGGCTCGCCTCCACCCCGGCCACGCGCAGCTTGCGGTGTACCCGCGCGGAATCGCTCAGGAGCATATCCCGCGTGCCGGTCACGAAGTAGGTCGGCGGGAAACCCTCGAAGTCACCGTATACCGGCGACACCAGCGGGTCGCTTAGGTCGGTGTCGCCCGCGTAGAGCTCTGCGCAGGCCTTGAGCATGCCGTCATAGGTGAGCAGGATGCGGTCGACGCCCTCGTTGGTCCAGAGACTGTCGCTGGCGGCCGTCAGGTCCGTCCAGGGTGTGCCCAGATAGATTGCACCCGGCACTG
>JAUIEP010000189.1 GCA_030428835.1 Gammaproteobacteria bacterium | reverse complement strand
TACGTCTGCACCTGTCGGGCACCGAGCTGCTCCACCGAAAACCTGCGGCTACAGGTTTGGGCCTCACCCTATCGCTTTGGGGGTATCTGAAACAGTGGTATTTCCATCATACAAGTACGGGTTGGTTGGGACGTCAAACCGCTGCGCGGTTTGCCGCCCCAACCGTAGGTGTTAGGCGCCAGGAGAGTATGGGCTTGAATTGGGATGCGATCGGCGCTATCGGCGAAGTAGTGGGCGCCATTGGCGTAGTTATCACTCTGGTTTATCTCGCAATTCAGATCAAGCAGAACACCGCCTCTCTCAAATCATCCACCCTCCAATCTATGTTAGAAGCAAGCGCAGGTCTGCACGATCTCTGTGCCTCTGACCCAGATTTAGCTCGTATCTTTTTAGAAGGTATCCAAAGCCAAGCTAACCTTTCGGAGGCAGAATTTCCGCGCTTTCACTTTATAATGATGTCTTTTCTGCGCCGTCTAGAGACAATTTACAATCAAGGCCGTAGTGGCCAAGTGCCCGATTCCGATTGGTCCGGTGTCAAAGCCAGCGCTATAGAGGTATTGGCCACACCTGGCGCCATGGAATGGTGGGCGCTCAACCGAGACCGATTCAGCCCCAACTTCAAGAAGTGGGTATCAGATGAGGTTGGTCCTGATGTCGCCTAACAAGCGCCGGCAAACCGCCGCCTTCGGCGACTGGACTCGCCGCTCCGCGGCTGCCTGTGCGGAGAGCGTTAGGCGCCCTCCAACTGCCGAGCCAGGTCCATACGCTTATGAAGTATCCGAACGATCTCAATTTCAGTCTCGGAGAGATAGCGATAGAAAATTACATGGCTACCATTAGGAAATTTTCGATAGCCGACTTTAATCGAATCGCAGGCAGCCCCAGCTTCAGGGCTTTCGGCTGGCATATGAAACGCATCGTCAAATTGCTTGGCGTAAATTCTACGCTGTTCTCTACCCCATCGGCGCTGGGTGTACGCTGCAATCGATTTAAGGTCTGCCTTAGCTGCTTCGGTAAGGGAAAATGCCCCCATTAGCCAAGCTCTTCATCGAGCTCATTCATCAGCGCTTCGTAGCTGTATTCAGCCGTACCACTTTTTTCACCTTCGTCGAGCAAACGCCTGAGCGTTGCAGCTTTCTTTTCAATATCTTCAAACTGCCGCAACGCAGCCCTAACCACTTCGCTAGCCGAGGCGTACCTTCCTTCCGCTATTTGTTGCGCTATAAAACCTTCGAAATGCTCGCCCAGGGTAATGCTAGTGTTCTTAGCCATGCGTCACCTCACCAAATACCAATAAGTACCCAATATTGGTGCCGGGCACGTAACAAGTCAAGGCTGCGAGGGCGCTTCGTGCCGGGACTGGCTAACGCCGGCCCCTGCTTGAAGCGTTATGGTGCACTTGAGCATGCACTCGTCGGTTGCATTATCTTGTTTGCCTGGAGGCTGGCATTGTGACAGTGGAAGACTATATATCCATGTTCTGGAGTGCTCAGGAGATGGGTATTGAAGCATTAATGTTGTATTTCACCGTCTCTAGCGGATATCTGATAGTCGCGTACCTCGTTGGGGCTTCGCTGACCAGATCACAAGTCACGTTTCTTTCTGCACTGTTTGTTGTCTTTATATTCTATTCCCTCTGGGGTGTATCCCAATATTGGGCAATCGGCGATGAAGCGAGAATAGCCCTCGAGCAGCTTGGTGCGTTAGACCAGATAAGACTTAACTATCTAGGATTGAACCCTGTAGTAATTGCCTTGCCGATGGGCATCCTAGGCATGATAGGGTCACTGAAATTTATGTGGGATGTGCGTCGTTCGAATGCACCATAAAAAGTCAGAAAATGGGGTCAGCCCCCTTTTCTTCACCCATTGAGGACACGTCATTGGAATTGAGTATTGGCGACCTCGCATCCATTGCTGAAATAGTTGGTGGGGCGGCCGTAATCGTGTCACTGGTCTATCTCGCGCGGCAAGTACGTGAAAACTCCCTTCAAGTTAAGCTTGGCTCGGCGATATCCCTGAATCATCTCATCAATGAAGCTTTTGACCCGATATACAACAGTGACCGAACGATACATATCTGGACCACTGGCATTACTGATCCGGGCGGGTTGAGTGAAGAGGATCAGGCAATCTTCAGCCTGTTTATGGCCCGTCTGGTGCATGTGTTACTGACTGCTGTCCTGCACAACGATCACAATATTCTCGAATCTGACGTGGCGCGTCGATATGTCGGTTCACTTAACTCCATACTGAAATCGCCTGGCGGCCAATTCTGGCTGAATCATCTTGGCGGCAAGGACCAACTCACTGCCGAAGTCATGCAAATCCTGTCGGCAAGTTCGGACTTTCAGGATTTCCTGACACTCGGTTCCCGCGTCAAATGAACATCAAGCGGTCGTCCGGCGTCGGAAGTGACGACTCAGGGCTACGGATACCGAAACCGCTTTGCGATTTTGGTGCCCACAGCCTGAAGTGTTAGGTGGCCAACATGATCGAGAACCAGGATGCATTCTACCTGCTGGCTGAAGTCGCAATCGCGATAGCCGGATTTGCAGGTGTTGCAAGCGCTTTTGGCGGTCGTGAGAAACAATACCGCGATGCGGAGTTGCTCAGGATCAGAGGGCTTTTTGAGCTCTCCGCACTGGTTCTCATAGGGTGCTTCGGTATTGCCGTCGTTCATGCGTCAGGAATGTCCAAGCAGCAGGCGATTTCGCTTGTTTCTTTAACACTCGTCCTGGCCTATGGCATGGTCGTCTTTGACGTGCCGCTAAAGGCGATAAAGCTGTATCGAAATGGGGAGTCAACAGTCACAGTCGGCGCGCTGGCCACGGCGTTTTCGGTGTATGTCATTGGTTTGCCGCTACTGGCAGCAAATATGTTCGTTATGCGAGAAGAGTGGCCGCTAATTCTTGTAATGTCACTTTCTATACTTCAGTCGATTTGGTCATTCTATCGGCTGGTGACCAGGGGGAACTAGTGAGACAACATAACGGCCAGGGCACCCAGGGAACAGAAAATGGGGTCAGACCCCTTTTTATTTTTTTATCTCGGCGCGGTTTGTGCGCTTGATGCGTTAGACCGAACGGAGGCATTGTCGTGAACTGGGACGCGATCGGAGCCATCGGCGAGATTATCGGCGCGCTGGCAGTGCTGGTGACGCTCGTATATCTCGCCCTGCAGGTGAGGCAGAGCCGCAAGGTGCAGTTGGCAGAGTCCATCCGCGCCACGCGGGCGGAGCGAAGGGAATTCTTTATTGCCTTGCGGGATTCTCCATTCATTCCGGAAATACTGGAGAAGGTGGCGAATGGCGAGGCGTTGAGTTACTCCGAACAATCCCGGTTAACGGCACACCATGCGGCTAACTGGGGTCAGCTCTACTCCGCCTGGCTGCAGGACAAGCTGGACCTGTCCGGCGGCTACAATACCTCGATGGCTGTGAACTTTACGGTGTCCTGGAGTATTCCGGGCTCCGCCGACTGGATGGATGAGTACGGCTCCAGCCTCTATCCGGACGATTTCGTCAAGGAAGCATCGAAGTACAGGGGCGTGCACGACTCCTCTGGAAGCGAAGAGCATGATGTCTAACAGCATACGGGCACAGCCGTGCCACTCGTTGCGAAGACCGGTGTATGGAGTGCCGCTATGACGCCTGGCACTAGCTGCTCACGCTGTGGCGACGCAAGGAACCTGCACCTGGTAACCATCCCATACGAGGGTCGTTCAGGCCCCGGGCGCATTCTTGTTTACTGTGCGAGTTGCCGTACGTCGCTCGCGAATGGGCTTGGCGTGAGTATCCCGCTTGAGGAAGTTACCGCGGATGTTTTTCTCGATCTCTACAGCGCGAATAAAACCGCTTCGGATCCACTCACCGCGGCGGAGATAGTGTTTGGCGTTGCGGACCCGGAGCTGGTTCGCGCGGCGCAGGTATTGCTCGAAGACCAGTAGCGTAACGGATACGATACCCGAAAGTTCAAGCCACCGAGGTGCGTCGCTCCCGGAGAGAATCAGGTCGCAACCCACTCGGCGCGGCCGATCTGCTGGCAGCGTTGTTGGCGTGCGGTCCAAAGTACGAAGGATAACCAGGGTCTATGCAAGAACAGTTCCTAGAACCTACCCAGGAAACCGGCGCCGCGTTGTTCAGGCGGGGCATTCCCGGCGAGGTCGTCATGCTCAATCTGCTGCGCCTGCGGGAAGTCGCCGACTACTCGAATCATTCGGAACTGGCGCCGGGGGCAAGTATCTCGGGCCGGGAGGCGTTCCAGAAATACATCGACCACACGATGCCCTATCTGCTGGAAAGTGGCGGTGAACTCCTGTTTCTCGGGGAAGGGGGGCAGTTTTTCATCGGGCCGCACGATGAACGATGGGACGTGGTCATGCTGGTCAGGCAAAGCTCCGTGGAGCGCTTCTTCGCTTTCGCCTCCGACCCCGGATGCGCCGCCGGTGCAGGCCATAGAGCCGCTGCTGTAATGGATTCCCGGCTATTGCCCATCGTGGAGTTCGCGGGCCACGACATCACGGGTTCGGGCTAGCCGGCCCGGCGATGTACGCGGCCCTGGCAAATCTCACGCTCGGCGTCCACTTCGCCTTCGTGACCTTTGTCGTGCTAATGGTGCCGTGCATCTACCTGGGCCGGTGGCTGGGCTGGGCGTGGGTGCGCGTACTGTGGTTGCGCATCTGTCACCTGCTGGGCATCCTTGTGGTAGCCGCACAGGCGTGGGCCGGCGTCATCTGCCCGTTGACCACGCTCGAGATGTGGCTGCGCCGGCAGGGCGGCGAGCGGGCCTACAGCGGCAGTTTTATCGAGCACTGGATGCGGGAGTTGCTGTATTGGGATTTTCCGGGGTGGGTGTTTGTCGTGATGTACACGGTGTTCGCACTGCTGGTGCTGGGCACCTGGTGGCTGGTACCACCGGTGCGGCAGCGCTGATGGACCCGGCTGTCCGATGAGGCTGCTGCGCCTGTTCAAACGCGACCTGGCGCAGGAGTCCGCCTCCTGGGTCGAGCGGGGCCTGATCTCCGAGGACCAGGCGCGCGCCATCTGCGCGCAGTACGACATCGACTACACGCAGGCGCAGGCGAACGCGGGGGGCTACCACCTGCTCGTCTCCCTCGGTTATCTCTTTATCGGGTTGGCCGTGATCACCCTGCTGGGCGCGAACTGGGACGAGATCCCGCGCGGCCTGCGCATGGCCGGCCTGCTCGTCATCACCCTGGCAACGCACGGGCTTGCGCTACGCGCCTGGTTTGGCGAACGGCGGGCGTCGGCCGCGCGGTTGTTCCTGTTGGGCAACCTGTTCTACGGCGCCTCGATCATCCTCATCGCGCAGATCTACCACCTGGGCGAGCACATGCCGGACGGCGTCCTCTGGTGGGCGCTGGGCAGCCTGCCGTTCGGCGTCCTGCTGCGCCATGCCGGGCTCGCATTGTTCAATGTGTTGCTCGCGTTACTGTGGTTCTTCATGGAGTGCGGCATGGGTTTCTATCCCACGCTGTTCCCCGTATTTATCGTTGCCGGCCTGTACGTGCTTGTGCGCGGCGAGTACAGCGCGCTGCTGTTCCTCGCGGTTCTGGCGAGCATCGGCCTGTGGGTCGAGGCGACGCTGTCGCTGGCCTGGTCGGGCGGCCTGCACAGGATGGAGTGGCACGCGGAGCACCTCGCGGTGAGCGTCGCGCTGTTTGTCTTCGCGTACGCCTGCAGTCACTGGCTGCGGGAGAAGGACGACGGCAGGGCGAAGGATTACAGCATCCTGCTGTCACTGTGGTCCCTGCGTTTCGGGCTGTTCGCGCTGTTGGTGCTCAGCTTCGCGGAACCCTGGTCAGAACTGATCACGGCGGACTGGGACTACCAGGCGTCGATGTGGCCGGCTGTCCTCGGGCTTATGGGCATGGCCCTGTACCTTGGGTGGCGTGCGGACAGGCTGGCAACGCTCGTCCCGCTCGTGGTCTCGAGCCTGCTGGTGATCGCCGTGGTCATCGTCTTGCAGGATGATGACTACGACGTGTACCTGCAGGTGATGACCAACGTGGCGCTGGTCGCCGCGGGCATACGCCTGATCGCGCTCGGTGTCGACCGGGGCATGTCCCACTACTTCTTCCTGGGCATCGCGGTGGTGCTGCTGACCGCGTTCCTGCGTTATGTCGATCTTATCGGCGACTACATCGGCGGCGCCGCACTGTTCCTGGTACTCGCCATGTTGCTGCTGGGCGCTGCGCGCTATTGGAAGGGGCAGCAGGCCCGGGAGGGCGTCGCATGAAGCGCTCCGCGACGACGGCCGGCCTGCTGCTGGCGATACTCCTACAGGTCGGTGTACTCGTGGGCATGGTCGTGCAGGCCGCCACTCCCCTGTGGACGGGCAGCGAGCTGCGCGTGGAGGTGATGCCCGTCGACCCTCGCTCCCTGTTCCGCGGCAACTACGCCCGGTTGAATTACGGGTTCTCGCGCCTGCCCGAGGAAGCGCTGAGCGAGTTCCTGGGACTGCGCGTCGGCGAGGTTGTCTACGCGGTGCTCAAGCCCGACAAGGAGGGCATATACCGCTTATCGGGCGTGGCGCTCGAGCGGCCCGCGCAGGGCGTGTTCATCCGCGGCCGGTTGATGAACGAGCGCGCGCCGCTGCGCGTGAAGTACGGCATCGAGGCGTTCTTCGCGCCGAAGGAAAAGGCCCTGCAACTGGAGCGCGACCTCGTCGGCGGCGGCATCGCACTGCTGATGGTGACGGACGACGGGCGGGTGGCACTCAAGGACGTGGTGCCGCACGAGCCGGGGAAGGGTACGGTAACAACAGGACCGGCAGCCCCCCGGGTGACTTCTCCCGGCGACACGCCCTAGGTTACCTCGGTGCTTCCAGGGGTTGCATTATTGCCCCTGTAACGCCTCAATCGTCACGCGGCAGCGCGTACGCGACGTATGCCGACCCCGACCGTTGCCCCAACCGCCCGCCACCGGCGGCAATCACAATGAACTGCCTGCCGCCGGCCTCGTAGATCGCCGGCGTCGCGAAGCCCGGCGCCGGGAGCTTGTCCTCCCACAATAGCTCCCCGGTCGCCTTGTCGAAGGCGCGGAACATGCCGTCCGGCGTCGCGCCGATGAACAGCAGGCCGCCCGCCGTGACCACCGGGCCGCCGTAGTTTTCCGCGCCGAGACCGGTGAGCCCTTTCGCCTTCGCCTGCGGGTAGTCGCCCAGCGGGATGCGCCACGCGATGCTGTTGCTGTTGAGGTCGACGGCCGTGAGGCTGCCCCACGGCGGGCGCGACCCGGGCAGCTTGAATTCATCCAGCAGCACGCGGAAGCCATCGTGCATGTAGCCGGTGGGCGTCTCCCCGATCACCACGCTGGCGGTGTCCTCGTCGTCGGTCGTGTACAGGTACAGTATTGGCGCCGCGAGCATGTACCACGGTTCCGCGTTGAACGCGGGCATCCTGCCGCGGCCGTTGCGCACGATGTCGAAGACCTCCCAGGGCCAGTACTTGTCGCCGATGTTGCGCAATGAGGGAAAGATATCGCCGGAGCCCGCGCGGTCCGCCCCGTGGCAGCCGCCGCAAAAATGCATGTAGCCGAACTCGAGCGTGAACAGGTCGGCCCCGCTTGCGCCTGTCGGCACCATGGTGAAGTACCACGGCACCTCGTTGGCGTTGACGTAGTACAGGCCGGATGTCGCGTCCCAGGCCTGGCCGCCCCACTCGGCGCCGCCGTCGAGGCCGGGGTAGATCACGTTGCCCCTCTCGTCCGGCAGGCGGAACGGCCCGTCCGTGTACATGCCGTCGATGATCTCACCGACGTATTCGGTGGAGGCGGGGTCGATGTCGGTCAACGCGAACTGCTGCTGCGTAAAGGGCGGCGGCGCGGTGGGAAGCGGCTGCGATGTGGCGGGGTGCTCTCCCGGCACGCCCTTGCCCAGTACCTCGACCTCCTCAATGGGTACCAGGGGCGCGCCCGTCTCGCGGTGGAACACGAACACGTGGCCGCTCTTGGTCGCCTGCGCCACGGCGGGCAGCGCCTCGCCGTCGCGCATCACCGTCACGAGGTT
>JAUIEP010000188.1 GCA_030428835.1 Gammaproteobacteria bacterium | reverse complement strand
GGCTCTTCATCATTAACGGGGGACACCGGCATTCATTAAACTGAATTTGCGAAGTTCGTTTAATGGAGAGAATACCGATGTCCCACGCAGGAGTAATATTAGGCCTTCCGGAGCTGGAGGTCGAACGGGTTGATCGCAACAACGCGATCGCCGTGTACGCCAAGCCCAAAACACGGCCTAGCTGCCTCTACTGCCACCACCCCCGGGTACGGATCAAGGCCACCTACCGGCGCACCCTGAAGCACACCCGCCAGGGTAACCAGCTGCTCACCCTGTATCTGAAGGCGCCCAAGTACCACTGCCTGCGCTGTGGTCGCTATTTCCGCCACCGCTTCAAGGGCGTAAGGCCCCGCTACCGGGCCTCTGAGGCCTTCCGGCTGGAGGTCTTTGAGACCCACGATGGGGGCGTCACCCAGGCCAAGCTGGCACGCACACACCAGATCAGCGCCGCCACAACCGAACGCTGGTACCAGAGCCATTGCCAACAGCGGCTGTCCGAGATGTCGAACCGGCCCTGCCCTCAAGTCCTGGGCATCGATGAGCACTTCTTCACCCGCAAACGGGGGTTTGCCACCACGCTGGTCGATCTGCACCGCAGAAAGGTCTTTGACGTCCGCCTGGGGCGCTCTGAGGCGAGCTTACAAGGCTATTTGCGGCGTTTACCGGGTAAGGACAACGTCCGGCTCATCGTCATGGATTTGTCCGAGACCTACCGCAACATCGCCAGGCAGTACTTTCCAGGCGCCACCATCGTCGCGGATCGCTTCCACGTGATTCGCCTTGTTAACCAGCACTTTTTGAAAGCCTGGCAAGATGTGCATCCGGAAGGTCGCAGGAACCGGGGGCTACTGAGCCTCATGCGTCGCCACGAATGGCGTCTGAAGCCGGAGCAGCGCGAGAACCTGCAACAGTATCTCGGCGAGTACCCAGCACTGGCTGCCCTCTACGAAGCCAAGCAGCGCCTTATTCAACTGCTGTTACTCAAGAACTTGAGGCGGAAAACGGCTCAGAAGAAGTTGCCCCAGTTATTGAAACTGTTAGAACAATTACGCCACAGCCCGCTGAGAAGACTCGCCAAAACACTCACGTCCTGGCTTGAGCCTATCGTTGCCATGTGGCGATTCGGCAAGAGCAATGGGCCCACAGAGGGCTTTCACAACAAGATGGAGATGATGAGCCGCAGGGCATACGGATTTAGAAACTTTGAGAACTACCGAACACGCGTCTTAACCCACTGCGGGTGGGACGGTATTATTAATCGGGTTTAGTGAATGTCGGCCCATCCCCCGTTAATGGGGGAGAGCCGGAAATGCGCGGGAAGGTTAGTGGCTGCTAAGCTGCAGACCCTTACGGAATTGGCGCGCCTGGCACGATTCGAACGTGCGACCGCCTGGTTCGTAGCCAGGTACTCTATCCAGCTGAGCTACAGGCGCGTAAGGGGCGCTACTATAGGGAGGAAGGCCTTATAGGTCAAGGGCTTGGGCGCTACTCGTCCATCCAGTCTGGCCATTCCCCGGACACGCTGGCGGTCCAGTTCGGCGGCCGTTTCTCGAAGTAGGCCATGCCGCCCTCGATGGCGTCGGGACGACCCATGGAGTACTTGAGAGCGCGCGTTTCGAGGTCGATGTAAGCCTGCCGGCCGAGGTCCGGGGCGCGCCACAGCAGGCGCTTGTGCAGGCCCATGACCAGCGGGGCGCAGTTGGCCGCCATGTCCCGGGCGAGTTCCAGCGCCGTGTCCAGCACCTGCTCGCCGGGCACCACGCGGCTCGCCAGGCCCCACTCGCCCGCGGTCGCACCGCTCACGCGCACGCCGCCCACGATCATCTCGAAGGCGCGCTCGAAGCCGATCAGGCGCGGCAGGACCTGCTCAATGGCGAAGTCCGCCACCACGCCGCGACGGTTCTGCACGAAGCCGTACTTGCCCTCGGCCGCCAGCACGCGCAGGTCGCACTGGGCGGCGATGCCCAGGCCCACGCCCACCGCGTGGCCGTTGCAAGCGGCGATCACCGGCTTGCGCACTTCCCACGCCTGGGTGCTCAGCGGGCAGGAGGTGAATTCCACGTCGTCGTGCGAGTCGAACGTGTCGCCGCCGCCGCTCATGTCCATGCCGGCGCAGAAGGCCCTGCCCGCCCCGGTGACCACCACCACGCGCACGTCGTCGTCCTCGTCGCAACGGCGGTAGGCGTCGCCCAGTTCATCGAACATGGCGGTGGTGAACACGTTCATCGCCTCGGGGCGGTTGAACGTGATCACGGCGACGCCGTCTTCGATTTCAAACGTGGTGTCGGTGTATTCCATCGCGCTGCATTCCTCCCGTGCGCCCTACCCGGGGGCGACTTTCAACATGTCCACGCAGGCCGCGCCGTCCACGCGGATGCACTCGCCGCTGATGAAACCGGCGGCGTCGCTGCACAGGAACAGCACCGCGTTGGCGATGTCCTGCTTGCTGCCCTTGAGCCCGCGATCATTCACGTCGCCGACCGCGTTGAAGCGGTCCACGCCCTCGGTTTCGTCGATGTAGCCCGGCGCGACGGCGTTCACGCGTATGCCCCTGCCCGCCCACTCCACGGCGCAGGTGCGCGTAAGCGAGATGACGCCGGTCTTCGCCGCGGCCACGTGCGCCTGGTAGGTCACGCCCCAGTGCTCGAAGGGCGCGGCGATATTCACCACCACGCCGCCCTGCTCCTTCAGCACTTTCTCGTAGGCCGCCTTGGTGACGTTGTAAGTGCCCTGCAGGTCGATATCGACGATGGTGCGAAAGCCGTTATAGGAAATGTTGTCGAGCGTCGCGGGAAAATTACCCGCGGCGTTGTTGACCACGATGTGCAGCCCGCCCAGTTCGGCGACGATGCCGTCGATCACGCGCTCCACCGCGTTTTCATCGCGCACATCGAAGGTAAGGCCAAGGCAGGTGATGCCCTCCCCCGCCAGTTCATCCCGCGCGGCGTCGATCACGTCCTGCTTGCGACTGGCGATGGCGATCGCGGCGCCGTGCCGCCCGAGGGTGCGCGCGATCTCCTTGCCGATGCCCGTACCGCCACCGGTAATGAAGGCGACGCGCCCATCGAGCAGGTTGGGAGCAAAGACTGACATCGATCTCTCCCGCGGCCCGTTCAGGCCTCGAGCACGCGGCCCAGGGTGGCGTCACCCATGATGGTGGTGCGGTGGATGACACGCTGCATCCCGGGCTTCGTGCCGGTCGCGCAGTGCATGGCGCGCCAGTTGTCCCACAGCACCATGTCGCCTGGCTGCCACTGGTGGAAGTAGTGGAACTCGGGCTTGCGCGTGTGCGCGACCAACCGCTCCAGCAACTCAATCGCCTCGTCATTGGACAGTCCCGCCCGGTGCGGCGCGATGATGCGCTCAAGGAACTGCTCCACCACCTCCAGCACCTTGCGCCCGGTGACCGGGTGCGTGACCACCGCCGGGTAGGCGACCTCGGGGAAGTTGGGGTAGTTGATGTCGGATGGCTTGCGCGGGCTGTACGCTCCCGGCTCGTAGCCCTCGAGGTCCACGTAGCGCATGTGCCTGCGCTGCATGCTGAAGGTGTAGGTCACCTCGATTTTCTCGAGCAGCGCTTTCGTGTCGTCGTCCAGCGCGTCGTAGGCTTTGGCCAGGTCGCCGAAGCCCGTCATGCCGTCCTCCTGCGCGCACACCACGCCGTGCAGCAGCGCGCCGCGGTTCGGCTTGCCCGTGTAGTGCAGGTCGATGTGCCAGTCCAGTTTGCCCGCCATCGGTTTGCCGTTGTAGTTCGCGACCAGGTACTTCTCCTTCTCGGGGTCGTTCACCAGTGTGAACAGCTCGGGATACTCCTGGGAACGCGTCTCGCTCAGCGGGTGGATCTCCAGCTCGCCGAACACGCGACTGAAGGCAATCTGGTTTTCCGGTGTCACGTCCTGGCCGCGGAAGAGCAGGATGCCGTGCTCGTTCCACAGGCTCACCAGTTCGGCGGCGAGGTCGTCGTCGATAGGTTGCGTGATATCAAAGCCGCTGACCTCGACACCCACGTTGTCGAGCGGCGTAACGGTGAGCGCCATGGCTAGTCGAGAACTCCCGGGTCGCGGCGCAGTTCGCGGCGCGCCATGGCCTCCCACAGGAAGGGGAAGCCGTGCGCGTCGGGCAGCGCGATCGCCTGCACCTGTTCCTCGGTCAGCGCCACACCGCCGCCGCCGAGTTCCACCTCGTAGGCGCGCTTGGCGCGCCACTCCAGTGTGGCCACGCGCAGGTGCGCCTGGCGCAGGTCGCGGCCCACCACGAGGGAGCCGTGGTTCGCGAGCAGCGCCCACTTGGCGTCGCCCAGCGCCCGGACCGCCGCCATGGTCTTGTCGGCGTCCTCGAACGTGCCGCCGTACTCGTCGAACAGCGGCAGCGGGCCGTCCACGTAGCCGCCGGCCTGGTCGTAGACGGGCGGCACGCGGTGCATATTGGCCCAGAGGCCGCTCCAGCGCGCGTGGTTGTGGATGACGACGTTCACGTCGGGGCGCGCCTCGTGCAGCTGGATGTGCAGGCCCAGCGCGGGCGTCACGTTCCAGTCGCCGTCGATAATTTTGCCGGTCTCGTCCAGCGTCACGATGTCGCTCGCGGTCACCTCGTCCCAGGCCAGCTCCCAGGGGTTGGTGAGCACCGTCCCGTTGTCCAGGCGATACGTGATATGGCCCGCGATGTGTTCGTTCCAGCCCTCGTGGAAGAGCATGCGGCACATCAGCGCCACCTGCGCCTTTTCCGAGAGGTCGGGCAGCAGCGGCCGCCGCCCGGGATTGGGCGCGAAGTGCTTCAGCATGTCGTAGTCGACACCGGGTACCTTGCTCATGGGGGAGACCTCGCTGGGGCGACCGGGCTTACTCGCTCAACCCCGGGCCCGCCTTCATCTGCAGGCGGATGGGCCAGATGTTGCCCTCGCCGAGGTGGATGATGAGTCCGTAGTTGTCGTTGTCGTAGTCCTTCACCCACTCATATTCCACGTTCGGCAGGGGCAGCTCCGCCTTTTGCGGGGCCTTGCCCACGACCACGACCTCCTCGATCTCGTCGGGGTCGCCCACCGCGGATTTCGGGATGGCCAGGGTCACCTTGCGCGGCCCGCCCTGCTCGCCGTCCTCGATGTCCATGAGCTGCGCGCCGGTGGTGTCGTCGCGCGAGCCCTTCACCAACTCGAGCCAGCCGGAGTCCATGACATGGTTATCGGCCTGCACGAGCGCGGACGCCGCGCCGGCCAGGAGGCTCGCAAGCAGAGTTATTCTGAGGTGATTGAACATAGGCTTTCCCGACAGCGAGCGTTACACCAGAGGGCAGCATAACCCATTCCCCCGGGGGGACAAGCCCGTTCAGTTCGGCGTTTCAAACTCCGGCAGGCCCTTTCGGCGCCGCAGCCAGTTCAGGGTGCCGAGCACGCCGGGGCGCAGCACCAGCCAGCGCTCCAGCCGGTACTTGCCCGGAAAATTCATGAGCAACAGGCCCACCAGCAGGGTCAGCACACCCTGGCCGGGCGTCACCAGCATGATGGCGCCGAGAACCACCAGCAGCACGCCGACGCTGTTCTTCACGAGCGCCAGGGTGAGGACCAGCAGGGGATGGCCGCTCTCGTCGCGCCAGTGACGGCGCCGGGTACGGACGAAGTAGTCGGCCGGGAGGCGGGTCACCACCCAGGGCACCGTCAGCAACGAGGTGACCAGCAACAGCAGCGACCCGATACTGGCCCAGAGCAACAGCGGCTGCCACTGGGCCGCGAGCTCGAGCAGCAACTCGCGACAGCCGCCGTCGAAGGGTCCGCAGTTATCCGCCATGCTGAGCCCGGTGTCCCGTTGGAGTAAACTGTGACCATTGTGGGAGCGAATCCTCCCGCGGGCAACTCACCCCAGGGACAACAACGAGGTACCGGACCACCCGCCATGACGCTGAAGCTTTCCGTGCTCGACCAGTCACTCGCTCGCAGCCGCGACGCGGCGCACACAGCGCTGCAGGAGACGCTGCGGATGGCACGCTGGTGCGAAGAGCTTGGCTACGAGCGGTTCTGGGTGTCCGAGCATCACGCCTTTCCCTCGGTGGCGGGCAGCGCCCCGGAGGTGTTACTGGCCGCGATCGGCGCCGCGACGAGCACCATTCGCATCGGCTCCGGCGGCATCATGCTGCCGCACTACAGCCCGTACAAGGTTGCCGAGGTATTCTCGCTGCTCGCCAACCTCTATCCCGGCCGCGTGGACCTCGGCATCGGGCGGGCGCCCGGCGCCGACATGGACACGGCGGTGGCGCTGGCGCCCGACGGGCGCCCCAGGTTCGCACAGTTCCCGCAGCAGACCGCCAGGCTGAGCGAGTACCTGTGGGATGACCAGGCCCGTCCGCTGGTAAGCCCGAGGGCGCCCCGGCCGGTGCCGCTGTGGATGCTGGGCTCCAGCCCCGACAGTGCCGTACTCGCCGCCCAGCGCGGGCTGCCCTATAACCTGGGCCTGTTTATCAACCCGCAGGCCGATGCGCGCCTCATCGGCCTGTACAAGACCCACTTCCAGCCCAGCGCGCTGCAACCCGAGCCGTACGCGATCCTCACGCTGAGCGTGTTTTGCGCAGACACCGAGGAGCGCGCCCGCGCGATGCAGCTTACCTATGACCTCAACCTGTTCCGCTTCTTCACCGGCCGCAGCGGCGGCGAGTCGCTGACACCCGAACAGGCGGCGGAGTATCCCCTCGGGCCGCAGGAACACGCGTTCATCGCGAGCCGGGAAAACAGTCGTGCGGCGGGCACGCCTGTGCAGGTGCGTGAGCAGATCGAGCGGCTCGCGGCGGCGCACGGCGCCGACGAGGTGATGGCGGTGACCAACATGTATCACTTTGCGGATCGCAAGCGCTCTTTCGAATTGTTGCGCGGGGCGTTTGCGCGGCGCGAGTCGCAACTGCCGGAAACGGGTTAGGCGAGGGGGACGGGAATGCTGCAGCGACTTGTTCTTATCGCACTGGTGGTGGGCGCGGGCTACTGGTACTGGTCAGGACCTTACCAGGAGAAGGTCAACCCGGATTACACGCGGCAACTCGACAACAATGCCGCGGCGATTTCGGAGTGCATCAAGAACACCACCTACCGCACAGGCCTCACGGGCCAGGGACCGGACGCCGAGAGCGTCGAGGCGACCTGCGCCGAGCAACTGAACCTGTACGAGGAAGACGGCCGCTGGCACAGCTACGGCGCCGCGCGGCCGGACTGAACAGCGCCGCGGGAGCGGCGCCTGTTACCGGGAGAGGGTTAACCCTCCATTTTCTTCTTCATGTCATCGGCGGCGTCGTCCATGGCGTCACCGGCGTCTTCCATCGCGTCCCCGGCTTCGTCCATCGCGTCATCCATGGCGTCACCGGCATCTTCCATCGCGTCTTCCATCGCGTCCGCGGCATCGTCCGCCATGTCACCGGCCTTGTCCATCGCGTCATCCGCCATGTCACCGGCCTTCTCCATTGCATCATCCATCGCATCGGCGGCGTCGTCGGCCATGGCGTGCATGCTGTCAGCAGCTTCGTCGGCCATCTCACCCGCGGAATCGGCGGCGGACTTCATGGCGTCACTGGCCTTCTCGGTGGCACTCTTGGCAGCTTCCTGCGCGGATTTTGCGGATTCTTCCATCTCGTCCTTGCTGCAACCGGACATAGCGAGCGCAACTACGACGGCCGACAATACAGCCAGCAATTTCTTGTTCAACATGATGTACTCCAGATTCACTTATTTAATGTCGGCCCGGCAGTTCACAACGGTGGTCAGATCACCCATCCGGGACACACCCTGACTATAGCACAGCTGCCCAGCGGGCGGCGCTTGACATAAATCGTCGAAAAGCCGGTCTCCTCGCGCCATAATGGGGCATTGCTCATGACTGGGATGTCCGCGCCGTGAAAAAGCTGCTGGTTGCCGCCGTTGTTCTCGTGCTGTTGTTCGCGGGCGTCTGGTACATGGGCCAGAAACCGCCCCCCGAGGTATCCCTGCACACCCTGGCGCGGGGCACGGTTGAGCGCACCGTCTCCAATACCCGCGCCGGCACCGTGGAAGCGTGCCGGCGCTCCAAGCTGTCCATGCCGATCGGCGGCCGGGTGGACGAG
>JAUIEP010000187.1 GCA_030428835.1 Gammaproteobacteria bacterium | reverse complement strand
TGCCCCGCGGTACACGCGGCGACGGCCGCGCGCAGCGTGTCCAGCACGTAGGGTGCATTGGCGGTATCCAGTTGCCCGGGCCGCGCGCGGCTCGCCAGTGCCAGGGGCGCCACGGTCAGCGCGCCGGGTGCGTGTCGGCGCGGTGCCGCCGCCGGGTCGAATTCGGTCAGGACCAGGGGCAGGTCCAGTGCCCGGGCGCGACTGGCGAGCAACTCGGGGTCGGCGAACACCACCAGTTCTGCCGGCCAGTCCCGCTGCGCGGCCATCAGCACCACGTCGGGGCCGATGCCGGCCGGTTCCCCGGGAGTGATGGCGATGCGCGGGACGCCCATGGCGGTGCCGTTTACTTGATGTCGACGAACGCTTCGTCGCGTATCTGCCGCAGCCAGGCGTCCAGTTCTTCCTGGTACTTGCGGTTGTGCAGGTAGTCCATGGCCTTCGCCCGTATGGCGTCCTGCGTCATGTCGTGGTCGCGGCGGCCGGTGACCTTCACGATATGCCACCCGAACTGGGTGCGCACCGGCTCAGAAATCTCGCCGACGGCCGTGGCCGCCATGGCGTCCTCGAATTCCGGCACCATCTGCCCGGCCATGGTCCAGCCGAGGTCGCCGCCCTCCTGTGCCGAGCCGATGTCCTCGGAATATTCGCGCGCCAGCTCGGCGAAGTCCTCGCCGTCCAGTGCACGCCGGCGCAGCGAGGCCACAAGGTCACGGGCCTGGTCGTCGGTCAGGATTTCCGAGGGTTTGACGAGAATATGGCTGGCCTGTGTCTGCGCCACCACCTGCTGGCCGCCGCGCAATTCCGCCATGTGGATAAGGTGCAGGCCGGACTCGGAGAGTATGGGATCAGAAGTTTCACCCGCGGACATGCCCGGCGCGACATCCGCGAACAGGGAGGGCAGGTCGTCTTCGCTGCGCCAGCCCAGGTCGCCGCCCGAAAACGCATACGGCGCGGCGCTGGTGCTCACGACCTCGCTGAAATCGGCGCCACCGCGGATGCGCCCGAGCACCTTCTTCACGTACGCCTCGGCTTTTGCCGCTTCGGCGGCGGGGGTGTCGGACGCCAGCGGCAGCAGGGCGTGCAGCAGGTGGTACTCGGGCCGCGTGAGTTTCTGGCCCTCGTTGGTGGCGATGAAGTTCTCCACCTCCTGCTCGGAGATCTGGATACGCTGGTTGACGTTGCCCTGTTGCACCCGCTGCAGCACCAGTTCGCGGCGCACCTGCTCGCGCATATCGTTGTAGGACTGGCCGCGGGATTCCAGGGCCACGCGAAATTCGTCGAGACTCATGCGGTTCTGCGCGGCGATACGGCCGATGGCGGCATTGAGCTGCGCGTCGGAGATACGCACGCCGTAGCGCTGGCCCATCTGCATCTGGATGCTCTCCAGGATGAGGCGGTCCAGGGTCTCCCGGATGAGCGTGTCCTCCGGCGGCAGGTCGATGCCCCTGGAGGTGAGGTTCTCGGTGACCTGTGCCACGCGGGTGCGCAGTTCGCTGGCCATGATGATGTCGTTGTCGACGATGGCGACCACCTGGTCGATGATCTCCGTCGCGCCGCGCGCCCCGGTGCCGGTGACCAGGCCCATGGCAAGGCCGGCGGCCAGTAGCAGTGCTCTAATATTCACGCTCGTTAAAACCTCGAATCATATCCTCCATGATATCCGTGATACGGTCGCCGAAACCGCCCATTCCCTTGAGGATAATCTGGAACTGTGTGGTGTTTTCCCGCTCCAGGTCGGGGTCGTTCAGGTTGATGACCCCCCCGGAGACATTGTTGAAGTAGCGCAGGTGCAGGAGCCTGAGCGTCCAGCAGCAGCTATCATATTCGACACCGATCATATCTTCCACGCTCTCGTCTGTTTCCAGCGAGTAATTCATCGCGGCGAACACGCTCCAGTTGTTGTTCAGCGGCAGGAAGGTGGAAATGCTGGCCTCTTCCGTCGTCGGCTGGTTGGCCGTCACGGCGGTCAGCGGGCGGCGATAGGAATAGCCCAGGTTGAAGATGCCGCCGGCGGGGGTCTCGTAGCCGGCGCGGAAATAACCCGAGTTGGCGCGGTCTTCCTGGTGGTCGTAGATCAGGCTCGCGCGCACGCTCACCGCGTCGGTGGGGTTGAAGGCGAGTTCTCCCGCCAGCTCCGACGTGGAATCGTCCAGCGGCTGCGCGCCCGGGTTCAGGCGCACCTTGCGATCGCGGAAATAGAAGATTTCGCCGATGCTGGCGCTGAACAGGTCGCGGCCGTTCTCGTCGTCGATGAAACGCGTGGTAAGGCCGAGTGCGACCTGGTTGGCATCGTCCAGCCGGTCGCGCCCGGAGAAGCGGGTGTCGCGAAAGAGCTGGTTGTACGTGAAGGTCAGTTCGGCGCTGTCGAAATCCGGCTGGTCGAACTGTTCGTCGTACTCGCTGTACAGGTAGAACAGCCGTGGCTCCAGCGTTTGCAGGACATTGCGCCCGCCCAGACTGGTAAAGCGCTCGAAGAACAGGCCGCCGTCGACGCTGGCCACCGCCGAACCCGCGGTCGGATCCTCGTCGGTCGTCGTCTTCAGGTCACTGAGTTCGTAGGCCAGGTAGCGGTACTTGACGGTGGAGTCGAGAAAACCGTAGCTCCACCGCATGGGGTAGGCGACACCCGCCTCGGAGTAGAGTCGCTGGCCCGTGACCCGGTTGTCATCGTCGTCAAAGTTGGAGTACTGGGCGAACGCCACCGGCTCCCACTGGAACGGCGTGTTGGAGCCGCGATAGCGCGCGGAAAACTGCGGCAGCTTCTTGTAGTCGTCGTTGATATCGTCCGCGAGGGACTGGAACTGCTGCACCTGCAGCGTCATCAGCCAATCGTCGCCGAGGTAGTCTGCCTGGGCGAGCTGCAGCAGGCTGGTGCGACGCTGGGAGTCGAGATTGGACGTCTCCAGGTCTTTCATGTAGTCGACGTCCGACGCCTTGCTGTAGTCGACGCGCGAACGCCAGCGTTGGTCGATCAGGCCGCTGTGCCGCACGATCCCAAGCCACCGGTCGTTGCTGCGATTGTCCGGAACCTGGTTTTCGTAGCGGTCGTCGCCGTCCATGTATGCGCCGCCGACCAGCCAGTCCCCCAGCAGCCCGTGCTTGTAGCGCAACTGTAGTTCATGGTTGAGCCCGCGCTCCTCGATGTAGCGCGGCGAGTACAGCGCGTCATAGTCCGGGGCGAGATTGATGTAGAACGGCACCGTGATGTCCAGGCCACCGGTGCTGTCGTTGCCGAAATCGGGCCACAGGAAGCCCGTGCGGCGCCGGTCGTCCAGCGGGAAACGCAGCCAGGGGACATAGAACACGGGCACGTCCTCGACCTCGATGCGCGCGTCGTGGGCGGTGGCAAGGCCCTCCTCGATATCGAGGTCCAACTGGTCAGACACCACGGCCCAGGTGTTCTCCCCGGGTGCACAGAAGGTAAATTCGCTGTCGTGCACCGTGACGAGGCCCTGCGCATCGCGCTCGAGCAGGGACGCGGTGCCGTGCATGTGCTCCTCGTGAAAGACGAACTGGCCGTTGTAGACCCGGGCGATATCCTCCTCGGACAAAATCTCGGCCTTCTCGCCGCGCACGAGCACGCCGGGCTCGCGCAGGGTCACGTTGCCCTGGAGTGTCGTGGATTTGCGCACGCGGTCCACGATCACGCTGTCGCCGCGCATCTGGCGGTAACCCTGGTCGGCGCTGACCCCGCCCGACAGGATCACCTCGCCCTCGCGCAACGTGGTGGTGTTGGCTCGCGCGTTGATGTCCGCGAGGTCCGGGTCCGCGTCGGTGTCTTCCCCTGCCAGCGGGTCGATGTAGCGCCCCGCGCAGTTTTCGCACTGGCGGTCGATGAGCGCCTCGGGCACAGCCTCGATGGGCACCCAGTCCAGCCTGCGGGCGCTTTCGCAGGCCCGGGTTGTGGCTGTATCGGTGGCCTCGCAGGCGACGGCCTTGCTATCCTGTGCGGCGGCTGTTACCGGCAACGCGAGGGCTATGAGCGCGAGCCGGACGGCGTTGGATAGGGCAAAAGGGGTGGATCTGCGGGTCATCGAGTCGGATCTTGCACGGCTGAGAGGCGGATTCTAAAGCATCACCTGCGCCTTGTCCGACAGAATTTGGATGGGGAGAGTTCAGTGACGGCGACACCGCCCGATGGCCTGCTCGCGTGGGCGTTGGACAGCATGAGCGACAGCGGCGGCGCCACTCCCGCGGTGCGCGATATCGAGTCGGTGGCCGGTGACGCCAGCAACCGCCGCTATTTCCGCCTGCGCCTTGCGGATCGCACCGCGATCGTCGTGTATGCGCCCCCCGCGACGGAAAAAAATCATGAATTCGTGCGCGTGGCCGGCCTCTTCGCCGCGGCGGACGTGCGCGTGCCCGAAGTGCTGGCGGCCGACTTCGGGCGCGGCTTCCTCCTGCTCGAGGATCTTGGCGACGAGTTGCTGCTCCCCGGCCTCACCCCGGACACGGCGGACCGGGACTACGCGCGGGCGGGAAATATCCTGTTGCAACTCGCCGCGCTGCAGGTGGACGACGCGGCGCTGCCGGTCTACGACGAGCGCCTGTTGACCGAGGAAGTCGGGCGTTTTGAGCAGTGGTTCGTGAAGGGGCTGCTGCAGTATGACCTGCCTGGCGAAGAGTTGGCGCTGTGGCAGGCCGTTGCCACGCGGCTTGTCGCCAGCGCGCTGGAGCAGCCGCGTGTACTGGTACACCGTGATTTTCACAGCCGCAACCTGATGCGGCTGCGCGACGGCGCGTTGGCCGTCATCGACTTCCAGGACGCCGTGTCGGGGCCTGTCACCTATGACCCGGTGTCGCTGTTGCGGGACTGCTATATCCGTTGGCCTGCGCAGCAGGTGCGCGGCTGGGCGCTGGCGCATCGCGACGCGCTGGTGGCACGCGAGATTCTGCCGCCCACCACCGACGCCACGTACCTGCGCTGGTTTGATCTCATGGGGCTGCAGCGGCACCTGAAGGTGCTCGGCAATTTCGCGCGCCTGGCCGTTCGTGATGGACGCGATGCGTACCTCAAGGACCTGCCCATGGTCATTGCATACATACTCGATGTGCTCGACGCGAACGCGGACGCAGAGCCCGGCTTTGCCGATTTCGCGCAGTGGTTGCGCGCGGCGCTGCTGCCCCGCGCGCGCGAGCAGCAGTGGGGCAGCTCACTGTGAGGGCGATGATCCTGGCGGCCGGGGTGGGGGAGCGCATGCGCCCCCTGACCGAGCACACACCCAAGCCCCTGCTCAGGGCGGGCGGTACGACACTGCTCGATCATCACCTGCGCGCGCTGGCGGCGGCCGGCGTACGGGACGTGGTGATCAACGTGTCGCACCTCGCGCAGCAGATCGTCGACTACTGCGGCGCCGGCGATGCCTGGGACCTGCGCATCGCGTTTTCCGCCGAGGACCAGCCGCTGGAGACCGCGGGTGGCATCCAGCGCGCGCTGCCCCTGCTGGGCGACGCCCCGTTCCTCGTGGTGAACGGCGACGTGTGGAGCGATTATCCGCTCGCGGCGCTGGTCGGGCGCGGGCTGCGCCATGCGGAGGTGGCGCACCTCGTCATGGTCGGCAACCCGCCACAACATCCGGAGGGCGACTTTTGCCTGGACCAGGACGGTTGGTTGCGGCGGCGCGGGGCGCGGCAGGTGGGTTGCACCTACGCCGGTATCGGCGTGTACTCGCCCGCGATGTTCGAGGGACTCGCGCCGGGCAAGCTGCCCTTGCGGCCGCTGATGGATGCGGCGATCGACGCGGGCGTGCTGGGAGGCCAGTTCTACGCGGGCAACTGGCGCGACATCGGCACACCGGAGCGCCTCGCCGAACTGGATGCCCTACTGGGCGGCTAGCGCGTGTACGCGCACGCGATTGTCGTTAGAATAGCGGCCTGAACGCCGCCGGAGTCCCGCATGACCGACTACCTGATCGCCCCCTCTATCCTGTCCGCCGATTTCGCGCGCCTCGGCGACGAGGTCGACGCGGTACTGGCGGCCGGCGCGGACATCGTGCACTTCGATGTCATGGACAACCACTACGTGCCCAACCTCACGATCGGGCCGATGGTGTGCAGCGCACTGCGCAAGCACGGCGTGAGCGCGGACATCGACGTGCACCTGATGGTGTCCCCCGTCGATCGGCTGATCGGCGACTTCGCCGACGCGGGCGCGAGCTACATCACCTTCCATCCCGACGCGACCACCCACGTGGATCGCTCCCTGCAGATGGTGCGCGACGCGGGCTGCAAGTCCGGCCTCGTCTTCAACCCCCACCTCGGGCTCGATGTCCTGACGTACGTCCTGGACAAGGTGGACATGGTGCTGCTGATGTCGGTAAACCCCGGTTTCGGCGGCCAGTCCTTCATCCCCGCCACGCTCGACAAGTTGCGCGAGGCGCGCTCCATGATTGACGCCTCCGGCTTCGACATCCGCCTGGAGATCGACGGCGGCGTAACCCCGAACAATATCGCGGAAATAGCGCGCGCGGGCGCAGACACCTTCGTCGCGGGTTCGGCGATTTTCAACAAACCGGACTACAAAGCCGTCATAGACGAGATGCGCACCCAACTGGCGTCAGTCTAACTTCGCCCGTTCCACCCCGGCTCCACTGATCCCAGAAAGGCCCGCGAGCGGCCGAATTCCCTGCTGTTCAAAACGCGCCGAGGGAGTGGAGCGAGACCGCAGGGCTCGCGACCGACCGAGGGCAGCACGGAGTGCCGCGTTTTAAAGCAGGGGATTCGGCCGCTCGCGGGCCGGCCAACGGAGAGAAAGAACCCACCACCCGTTGGATAGTGACGTAAAGCAGGCAGGTAGGGCGACGTGGTGGCGGGGAAGTTCTGGCGAGGCTGCTTTTCTCGCCTCGTCAGAACTTTCCCGCCGCCGCGGTGCCCGGGTACCCGGCAACACCAGCCGAGTAAAGCCAGGCAATTCTCACAACCCTCCGCGATATCGCCGAACCACCACAATTGACACTTCACAGGCATTGCCAACCCGAATCCCCCATGTACAATGGGCCCTCCCCAATCCTGGAGAGTGCTGTGCAAACAGCTCAACGTAAAAGCGTCGACCGCCTGTCGATGCGCGAGGTCACCTGCTGGCGATGGTAGCCAGGGCACCGTTGCGACCTTTTTTTACGTTTTACTCATCCAGGGAGACCTCCCATGAAACAGCAGGATTTTGCTGCGCTCGCCGCGCAGGGCTATAACCGTATTCCGGTCAGCCGCGAAGTGCTGGCCGATCTCGAAACCCCCATCAGCGCCTACCGCAAGCTCGCGGAGGGCGCGTATTCCTACTTCTTCGAGTCCGTGCACGGCGGTGAGAAGTGGGGCCGCTATTCCATCATCGGCCTGCCCTGCCGCACCCTGCTGAAGGTTTTCGGCCACCGGGCCGAGGTGTACGTGGACGGCGCCCTCGCCGAGAGTGCAGAGGTCGCCGACCCGCTCGCCTTCGCGGAGGACTTCCAGGCGCGTTACAACACTGCGCCGCGCGAGGACCTGCCCGTATTTCACGGCGGGCTGGTCGGCTACTTCGGCTACGACACCGTGCGCTACGTGGAACCGCGCCTCGCGCCGGGCGTACCGCCCGATGAGCTGGGCACACCGGACATCCTGCTGATGGTGTCGGAGGAGGTGCTGGTGTTCGACAACCTGGCGGGCACCATCCGCCTCGTGGTCAACGCCGATCCCGCGCAGAACAGTGCGCTGGAAGGCGCCAACGCGCGCCTCGACGCACTCGTCGAGCGCCTGCGCCAGCCCATGCCGCCGCTTCCCGACGTGCACCTCGAGGCCGCGGACAGTTCGGCGCTGGAAGAGCGGGCCGAGTCCCATTTCACCCAGCCGATGTACGAGGACGCGGTGAACAAGGTGAAGGAATATGTGCTCGCGGGCGACGTCATGCAGGTGGTGCCGTCCCAGCGTATGAGCCTGCCTTTCGCCGCCCCGCCCCTCAACCTCTACCGCGCCCTGCGCAACCTGAATCCCTCGCCCTACATGTATTTCCTCGATCTCGGGGACTTTCACATCGTGGGATCCTCGCCGGAAATTCTCGGCCGTCTCGAGAAGGGCCTGGTCACCGTGCGCCCGATCGCGGGCACGCGGCGCCGTGGCCATACGGAGGAGGAGGACAGGGCGATGGAGGAGGAGTTGCTGGCGGACCCCAAGGAGATCGCCGAGCAC
>JAUIEP010000186.1 GCA_030428835.1 Gammaproteobacteria bacterium | reverse complement strand
CTCACCGGTGGAACTGCCGAGCAGGCGGGCGGCCTCGCCCGGGTGCGGCGTCAGGATGAATGTGCCTCCGGCCGGCAGAGTGGCGACGCCGGCGGCGAGCATGTTGAGCGCGTCGGCGTCGAGCACCGTCGGTTTGTTGGCGGCGAGCGTGCGCTGCAGCAGGTGCTGTGACCAGGGCGACTGCCCGAGGCCCGGCCCGGCGACGACGATGTCCGCCGCCTCGAGGAGCGGCTCGAAGTCCGCGCCGTCACTGACACCGCGCGGCATGACCTCCGGGACGCGCGCCACGAGCGCCGCGACATGCTCGGGACGGGTTGCCACGCGTACCAGTCCGGCGCCGCAGCGCAGCGCCGCCTCCGCGGCCATGGCCGCGGCGCCCGCCATACCGTGGTCACCGCCGACCACGAGCACGGTTCCGTAGTTGCCCTTGTGCGCGGTGGCCGGCCGCTCCGGTAGCTCTGCCAGCAGCGCTTCCAACTCCAGGCGCGCGCAACTGGCGGGCACCTGCGCGTACACCTGCGCGGGCACGCCGAGGTCGGCGAACTCGATCGCCCCCGTGCAGTCGGGGGCGCAGAACGTGAACAGGCCGCGCTTGAGGCCGATGAAAGTCACCGTGAGGTCCGCGCGTACCGCGTGGCCGAGAATCCTGCCGGTATCGGCACACAGGCCGGAGGGTATATCCACGGCCAGCACGGCGGCACCGCTCGCGTTGATCGCGTCGATCGCCGCGACGTAATCGCCGCGCACGTCACCGCCAAGGCCGGTGCCCAGCAACGCATCCACCACCACGGCTGCGCCGCGCAGGTCCTGCCCCTCGAAGGGCTGCAGCGCGACCCCGTTGGCCTGTGCCTGTTCGCGCGCCAGCGCGGCGTCCCCGGTAATCCTGGCCGGGTCACCCACCTGCAGCACCGTCGTTGTAATCCCGCGCTTGTGCGCGAGGTCGGCTACCAGGAAGCCGTCGCCGCCGTTGTTGCCCGTCCCGCACAACACGGTGATGGACTCCGGCGCAGGCCAGGTTGCGAGCAGGTTGCGAAACGCGGCGTCCGCCGCACGCGCCATCAGCGTGATGCCGGGAATGCCGTGGCCGTCGATCGCGGCGCGGTCCAGCTCGCGCGTCTGCTGCGCGGTGTAGAGCCATTCACTGCCGAGCATGTGTCGGGGTCCCGTATGAGGTTGCGTTACCGGCGATACAGGCGGGCCGGGTATCTGGCAGAATTATACCCACTTGCAGGCCACGATGATCCCCGCTTGAGCCACTCACTGACCGCCCCCGAGCTCGCCGCTCTCGCCGCCAACATCCGCGCCTGGGCGGAGGAACTCGGCTTTGCCGCGGTCGGCATCAGCGACATCGACCTGTCCGAACACGAGGGCCATCTCGCGCGCTGGCTGGCCGCCGGCTATCACGGGGACATGGCCTACATGGCAAAGCATGGCGCCAGGCGATCGCGCCCGGATGCATTGCTGCCGGGCACGGTGCGCGTCCTGTCGTTGCGCATGGATTACCTCCCCGGTGGCGCGGAACCGGTGACCGTGCTGGCAGACCCGGACAAAGCCTACATTTCGCGTTACACGCTCGGGCGCGACTACCACAAGTTGCTGCGCAGGCGGCTGGCGCAGCTCGCCCGGCGCATCGAGACTTCCGCAGGAGGCGGCAGGTACCGTGCGTTCGTGGACAGTGCACCGGTGCTGGAGCGCGCCCTGGCGGAACGCGCCGGACTCGGCTGGATAGCCAAGAACACGATGCTCATCAATGAGACTGCCGGCTCGTGGTTCTTCCTCGGCGAGATCTACACCGACCTGCCGTTGCCCGCGGACGCGCCGCAGCGGGACAAACACTGCGGCACCTGCACCGCCTGCCTGGACATCTGCCCCACCAACGCATTCACCGGTCCCTTCGAACTGGACGCGCGGCGCTGCATTTCCTACCTGACCATTGAGCATCACGGCAGCATCGACCCGGAGCTGCGCCCGCTGCTCGGCAACCGCGTGTTCGGCTGCGATGACTGCCAGCTCTGCTGCCCGTGGAACAAGTTCGCCCGCGTCACCGCGGAACCCGACTTCCAGCCGCGTCACCAACTGGACGACAGCGACCTGTGTACGCTCTTCGACTGGAGCGAGGCGGAGTTTCTGGCACACACCGAGGGTTCGGCGATCCGGCGCATCGGCCACGAACGCTGGCTGCGCAACCTGGCGGTCGCGCTCGGCAACGCGCCCACCTCGCAACCGGTGATCAGTGCGCTAGAGCGGCGCCGGGAACACCCGTCCGACCTCGTGCGCGAGCACGTCGCCTGGGCACTGGGCCGCCACGGCGTTACGGTTTGAGCCGCAGGAAAAAATCCCGGTAGTAACGCATCTCCGCGATGGACTCGCGGATGTCGTCGAGGGCGAGGTGTGTCGCCGTTTTCTCGAAACCGCCCTCCAGGTCCGGTCGCCAGCGGTTGGCCAGGATTTTCAGCGTGCTGACATCGAGGTTGCGGTAGTGGAAGAACGCTTCCAGCTCCGGCATGTGCCGCGCCATGAAGCGCCGGTCCTGGCAGATGGTATTGCCACACATCGGCGAGGCGCCCGAGGGCACCCACCTCTCCAGAAAAGCGATGGTCTCGCGGGTGGCGCGGACCTCGTCGTGGCCACTTGCCCGCACCCGGTCAACCAGCCCGGAGCGCGAGTGGTGCGTGGTGTTCCACTCGTCCATGGCGGCGAGAACTTCGTCGGGTTGGTGGACGGCGATGACCGGACCCTCGGCGAGCGTGTTGAGGTCCGAATCAGTGACGATTGTCGCGATCTCGATGACATAATCCCGGTCCGGCTGGAGTCCGGTCATTTCCATGTCCACCCAGATGAGATTGCTCGCGCTCTGCATTGACCACCATCCCCATGCAAGGAGCGGGCAGTGTAACAAATTGCCTCGACAGACATAGTGCGCCTCCGAATAATGCGCCCATGGGCAAACGCAAACTCACCCGGCGGCAGGCCTGGCGTGTAGAGAAGATCCAGGAAGAGCGCGCGCAACGCGCGGCACGCCGGGACCAGGCCGCGGATGCGGCGCTGGCGGCGGGCGAACTCGGGCCGGAACAGGAAGGCCTCGTCGTCGCCCACTACGGCGCCCAGGTTGAAGTCGAGTCCGCCGCCGGCCAGCGCTCGCGTTGTCACGTCCGCGCGAACATCGAGGGACTGGTGACAGGCGACCGCGTCGTGTGGTGTGCGGGCGAGCCGACCGGTGTGGTCGTGGCGCAACTCGATCGCTTCAGCGAGCTGAAGCGCCCGGACAACTACGGCAACCTGAAACCGGTGGCGGCGAACATCGGCCGGATATTCGTCGTGATCGCCCCGGAGCCGCAGCCCCACGCCAACCTGATAGACCGCTATCTCGTCGCCGCCTCCGCGGTCGACATCGAGCCGGTCATCCTGCTGAACAAGACCGACCTGCTCGCCGGCGACCCGGCACTTGCACGGGACATCGACAGACTGCTGCAAACCTATGTCGAACTCGATTACAAGGTCGTGCGCGTGGCGGCCAACGACAATGCGCTGGGCGACCTCGAGGCCGCACTCGCCGACTACACCAGTGTGTTCGTTGGACAATCGGGGGTCGGCAAGTCCTCGCTGGTGAACGCGTTGTTGCCGGATGCCGGCCTGCGGGTCGGCGCGCTGTCCGAAAACACCCGCAAGGGCACGCACACGACAACGACCGCCGTACTGCTGCACCTGCCCGGCGGCGGAGCGCTGATCGACTCACCGGGCATCCGCGAGTTCGGCCTGTGGCATCTCTCGCCGGAGGAGGTGGGGCAGGGTTTCCGGGAGATGCTGCCGTATCTCGGGCACTGCCGTTTCAGCAACTGCAGCCACCTGCACGAACCCGGCTGCGCGATCATCGACGCACTGGCCGCGGGCGACATCCGGCAGGAACGCCTGGACAGCTACCGCCGCATCGTGGCGGCGCTCAATCAGTCCTCAATGTAGTGCGCCAGCGCCTCGCCCATGCGCGTCGGCGACCCGGCGATATAACGCTCCTCAAACTCGACCGTGCCGGCGGGGAATAACAGGATAACCGTCGAACCGAGCAGGAAGCGCCCCATCTCCTGTCCCTGGTCCAGCGCCACCGGTTCCGGCGGCCTGCAGTAGTCCAGCGTCGCGATCCCGCGGGGCGGCGGGGCGACCCTGCCCGCCCAGGTGGTCTCGATGCCGGCCACGATCATCGCTCCAACGAGGATGACCGCCATGGGACCGCGGGCGGTTTCGAAGTAGCACACGAGCCGCTCATTGCGGGCGAACAGGCGCTCGACATTGGCCGCGGTCACACCGTTCACCGAGAACAACCTGCCGGGAATATAACTGGTGGCGGTGAGGTCCCCGCCGGCAGGCATATGCACGCGATGGTAGTCCTTCGGCGACAGGTAAATGGTGATGAACTGGCCACCGCGAAACTGCGCCGCGCGCTCGGCGTCGCCACCCAACAGATCCTCCACGGTGAAGTAGCGCCCTTTCGCCTGCAGCAGCAGCCCCTCGCGGATCGCCCCCAGCTGGCTGACGGCGCCATCGGCAGGGCACAGGATGTCCGAGTCCGCCAGAGGGCGGGCGCCGGCCTTCAACGCGCGAGTAAAAAAGGCATTGAAGCTGTCATAAGAAGTGTGATCCGCGTCCTCCGCTTCGGCCATCACCACGTTAAACTGCTTGATAAACAAGGAAATAACGAGATTTTTCAGCCACCTGGGTTCGCGCAGTGCCGCGAGCCTGCCGACGAGGCGAGATAACAAATGCTGGGGAATAATGTGCTGAATTACGATGAAAAGTCTGTCCATAGTCCCTAGTGTAATCGCTAAGAGCTGACAATATGCAGTCCGTGACATTCAAATCCTGGCCAGTAGCCCTGCTGTTCTGCCTGCCCGCCCTGGCCCTTGCCGGCGACGACGGCGCTCCCCCCGAAGAAGCAGGGGCCTCCTCGTATACCTGGGTGGACGAGAGCCACACGTATGCCACGAACCAGGCCCAGGCACTTACCGAGTGGATGGACAGTTTCTTCCACGATCCGGACTACGAATTCGAACAACCCGAATCGCGACTGCGGCTGGAATGGTCCCTGAGCTGGGACGAAATCGAGGACGAGCGCACCCGCCTGCGCCTGCGCGGCAAGCTCCAGTTGCCGGCGCTGAGCCGGCGCCTGGGACTCGTGTTCAGCGGGGAAGACTCCTCGGAACCCGGCCGCGAGGAGGACGAGACGGAGGACCTGGTCGGTCTGCAGTACATCGTCGCCGAATACCTCGGATCGCGGCTCGACGCCACATTGTCGGTCAGCAGCAGCGACGTCACCCCCGGAGTGCGCTACCGCTACCAGGACGCGATCGCGGACGATATCTCCTATCGCTTCCGGCAGCGTCTGGAGTACAACAGCAACGACAAGCTGCACGCGACCAGTGACGTCGACTTCGATTACCGCCTCGCCAAAAAGAAGCTGCTCCGCTGGAGCAACCGGGCAGTGTACGGCGAGGAATCCGACGGCACCGAGTGGCGCAGCCGGCTATCCCTGCGGCATCGCCTGAGCAGTGAGAAATCCGACCAGCCTTTCGTCATCAGCTATTTCGGGGCCATCCGCGGCGTCACCGACCCCGATCTCACCAAGTCCTACGGCCTTGGCGTGCAGGTGCGCCGCCAGGTGTTCCGCAAATACCTGTTCGCGGAGCTGGAACCCACCTACAGCTGGCGCAAGGCCTACCCCGAGGACGACCGCGACGGCGCCTGGAAGCTCGTGCTGCGCCTCGAGATCGCGCTGGAAAGGGATCTCATGCGCAAGAAGCCGAAGGCAACCGACCCGGACGACTGAGCACGCGCCGATCTTCTAGAGGTTCTCCTCCGCGAACGCGGCCAGCCGCGACCGCACGATACCGTTCACATGCATGATGCCGGCGTGCTGGTAGCCCTTACTCTTCTCGACGAGGTAGGTCAGGCCCGAGGTCAGCGGCGATATGTACTTGTTGTCGATCTGCGCCAGGTTGCCCAGCACGACGATCTTCGAATCGGCGCCCACGCGACTGATCACCGACTTGAGCTGGAACTGGGTGAGGCCCTGCGCCTCGTCGATGATGATATAGGCGTTATTGAACGAGCGGCCGCGCATGAAGTTGAGCGACTTGAACTGGATGTTCGCGCGCTCCTTCACGTACTCGATACTGCCGTGGCAGGACTCGTCGGTGCCGTGCAGGATTTCGAGGTTGTCGTCGAAGGCAGCCAGCCAGGGCGCCATCTTCTCCTCCTCCGTGCCCGGGAGAAAGCCGATTTCCTCGGCGATGGGCGGGGTGGAGCGCGCGACGATCAGCTTGCTGAAGCGGCTCTGTTCGAGAATGGCGTGCAGGCCGTAGGCCAGGGCGAGCAGTGTCTTGCCGGACCCCGCCGGGCCCGTCATGACGGTCATGTCGACACCGTCGTTGTCCAGCAATGACATCGCCATCGCCTGCTCGAGATTGCGCGGCGACAGCCCCCAGAAACGCTTGTTCATGAGGTTGTCGCGACTGTCGCAGCGCAGGTAGACGAAGTCGCGATCGATACGCTGTACGAACGCGAAGAAGTCCTGGTCATCGAACACAAACATGTTGGGGTACGCGTTCGGCAGCGACTTGCGTGGAATGCGATGCAGGGTGCAGTCGCCCTCGCGCAGGGTATCCACCTCGCTGATGGTCGACCAGAAATCGCCTTCCAGGTGATCGTAGCCGGTCGCGAGCAGGTCGATGTCGTCCAGCACCCGGTCCCTGCGATAGTCCTCCACGTGGACCAGGCCGGAACCCTTTGCCTTGATGCGCATGTTGATGTCTTTGGTAACAAGGCAGACGAAGTCGTTGGGGTTCTCCGCCTGCAGCTTGAGCGCCACGTTGATGATGCGATTGTCGTTCGCCTGGTCCGGCGTGCCGTCCAGGAACGGCACTTCACTGTCACCGCTGATCCGCTGGTCCGGGTAGATGGCAAGCGTTCCCAACCCGAGACCCTCGACATCGGAGCCGGGCACCTCGACGCCGGCCTGGATCGCCTGGGGCGAGGCCTCGTCAACGACCTTGTCGATCATCTGGATGGCGATGCGCGCCTCGCGGCTGACCGTCTTGTCCCGCCGGTCCTTGATATGGTCCAGCTCCTCAAGGACAGTCATGGGAATAACGATGTGGTGCTGCTTGAAGGCGGTTACTGCCGTGGGGTCGTGCAACAGGACGTTGGTGTCCAATACGTAGGTCTTTCTGGTGACCGGTTTTAGTTGAGTGGTTTTTTCTACACGCAGGGTAGAACCCGAGTCCATAAAACGTTCCTCGTTTTGGTAAGCAGGGCTGAGGGTGTGTCAGGCTGTGTGGTGGCCGCTACGTCCTGGCAGGCCGGGGTGGAATGGAGGGTGTGGGTGAAAAGGGAGCGTCTGCCTCGCACTTTGCCGTAGCCGGCACAGTGCATCCTGCGGGGCAACATCCGTCCTGGTGACCGTAACGATGTCCGGCCCCGGAGCAAGCTCCGGGTTCCCGTCATCTGCGTTGAACTCAAAGGCACGTCCCATGCGGCTTCAGACCGCTTTCACTCGATTATCAAACCGGTGCAATTACACTGTCAATCGCGGTTCGGCATTTGTTACCAAGAAAAATGCACACAGCCGAGATCGCACTGACAGCCAACAGGTTTTCGGCTACGATGGCAGGCTTACTGTCGAGAATCCAGCCCACTCATGCTCAACAAGGAGTCGCTGTCCCAGCTACAAGGCCTCAAGTCCCAGATGGAGGCCGAAAAGGAACGGGCTGAAGGCGTGGTCAAGGGCACCCAGGCCCGCTACGGGTTCGTCGTGCTGGATGACGGTCGCGAAATTTTTATCCCGCCGCAGGAGATGCTCAAAGCCTTCCCGGGCGATCGCGTGCGTGTCTCCATCCGCCCCACGAAGGACGGCAAGACTGTCGCCGACGTGGAGCAGTTGGTGGACAGCCCGCTGGGCGAATTCACCGGGCGCTGCGTCAGCAAGGGCAAGGCCCTGTTTGTCGAGCCTGACCTGCCCCACCTCAACCGCTGGCTGTTCATCCCACCGCACGCGCGCAACGGGATCAAGGAAGGTGATTTCGTCCGCTGCGCGATCCTGCGACACCCCGTCAAGGACGGCAAACCCCAGGCAAAGGTCCTGGGCATCATCGGTGACGCGGCAACCCCGGGCATAGAGAACCTCTACTGCATGGCGAAGTACGGCCTTGCCAATGAGTG
>JAUIEP010000185.1 GCA_030428835.1 Gammaproteobacteria bacterium | reverse complement strand
CCGCGGGCGCTCTACGAGCGCTTCAACATCGAGGTGCTGGCGACCACGGAGTCGCCGCTCGACCCGCTCGAGGCACACCAGCGCCTCGCCCGGGACGCGTGGACGGGGCGCGTCATCACCGCGTTCCGCCCCGACCCCGTGCTGGACCCCGAGTACGAGGGCTTTGCCGACAACATCGCCGAACTCGCGCGCCGCAGCGGCACGGACTGCAGTACCTACGCCGGCTATCTCGACGCGCTGTGCGAACGGCGCGCCTTCTTCAAGCGCCTGGGCGCGACCTCCACCGACCACGGCCACCCGAGCGCTTTGACCTGCGACCTGCACCGCGACGACTGCGAGCGGCTGTACGCGGGCGCCCTCGCCGGTACGCTCAAGCCGTCCGAGGCGGAGCTGTTCCGGGGGCAGATGCTCACCGAGATGGCACTGATGAGCCTCGACGACGGCCTCGTCATGCAGATCCACCCCGGCGTGTACCGGAATCACAACGCGCCGTTGTTCGCGTCCTTCGGGCGCGACAAGGGCGCGGATATTCCGCTGCCCGGCGAGTTCGTACGCAACCTGCGACCGCTGCTGAACCGCGTGGGCAACGAGCCGGACTTCACGCTCATCCTGTTCACGCTCGACGAGACCACCTACGCGCGCGAGCTGGCGCCGCTGGCGGGCCACTACCCCTGCGTGAAGCTCGGCCCCGCCTGGTGGTTCCACGACAGCCCCGAGGGTATGCTGCGCTACCGCCAGCAGGTCACCGAGACGGCCGGCTTCTACAACACGGTCGGCTTCAACGACGACACGCGCGCGTTCCTCTCGATCCCGGCGCGGCACGACGTCGCGCGCCGCGTCGACTGCCGCTTCCTCGCGCAACTGGTCGCGGAGCACCGCCTGGGCATGGACGAGGCGCGCGAGCTGATCGTCGATCTCAGTTACAACCTCGCCAAGTCCGCCTACAAACTCTGACCACCATGCAACGCCTTCACCCCGACACCCTGGGCGCGGCCCGTGCCGATGTGCGACTGCCGCCGTATGAGCGCGGCGCACTTAGGCCCGGCATCGTGCATCTCGGGCTCGGCGCGTTTCATCGCGCGCACCAGGCGGTCTACACGGACGCGGCCATTGGTGTCGCCGGGGGCGACTGGGGCATCCTGGGCGTCTCCCTGCGCAGCGCGGCGGTGTCCGAACAGCTTGCGCCGCAGGGCGGTTTGTACAGCGTGCTGAGCGAGGACGCGACGACGAGTGAAGTGCGTGTCGTCGGCGCGGTGCTGCAGGTGCTGGTGGCGCCGCGTGAACCCGCCGCGGTGACCGGCGCGATCGCGCGGCAGGACATACACATCGTCACGCTGACTATCACGGAAAAGGGCTATCTGCTCGCCGCCGACGGCGTGGCGCTGGATCGCGCGGACGAAGGTGTGCGGCACGATCTCGCCAATCCCGAAAGGCCGGTCACCGCCGTCGGCATCCTGGCGCTGGGCCTGCGCGAGCGTGTGCTGCGCGGTGGCGCGCCGTTGACCCTGCTCAGTTGCGACAACCTCTCGGAAAACAGCCGGCGGCTGCGCGGCGTGTTGGCGGACTACCTGGGTTCGACCTTTCCCGAGGTGCTGCCCTGGCTGGAACAGCACGCGCGCTTTCCCTGCTCCATGGTGGACCGCATCGTTCCCGCCGCTACTGCCGAACAGCGCGCGCGCCAGTCGCAACAACTGGGTCTCGTCGACGAGGGCGCGGTGAGCACCGAACCCTTCAGCCAGTGGCTGATCGAGGACGACTTCGCCGCCGATCGCCCCGCGTGGGAACGGGTGGGTGTGCAACTGGTGGACGACATCCTGCCCTACGAGAACATCAAGCTGCGCCTGCTGAACGCCAGCCACTCCGCGATCGCGTACTGTGGACTGCTGGCGGATTGCACCGTGGTCGATGAAGTCATGGCGGACCCCGCACTGGGCGCCTGGGTACAGCGATTGATGGCCCGGGATCTCATGCCGGCCCTGCGCGTGCCGCCTGACTTCGACCTCGGCGCGTACCGCGACCAGCTTCTGTCGCGGTTCGCCAATCCCCGCCTGGGGCACCGCTGTGTTCAAATTGCGATGGACGGCAGTGAGAAGATTGCACAGCGCTGGCTACCCACGCTGGCGCAGTCGGAAGCGCCGCTGCTGCGCGGGGCGCTGGCGGCGTGGGTGTACTTCGTGTTGTTTATGGATATCGACATCGACGACCCGCGTGCGCCGGTGCTGTTGGCGCAGCGCGCGAGTGATGGGCCGTTGCGTGAGCGGATCGAGAGCGTGCTGGCCTGTGCGCGCATCGATCGAGAGAGTGTGGGTGCGTTTGCTGGGTTGGTTGGTGATGTCGAGGAGCACATGCGTGTGATTCAAAGTGAGAGTATTCGAGCGCTTGTGGCATGACCTCAATTCACTTAGCAAAGTCCACCACACCATTGTCATTCCCGCGAAGGCGGGAATCCAGAGACAACCGGGGCTCGAACCCAAACATCACTGGATTCCCGCCTTCGCGGGAATGACGGTTTAAAGCATGAATAAATGGCCTGAAGCAGAACATCAAGGCCTGAAGGACAAGAGACAGCACCGAAACCCGCAGAGCAAACCCATGAAAAAACTCGCCATACTCCTGACCCTGATCGTCGCAGCCGCAACCCTCTACCTCCTCACCCGCGGCGCTGGCGAACCCGCCTTCGAACTGGAGGAGGGCTACACGCTGCTCTACACCGGCACGCTGGACGGGTGGCGCAGGATCGGGGGTGACGCCACCTTCGAGGCGGACGGGCAGGACATCGTCGGCCGTCGCGGTCCCGGCGACAACACGTTCCTGCGCACGGAGCAAACCTTCGGCAACTTCTCCCTGAAGATGCAGATGCGCTGGGACGAGTTCGGCAACTCCGGTGTGCTGTTCCGCGCACAGCAGCGCGGCGGCAACGGCCGCGCCTACGGTTACCAGTACGAGCTCGACCCCTCCGACCGCGCCTGGAGCGGTGGCATTTACGACGAGGCGCGGCGCGGCTGGATAGCCAACCTGGAAAACAACCAGGCCGCGCGCGAGGCCATCCGCCTCGACGACTGGAACGACGTGGAGATCGAGGCGCGCGGGCCGGTACTGAAGACCTGGATCAACGGTGTGCCCGCGGCCGATATCGTCGACGCGCTGGATGCGCGAGGTTACATCGCGCTGCAGGTGCACGCCGGCGAGACGGGCGTGATGCGCTGGCGCCACATTCGTATCAAGGAACTGCCCGGCTTCGGTGAGCCGGGCGACAGCCTGCTGGCGCCGGTCGAGTGGCGCGTGCCCGAGGGCGCCACGCTCACTGTAACCGACAGCGCCGTGGCGGCGCAGGGGCTCGGCGAGGACGGTTGGCTCAGCACGCGGCGCCGCTTCAGCGATGCGCTGCTGACCCTGGACGTGCCGGCCTGCGAGGAACCCAGCGTGATCCAGATACGTCACCGCATCGAGTCGACCGGTGACGGCGAGTATTTCGCAGAGGTGAAGGTCTACGCCGACCGCGCCGAGGGCAGGCTGAAGACGCCCGATACCGAGGTAGTCCTCGACCCCGTCAAGCTGAACGGGTCCGACCGTTACCGCGTCAACGCGCTGGCGCGCAAGGGCGATGTGGTGCTGACGGTCGGCCAGAAGGACGCCCTGCGCATGGTCGATACCGGCCTGTACGAACGCGGCCAACTGCGCGTGCGGCCCGCGGACTGCGCCGGCGGTGACATCCGCAACATCGACTGGCTGTCGTTGAAGGACACCAGCGGCGGGCCGCTCTTCTACCAGACGCTGGACACACCGCCCGCGCCGGTGTTGTCACCCGACGAGGCGCTTGCGTCGTTCCGCATCGCCCCCGGCTTCGAGATCGAACTCGTGGCGGCGGAGCCGCTGGTCGAAGACCCGGTCGCCATGGCCTGGGACGAGTACGGCCGGCTCTACGTGGTGGAGTTGCGCGGCTACATGCCGGACGCCTACGGTACCGGGCGCGAGGAGCCGGTGGGCCAGGTGGTGCGCCTGACCGACACGGACGGCGACGGCCGCATGGACGAGAGCGAGGTGTTCCTCGGCGCGCTGGTCAACCCGCGCGCGGTCGCCGTTGTGAACGAGGGCATACTGATCGGCGAGCCGCCCAACCTGTGGTTGTGCGAGTTGCCCACGCCCGACGCCCTGTGCACGAACAAGCACAGTCTCGGCGGTTACGCGACCGATGTCGGCGCCGCCAATGTGGAGCACATGGAGAACGGGTTGCGCCAAGGCCTGGACAACTGGCTTTACAACTCGAAATCCGCCCGCCGGTTGCGCATCGACAACGGCGAACTTGTGGCGGATGAAGGCCTGTATCGCGGCCAGTGGGGCATCACCCACGACGAGTTCGGTCGCTGGCTGTACAACCACAACTCCACGTGGGTGCAGGCCGACTTCTTCGCGGGCGAGGACCTGGTCGAGGGCGGCCCTGTCGGCCGTCTCCAGGGACTCGGCGTCACACTGACACCGAAGCCCGAGGTGTTCACCGTGCGCGTGAACCCGGGCGTGAACCGCGCCTATCTCGAGGGCACGTTGCGCGAGGACGGCCGCCTCAACACGGCGACGGGCGCCAGCGGTATCGTGGCCTACCGCGGCGACCAGTTCCCGGCGCAGTACCGGGGCGATGTCTTCGTGCCGGAGTCCGCCGGCAACGTCGTGGCGCAGTTCGACATGGGGGAAGAGGGCATGGAACTCACCGCCACGCAGCGCCTGTACGAGGACGCGCAGTGGGGCCAGCGCGACTTCCTGGGGTCGACGGACGAACGCTTCCGCCCGGTGGACGCCATGAACGGGCCGGACGGCGCGCTGTACATCATCGACATGTACCGCGGCATCATCCAGGACGACCACTTCCTGACCGACGAACTGCGCGAGCAGATTTTCAAGCGCGGCCTGGAGTCGCCCATCGGTCTGGGACGCATCTGGCGCGTGCGCCACAGCGCGGGCAAGCCACGCGCGGCGGTGGCGAACCTGGGCGCGGCGAGCGATGCCGAACTCGTGGGCTACCTGTCGAGCGACAACGGCTGGGAACGCGAAACGGCGCAACGTCTGTTGCTGGCGCGCGGCCCCGCCGTGCGCGAGCGGCTTACTGCCTTGCTGACCGGCGAGCAGACGCTCCCCGCCCTGCACGCGCTCTGGACGCTTGCGGGTCGTGGGGAGCTCACCCGCGACGACGCGCTGGCCGCCATTGCGACGGGCGACGCGCAACGCCAGGTACACGCGCTGCGCGCGGGCCGCGGCCTGCTGGACGCGGCAGACCTGCGCGGCCTCGCGCAGCAACTGGCCGCGGCGCCGGACGCGGTGCGCATGCAGCTCCTGTTCGCCATGGGCGATTACGCCGACGACGCGGCGGTGCGCGGCGACATCGCCGCGGTGACCACGGCGGGCATGGAGAGTGTGTACGTGCGCCAGGCCGCCGTGCGCGCGGTGCGCGGCCTGGAGTTCGAATTCCTCGGCGAGTTGCTCGCTACCGACCAGTTGCAGGACAGGCGCAAGGACGGGCGCGGCCTGCTGGTCGCCCTGGGGCGCAACGCCTACGAGGAGTTGCGCGGCGACGTCACCTCGACCGAACCCGCCAACCCGCGGCTCAATGACCTGCTGGCGTTGGCCGGGTCGCGCGTCGGCAAGGACGCGTGGCAGCAGCTCGCGCTGCTCAAGGGCTTCCAGAACGCGGCGATGAGCGAGGGCTTCGAAGCGGCGCGGCTGGCGGCGGCGCCGCCGATCTTCACCGATGCCACGGTGAGTGAGCGGGACGCGTTGTGGGACGCCCGGCTGGCCGCCCGCCGCGCCTTCACCTGGCCCGGCGACGAACTGGCCCTCGGCATCACCCCGCTGAGCCCGGAACAGCTCCAGCTCATGGCGCTCGGCCAGGCCTTTTACCCCCAGTGTGGCGCCTGCCACGGCGTGGACGGCGCGGGCATCGACGGCCTCGCCCCGGCGCTGGCCGGCGCGTCATGGGTCACGGGTCCGCCGGAATGGCTGGGCCGCATCATCCTGCAGGGCCTGAAGGGGCCCGTGGAGGTGAACGGCGCCGTGTTCGACGGCGTAATGCCGCCCCACGGCCATCTGGCGGAGCTGGACGATGCCACGCTGGCGGGGCTCATGACCTACCTGCGTCGAAGCTGGGGCAACAAGGCCGACCCGGTCGGCGCGGAAGCGGTGGCCGCCATACGCAAGGCCAGCGCGGCGCGCGCCACCCCCTGGACCGTCGAAGAACTCGAGGAAGTGCCGTTTGATCGCGGCTTCGGGCGCTACGTGGGCAAGTACAGCGTGAGCTTCATTACCATGACGATCAGTGAGAACAGCGAGGGCCTGCACCTGTCCGTCCCCATGTACGGCGAGGGCACGCTGCAACACCTCGGCGGGACGACCTTTGCCGGCAGCGCTGCCGGTGAGAGCGTGAAGGTGGAGTTTGTTGTCGGGGAGGACGGCACCGTCGGCGAGATGCTGGTCCACCGCGACGGCGAATTGATTCCCCTGAAGCGGAAGGACTAGGTCTTGCGCGTAACCGCCAGCACGGTGGACCAGAGCGCCACGAGCGCCAGGCCGCCGATCTCGCGCGCTTCCTCCACGCTCTTCGTCTGCATGCTGACAGACTCGAAGATTTCGTCCAGACTCACGGCGCCGAGGCTGGGCAGCAGGATGCCAATCCACACGAGGCTCACGGCGACGAGCAGGGCGGCCACTATGCGCACCGGGTTGTTGCCGTAGGCGAGGACGCACAGCGTGCTGGCGGCGAGGTAGATGATGGTCCAGGGCAATGCGTCGGGGTCGTTGAGCTGCACCGCCGCGCTTAGAAGAAAGGCGATGAGGAAGAGCGTGTTGAAAATGCGCAGTGCCATGGGTGATACAGGAAATGTCGGGAGTGGCACGGAGGATAGCGCGTCTGTGGGCAGGTCGCCACAGGGTGAGGCAGGCAAGTGACGGGGAACGACATGCAACGCAAACAGCTAATGCTGCTGGCCCTGCTCGCGGCGGTGTCGAGCGGCGCACACGCGCTGGAGGAACTGGTGGTCACGGGCACGTACTCGCCGCGTGCCGCGCTTACCGCATCGACCACGGTGCTGGATGCGCCCGAGATCGCCGCCCTCAACAAGCGCAACGTCGCCGGCCTGTTGCAGACGGTGCCGGGGCTGCTCGTGGAGGAACAGGGCGGCCCGGGCGGTCTTACCGCGGTGTCGGTGCGTGGCGGCGAGGCGAACTTCACGCTGGTGCTGCTGGACGGCGTGCCGGTGAACGACCCCACCAACTCCCGCGGCGGCGGCTTCGACTTCGCGAATCTCAACTCCGCGCTGATCGAGCGCATCGAGATCGTGCGCGGCCCGCGTTCCGCCGTGTACGGTTCGGACGCCCTCGCGGGCGTGATCAACATCGTGACGCGGCGCGAGGAGCGCGACCACCGCTACTACGTGCACCTGGAGGGCGGGCAGGACCAGTTCCTGCACCAGGGCGTTGCCGCGCGCGGGCGTTTCGACGCCTTCGACTACGCGGTGGAACTCGCCGACCGCGATGACGGCGAACCGGTCGACGGCAGTGAGCGTGAGTCCGACAGCTTCAACGTGCGGCTCGGCTGGGCGCCGTACAACGGCCACGACCTGTGGTTCGCCGCGCGCTACCTCGACGGCGAGCGCCGCTCCTTCCCCGAGCAGAGCGGCGGGGAGAAGTTCGCACTCTCGGGTGATCGCGACCGCATCGAGTACGAGGACCTTGTCACCGCGCTCGGCTGGCGCTACCAGGTCACGCGCGCCTGGCAATCGAGCCTCGAGGCCAGCCGCTTCGACCACGAGGAGAAGTTTGCCTCGCCCGGCATCCCGCCGTTCATCGAGGTGCCCCCGAACGTGGCGGCCACCGACTTCACGCGCGACCAGTTGCGCTGGGTGAACACCCTGTCGCCCAACAAGGCATACACCGTGAACGTGGGGGCCGACTTCCGCCGCGAGGACGGCGACGCCGACGGCTTCGTGGAGTTCTTCGGCAACGCCCTGCCCACCAGCTTCGAGCTGGAGCGCGACACGCTGGGCGCCTTCGCCGCCATCAGCGCGCAGCCCGTGAAGCCGCTGCTGCTGCAGGCCGGCGCGCGCTACGACGACCCGGAGGACTTCAGCAGCGAGACCACGTTCGACGCGGGCGTCACCGTGCAACTCGTGGCGGACCTGAGCCTCTCCGCCAACTGGGGCGAGGCCTACAAGCTGCCCAGCTTCTTCGCCCTGGGCCACGGCCTGGTCGGCAACCCGGACCTGCAGCCCGAGCGCGGCG
>JAUIEP010000184.1 GCA_030428835.1 Gammaproteobacteria bacterium | reverse complement strand
TTCGATGCCACCGGCGCGGTCAGCGCCGCCATGACCAAACAACCCGCGCCCTTCAGTATCGAGGCGTTGGCGCCGGTCACCGCGGTCAGCGTCGATTTCGCCGCGATGCTGGAGCAGGTACAGACCCACCCCGCGATCAATGCCCTGTACATCCGGCTCCTGTCGGGGGCCTTCATCCGCAACGAACAGCGCGAGGCGATGTTGTTGACCTGCAACGCCGAGGAGCGCTACCTCTGGCTTGCCGAGCACGAGCCGCAGCTTCTCGAGCAGGTGCCGCAGTTCCACATCGCGAGCTATATCGGGGTGGACCCCGTCTCCCTGTCCCGCATCAAGCGCAAGCTGTCATCGGGTTGAGATTCTGCTCGAGGCAGGCGGCACGGTCGTTAACAATTGTTAAGCCCACCCCCATGAGCGCGGTGCGTCCGCTGCCCTTGTGCCGACGAATCGCCGTGTGTTCAAATTGCAGGGTCTGAACGCGAAGTGAAAAGCGAGGCGGGATGAAACCAGGCCTGAAGTACGCCGTAGCCGCGCTGGCGCTGGCCGCGGCCTGTGTCGTGGGCTGGAACTACAGCATCAGCGCGGTCGCTATCCCCGAGAACCGCGCGCTGTTTGTGGCGGGCTTCCTCGCCGCAGTGGCACTCGGCGTCACGGCGCTGGTCAAGGGCGCCGGCTGGATCGGCGGCATTCTCTCGGTACCCGCGATCCTGGTGGGCGCGCTGCTACCCTTCACCATGGCGATCAGCCCGCAGGAGCAGGGCTCGGATGTCATCCGGGTCGGCGACATCATCCCCAGTTTCACGGCGCCCGACGACAACGGCCAGGTGTTCCGCTCGGATTCGCTCAACGGCCACATCGTCCTCATCAAGTTCTTCCGCGCGCACTGGTGACCCTACTGTGTCGCCGAGTTGCGGCGATGGGAGGAACTCCGGTCCGAGTTCGACAAGCGGGGCGTCAAGGTGCTCACCGTGAGCACCGATCACCCCGAGGAAATTCGCGCGGAGCGGCACCTGCACGGCCTGCAGGCCACGATGCTGTCCGACCCCGACCTGGTGGTGACCGACGCGTTCGGCCTGCGCAACCACGGCGCCCATTCGGCGCCCCCGGGCGACGACACGGAAGCACTGCCCATCCCCGCCTCGGTGCTGGTGGATGAGAACGGCAGGGTCCTGTGGCTCGATATCTCGGAGAACTACCAGCGCCGCTCACCGCCGGAGGTGGTGCTGGCGGCCATGCAGAAGTACCTCGACTGACGCCGCCCCCCGGTCACGCCTGGAACAGCCGGGAGCGCGGCCCGCGTGACACGGGCAGCCGGTGTTGGCCGTCAATGGCGCCACCGAATATTACCGGATTGGTGGGTGAGGTCGCGCGGTTACCCGCCGGCGCCGTCCTTACCGCAGGCGCCGTACTCCCACGACACCCAGCAACAGTGACAGGAACACCAGCAGCACTGGCGCCAGGGCCGGCACCTGCATTTCCGGCGGCACCGAGAACTGCTGCACGGCGCCGATGTCGACCGCGCCGCCGGCGGCGCGGGGGAAGCCCGGGCCGCGCTGGTCGTTGACCTGGCCCGTGCTGTTGGCGCCCGCGCCGACGACGGGACTGCCGGCCAGGGGGAGGTGACTGTTGGTGGGGCCGCCGTTGTTGGCCAGCGATCCAAGCAGCGGGTTTACCGCGATGAGGTTGCCGGCGTTCATGCCGTTCAGCACCCCGGAGGCGACGACGTCTTCCGTGAACAGGGAGTTCGAGGCCGAGGCGCTGCCGCCGGCGATACGGTTGATGTCATTGGTCCCGGTGCCGTCTGTATTCGCGGAGAATATCGAACTCTCCATCGCCAGCGTGCTGTTCTGCGACTGGATGCCGCCCACGAGATTCGCGGAGTTGCCCGTGACCGTGGAGTTGCGGATCTCGGCGTCGCCGAACTGGATGCCGATGGCGCCGACGCTGTCCGTGGCCGTATTGCCCGAGATGGTGCTGTTGATGACACGGAGCTGGAAGCCGATGAAGTAGATGGCGCCCTCGGAGTCCGCGCTGTTGCCCGAAATCTCGCTGTCCTGCACGGTCAACAGGTTGCCCCCTCCGAACAGCGCGTTGTACACGGCGCCGCCGGAGTCGCCGGCGTTGCTGCCCGTGATCCGCACCCGCTGCAGGGTCAGGTTGCCGCCCTCGTTCAGGATGGCGCCCCCGTTGCCCGGGGTATTGCCGTTCGCCAGTGCCAGGTCGTTGATCGCCACGTCCTTCGCGGAGCCGCTGTCCAGCCGGAAGATGCGCGAGGTGTTGTTTCCCGATACGGTCAGTGAACGGGCGCCGGGGCCGTTGACGATGACGGATTCGGTGATCGTGATTTCACCCGAGGTCAGCGTGATGGTGCCGGTGGCGCTGATCGACACGGTATCCACGCCGGCTGCGCCGTTGGCGTCCGCGATCGCCTGGCGCAACGAGCCCGCGCCGCTGTCGGCCGTATTGGTGACCGTGAAGGTTGCGGCGCTCGCGGTGGTTGCGAGTGCCAGTGAGCCCAGGAGAGAGCCGGCGAGGAGCAGCGTGCGGGTCAATGTCGTCATGGCGTAATTCCGTAAAGTTGGCGGCAGGAAGAGCGGCAAAAATCCGCATCGATTATAGGGTTTAGCGGCGGGGTTAGCTACCGCCGCCGCCCATCATGCCCTGTTTGGGACAAGTTCGTAGCGACTGATGGGCAACTCCCGGATGCGGATGCCACTGGCGGCGTAGATCGCGTTGGCGAGTGCGGGTGCGCTGCCCGGCGTTCCCGGTTCACCGGCGCCGCCCCAGTGTTCCATGCTGTTGATGATGTGGGTTTCTATCACCGGCGCCCGGTCCATGCGCAGCGCACCGTAGTCGTGGAAGTTGCCCTGTTTGACCGCGCCGTTCTCTATGCTGATCTCGCCGTACAGGGCGGCGGTCAGGCCATAGATGACGCCGGACTCCATCTGTGCCTTCAGGCCATCGGGCGAGACGGCGAAGCCCGCGTCCACGGCGACCACCACGCGGTCCACCGTGAGGTCGCCGTCCGCCACCGTGACCTCCACCACCTCGGCCACGATCGTGCCGAAGGATTGCTGCAGCGATATGCCGCGGCCACGCCCCTCGCCCAGGGGCTGGTCCCAGCCCGCCGCCTGCGCGGCCTTGTCGAGCACTGCGCGGTGGCGCGGCAGGTGCGCGAGCAGGTCGCGGCGGTACTCGTAGGGATCCCTGCCCGCCTCGTAGGCCAGTTCGTCGATGAACGACTCGGTGAAAAAGCCGTGTTGCGAGTGGTCCACGCTGCGCCAGGCGCCGAACGGCACATGCGTGGGGCTGTCGGTGAAGTGCACGTACTGGTTGGGCACGTCGTAGGGGATGTGCGGCGCCTCCACGGGCTCGTGTTTGTCCACGAACTGGTTTTCCCAGGCCAGCGGGTTGCCGCGCTCGTCCAGCACGGCCCGGAACTCGGAGAGCACCGCGGGGCGGTAGAAGTCGTGGCGCACGTCCTCCTCGCGCGACCAGATGAGTTTCACCGGGAGGTTGGTCGCGCGGGCCAGCCGCGCCGCCTGTATCGCGACGTCGGGCCTGGAGCGCCGGCCGAAGCCACCGCCCATCATGTGCTGGTGTATGGCGACCCGTTCGGGTTCCAGCTCGAGCGCCTCGGCGACGGCGTGCTTGAAGCCCAGCGGGTTCTGGCTGCCGGTCCAGACCTCGCAGCCGGATGCGGTGACCCGCGCCAGCGCATTCATGGGCTCCATGCAGGTGTGCGCCAGCCACGGCACCCGGTAGCTGCGCCTGATGACGTTGTCGGCGTTGCCGATGACCGCCTGGGCGTCGCCGCGCGCGAGGTCCTCGGTGCTGGTGCCACCGGCGCGGTCGCGTTCCATGTCCGCCGCGAACTGCTTGAAGATGCCCTCGGACGAGCGGTCATCGTTGTCGGTCTCGCTCCAGGTCACCCGGACCGACTTCAGCGCCTGCTCCGCGAGCCAGTAGTTGTCGGCCACCACGGCCACGGCATCGTCGAGGTTCACCACGTCCACGACGCCGGCCATCTGCCGTGCCGCCTTGTCCTCCATTGCCGCGACACGCGCCCCGAACACCGGCGCGGCCTTGATCGCCGCGTGTTTCATGCCGTTCACGGTTGCGTCGATAGCGAACACGAGGCTGCCGTCGACCTTCGCCGGGATGTCGAGCCGCGGTTTGCTCCGGCCCATGAGCTTGAAGTCTTCCGGGCGCTTGAGCGTCGGCGCGGCGTTCGGCGACAGCCTGCCCGCCGCCGCGGCGAACTCCGCGAAGGGCGCCTCGCGGTTGCTGGCGCGGTGCGCGATCCGGCCCTGGCGGGCGTCCAGTTCCGCGCTGTCCACCTGCCACGCGTCCGCCGCCGCCGCGAGCAGCATCTCGCGCGCGGCCGCACCGGCCACGCGCATGCCGTAGACGCCCGTCGAGCGCACGCTGAGGCTGCCCCCGGTCGTCTGCAGGTGCATCGCCTTCGTCGCCTGGAACAACAGGCCGTTGACGGAACCTTCCAGGATCGGCGGAATGTTCACACCCGCCAGCGCGTAGCCCTTGGCCATGGACCAGTTGGCGTAGGCGTCCTCCGCCGGGGCTTCCATGAAGGACACGTCCTCCCAGCGCGCGTCCAGCTCATCCGCCAGCATCTGCGCCAGCGCCGTCTGCGCGCCCTGGCCCATCTCGCACTGCGGGATGATGGCCACGACCGCGTTGTCCTGGCCGATCTTGACCCACGCGTTGACCAGTTGCTCGCCCCGGCCCGCGACCAGCGGCGCCAGCTCTTCGTTGCGGTTGCCCATGCGCAGCCCGACGCCCACCAGCAGCGCGCCGCCGCCCAGGACCCCGGTGGTGATGAAAGCGCGGCGTGTCCACTTACCCATGTTGCACCTCCCGGGCGTCGCCCTGTGCAGCCGGGTCCCAGATCGCCACGGCGCCGTCCGCGACGGCGCGGATCGCCTTGTGGATGCGACCGTACATGCCGCAGCGGCAGATATTGCCGGCCATCGCGGTGCGGATCTCGTCGTCGCCGGGGTTCGGGTTTTGTGCGAGCAGGGCGGTGGCGGACATGATCTGGCCCGACTGGCAGTAACCGCACTGGGGCACCTGGTGGGCTATCCAGGCCTGTTGCAAGGGGGTGAGGGCGTCGCCGCGCGAGAGCCCCTCGATCGTCGTGATGCGCCTGCCGGCCACGCTGCCGACCGGGGTGACGCACGCGCGGATGGCGCTGCCGTCGAGGTGTACGGTGCAGGCCCCGCACTGGGCGATGCCACAGCCGAACTTGGTGCCGGTGAGTTCGAGGTGGTCCCTGAGCACCCACAGCAGGGGCATGTCGGGCGGCACATCCATCCGCACCACCTGGTCGTTGACGATCAGTTCGATCATGGGCTGGTTACCTCCGCAAAGCGCCGGCTAAACCAGTTCATTATAGTCCCCCTCCCGGTGCGAGTTCATGACATTCCGGACAGCAACGGGCGGATGTCGGGTTGCACGGGGCTGCGCGGTTGTTGTCGAGCGGTTGTCGAGCGTTTGTCGAGCGTTCGTCGGCGCAACTTCCGGGGCAGGACACAGGTGCCGGTCGAACCACTTTCCAAGCCCGCGGTGTATGCGGTAGGTTGTCTGCTGTTCACGGCTGCGGCTGGTTGCCGCGCCAACACGTACGAGCGGGAGCGCTATGGGACAGGTCAGCAGGGAAGAGCTGGTGCGGCGAGCACAGGAGTTGGTGCCCGCGTTGCGCGAACGGGGTCGCGAGGCGGACGCGCTGCGCAGGCTGCCCGAGCCCACGATGCGGGACCTGTTGGCCGCGCAGTTCTTCTCGATTGTGGCGCCGCAACAACACAACGGGCTGGAGATGGACCTCGACGACCTGCTCGCGGTGGCGAAGGTGATCGGCCGGGGTTGCGGTTCCACGGGCTGGGTATTGTCACTGCTCGGTACGCACAACTGGATGGGCGGGTTGTTCCCCGCCCGGGCGCAGGAAGAGATGTTCGGTGACCGCGGCTACGTCCTCGCGCCCGCGGTGTTCGCCCCGAGCGGTACGGCGCGCGCGGTGGAGGGCGGTTTCCGGGTCAGCGGTCGCTGGCGTTTCGGCTCGGGTTCGATGCATTCGGACTGGTTCATGGTGTCGGCCCTGGTCGAGGATGACGCCGACAACCTCGTCGGGATGCGCGCGCTGGCCCTGCCGCTCGAGGATGTCTCGATCGAGGATACCTGGCATACGTCGGGTATGCGCGCCACCGGCAGCAACGACATCGTGATCGACGATGCCTTCGTGCCGGAGCACCGCTCCATGCCGTTCGACCAGTTGCTGGAAGGCCGCACGCCGGGCGCCGAACTCTCCGACAACCCGATGTGCCGCGTGCCGCTGGTGCCGTTCCTCGCCTTTACCGCCGCCGCTCCTGCCCTCGGTATCGGACTCGGTGCGCTGGACGCGTTCACCGCGTACCTCAAGGAGCGGGTCTCCATGGTCGGCGAGAAATTTGTCGACAAACCCGCCTCGCAGATCCGGCTGGCGGAGGCCGCGATGGAACTGGCCGCCGCCGAGGCGCTGCTGGACCGGGGTGTCCAGCGACTGCTGGACGGGGCGCGGCGCGGTCATGTGTTCAGCCTCGACGAACGCGCGCAATTTCGCGCCGAGGGCTGCTACGTCGCGGCAATGGCCAAGCGCGCTATCGATATGTTGTGTGAAGCCGCGGGTGCGCGCGCCCAGTTCGAGGACCATCCGCTGCAGCGTTGCCAGCGCGATATCAACACCCTGCGCGGCCACGTGGTGTTCGACCTAGATACCACGATGGAGATGCAGGGCAGGGTGCAACTGGGGTTCGGGCCCAACCAGCCGCTGGTCTGACCGGGCGCGCTCCCGCGGGCGCGCGACCACCCTCTGCGCCGGGCGGGACGCAGCGCCCGGCCAGCGCCCGGTATAATCCCTGTTGCGGGCGGAACAGTCGCGCGCTGTTCGCCCCGTGCGTATACGACTAACTGGAGAGATGTACCTGCTGTGATGAACGAACGCTACCTGATGCCGCCGGTACTCACGGACGCGGCGGGCCAGCCGCGCAGGGCCGGCTTCGAGTTCGAGTTGGGCAACCTGCCCGTGCGCAAGGCCGCAGAATTCCTGCAGCGGGAACTGGGCGGCGAACTCACCGTGGCGAACCCGTTCGAGGCCACGCTGGAAGGCACCGAAATCGGCAAGCTGAAGATCGAGCGCGATGCGCAGGCGCTCAAATCCGTGCGCTATCGCAGGTGGTTGGCGCAACTGGGCGTGGAGTTCGACCCCGGCAGCATCGCCCACGAGATCGAGACGAACATCGACAGCGCCAGCAGTATCCTCATTCCCTGCGAGGTCGTCACGGAACCGCTCCCGCTGCGGCGGCTCAAGCGACTCGACCACCTGGTGGCGACGTTAAACGAACTTGGCGCGGAGGGCACCCAGGATTCGCTGATCTACGCCTTCGGCATGCACATCAACCCGTCCGCGCCGGCGCTCGATGCCGTCACCCTCGCGCGACACCTGCAGTCGTTCATCCTGCTGTACAGCTGGATCGTCGAGACCGCGGAGATCGATCTCACGCGTCGCTTCTTCACCAAGTATATCGACCCCTTCCCGCAGGCCTACGTCGAGCACATCCTGGACGAGGACTACGCGCCCGACCTCGTGACCTTTACCGCGGATTACCTGCGCCACAACCCGACCCGCAACCGCGCCCTCGACATGTTGCCCCTGCTGATGGAGTTGCGGCCCGAGCAGGTCACGGCCGGGCTCAAGGAGGATGAGCGAGGGCTGGTTTCGGGCAGGCCCGCCTTCCACTACCGCCTGCCGGACTGCAAGGTCAACGAGGAGGGCTGGAGCGCGGCGCGCGCCTGGAACCAGTGGGTCTACGTGGAAACGCTGGCGGCGGACGCGGACCTGCTGTTTGAGGTGATCGGCGAGTGGCGCGACAGCAACGCCACTTTCTCGCTGACGCCGCAGAGCGACTGGACCCAGCGCCTGACCTCGCTCTTCAGCCAGAAGTTTTTCGAGCGCTGATCGCCCCGATGGTCGACAGGGTACGCATAGGCGTGACGGGGCCGGACCGCGGCGGTGCGGCGGCCTGGATGATGACCGCGCTCGCCCTCCGGCGCTGTGGCGCCGTACCTGTGCGCATCACGCCCGCCCGGCCGCACCACCCCGACACCCTGCACGGCTTCGTCATCGGCGGCGGCAGTGACGTTGACCCGGAACACTACGGCCAGGAGCCCCAGGAGGCGCCCGTAGCGGACACACGCCCGGACGGCACCGCGCTCGACTGG
>JAUIEP010000183.1 GCA_030428835.1 Gammaproteobacteria bacterium | reverse complement strand
ATCCGCCGGTCGAATGAATTCGACCCCACAGAATTCGACCCCACAACCAGGCTGAACGACGGCCCCGCCGGGCGGGGCCGTTACCCGGTTACTGCAGGTCGGCGTAGATCGTCAGCATCTCGCCGTTGCGCGATACTTCCACCACGTCGAGACTCAAGCCCAGGAACGAGGGCAGCGGGAAGCTGCCGAGTCCGCCCGCCAGGGCCGGGAGGAAGGTACCCACAACCGTCGGCAGCAGCGCCTCGACGCTGGCCAGGTCCGCCCCGATGGGGTTTTCCACCGCCTTGGCCGTGACGTAGGTCGGTCCCGGCGCCGCCAGCGCGAAGTTCAGTGCGCCCGTGCCGGGATCCACGGTCAGGTCGATACCCAACTCGGCGTCGAGGAAGAAGTCCGCCGCGTCGACTTCCACCATGCCCGCACCGTTCTCGTAATCCACCAGGACCTTCATGTACAGCTGCGACAACTTCAGCAACGCGAGTTCACCACCCGGTCCGGGCGCACCGGTGATCAGCGGCGCGATGGTCGGCGCGAGATCGATCTGCGCCGGCGCATCGGCGCCGAGCACCGCGAGCTGCGGCACGAAGGCGGAAAGCAATCCCGCCGTGAGCGGCAACGGCACTCCAGTGCCAAAAATATCGAGTTCGTTGATCGATGCCACCAGCAGGCCGCACTCGACCTGTGAGCGCAATAACTGGTTGAAGCCGGAACTCGAGATACCAATGGCGATATCGTACGGCGTACCGCCCGGTGTCGTGGCGCCGAAGCTGGGGAACGTCTGGCTCACGTGGTAGGACGCCGTCAGGTCCGGCGCATTCGCAGGCGGGTTACACTGCCCGGGGCCGGTACCGAAATTGATGATAAAGCGCGAATCGGAGCCCAGGGTGATGCCGCCCGGCGTCTCCTGCACCTTGAAGAACGGCGCGTCGAGTTCGGCGCTCAACGCGGCACCGAGCGGGCCGGAAATATCCACACCCGCCAGCGCGCTCTCGACAGCGCCCGCGATCGGCGTGTTGCCGTTGGCGTCGGTGTCGTTGAGGAAGCCCTGGAGACCGTTCACCACCATCGGCTCCACATTACCGATGATGAGTTGGATAAGATCGCCGATAACCGGCACGTCACAGACGCCGCTGGTGAAGTTCTGGTTGAAGTTGATGAAGTTGGCGTTGACGCTGCCCAACTGGGCGACGTCCACCCTGGTCGGCGTGGTGCCATCGGGCTCCAGTGCGTAGTTGCCGTTCAGCGACAACTGGTTCGCCGACAGGTTGAGGCCGCAGGTGGGTACGACGCCGCTCCCGACGATCGCCAGGTTGATGTCGAAGTTGTTCAACAGCACGTTCGCCGCGACGCTGTTCGTCTGCGGGGCGAAGTCGACACCGAAGCTGGAGATACTCGGCGCGGGGTTCATGACAGTGACGGTCGCGCGGCCGAGGCAGCCGAGGAAACCGCCGTCGACCAGGCATACGTTCGAGATAATTTCCGTGGCTACGGGCACCAGGCTGGGAATGTCGAGGACGACGAGACTAGAGATAACGGGCTCGAGGGCATCGAGTCCGGAGGCGTTGATCTGCAGCGCGATGGACTGCGGCGAGTAATCGCCCTCCTCGATGGAGTCGCCGGCGATAACGACGACGCGGTCGCTGTCCACGAAACCCTTGGAGACCTGCACCACATCCGCCTCGATGGGATTGAACACCTTGTTGGGGTCGAGCAGGATGCTGGTGGAGTAACTGCCGTCGGGACCGATCGCCACCGGTGAGCCATTGATCTCGAGGTACATATCCGCGGGGTTCAGTTGCACGGTGTTCGGCACGATGCTGTACACGTTGCCGCTCACGATCACCGTGGGCTCATCGATGAACGTGCCGTTATCCGGGTCCTCGATCTCGACGCGCATGCAGCCGGCGAGGGCCAGAAGGGCGAGCAGGAGGAGGGAGCACCGCGCTCCGGGGCGATGAAAGTTAGTCATTATTCTTCTCCAGGTACAGGCTGTTCGCCACTGCGGGTGGCATCCTGATAACCGTGGATCAAGATGTGAGAATTGTCAACTTTGGCCTGTGACCGACGGCGGAAAACCACCTGAAATGCGATACGGGCCGCAGCCACCCGTGCGGCGGCCCGTACCCTGCCCCGCGAAGTGCCCGGCAGGAGGCGTCCCGGGCCGCGGCGCCCGCAGGTTGGGGCCACGGCCCGGCGGGGCCACACAGGCAGCCGTTAGAACAGGTCATCCTCGTCGCAGGGCCCGTTACAGGTGTTTTCCACCACGCCCGTGTCGTAAAAGCGCCGCAGCCCGCCCGCGATGCTCTCGAGCTCCGTGGCGCGGCCGTGCGGATCGCGCATGTCGTCCGCCCAGTGGGGGATATTGGTGAGCGGCGGGTCCGGGTTGCCGAAGTCGATCTCGATCATCCCCGACCCCGTGTGCGGCCCGCTCACCACCTCGAGGCCCCAGACGTCGCGAATCGTCGGCGCGAGGTTCACCACCCCGCCGATAGTGCGCGCCATGATGTGGGCGCCGAGATTGGTGACCTGGTGATCCGCCTTGGACACCTGGATCAGCACTTCATGCACCGGCGTGCCGGGCAGCGTGTCGGTGCGAATGTATTTCGAGTAGCCCGTGGGCTCCGCGCGGTCCCACAGACCCTGTACCAGAGCGAGGTTCATCTGCATATCCAGCCCGTTCCAGTTGTAACGCGGGTAGATGAGCGCCGCGAACGGGTCGAAGTTGACGCTGCGGTTGAGCAACAGGTTGTAGGACTGGCCCGGGACCGCCAGCAGCCCGCGCGTGATGTCGGTGTTTATCGCCATCAGGCTCGCGCCGAGGATGCCGCCCTGGCTGCCGCCGAAGTAATAGCGCTTCGAACCGTCGAGCGCCGCGCCGCCGCAGTCGCTGGCCAGCACCTGGTTCAACAGCGTGGACGGGCCGCCGTCCGCCTCACGCGACAGCGTGCGCATGGCCATGAGGAAGTTGAGGTAGCCCTGGTGCATGCGTTCCGGCACGGCGCGGAACGTCGACACGTCACCGCCGACGAGTGCCGCGACGACGGTACCCTGGTCATCGTTCGCGAAGCCCTTGAAGTCCATACCGAAGAAAGCGAGGTTCTGCGTCACGCCGAAGGCCTGGGATCCGAGCACCTGCTCCTTCGCACCGAGCTGCCCGTGCCCGAAGGCCACCAGTGGCGCGGCCTCGGTCTGGGCGCTCATGGGCACGAGCAGCGCGGCGGCGTATTCATAGAAACCGTTCTGCTCGGGCAGGCCGTCATCGCCCAGGTTCAGCAGGCTGCCGGTCTCGCCGCCGGTCATATATAGCGGCACATTGAAGTTGACCTCGAGGCGGCAGGCCATGCCGTCAACCAGGCCCGCATCGATGACGTCGATGCGATAGTCCACGCCGTCGGGGTAGCGCTCCAGGGCGTCATCGCGCATGTGCAGCATCGCACTGGTGTTGTTCTCGCGGCTCGCCGTGGTGAAGTCCCAGGCGACCTGCAGGTCCTCATGGGCGACCCCGGCGGCGTTCAGGCGGGAAAAAATATCCATGAAATGCCGGCGCCGCGAGTTGATGATGGGGTCGTCGCTGCGCGAGCCGTCGCGCAGGGCGGCAAAGCCCGGTGACGGCTCCAGCGTGTTGCCGTCCGCATCCACCACGCCGCGCACGGCGGCGATATAGCGCGTGGCGTCATCCAGGCGGATTGCCGGGCGCAACATGAACGCCTGCTCCATACGCAACTCGTCGATGTCGCGATCGATGTCGAAGTTCGGCCGGCGCTCACCCGCGTCCGAGCGCAGCTTGCCCTGCACCACGTACTCGTCGATATCCACCCAGTGCGGCACGCGCTCCCCGGTGTCGGCATTGATGATGATCGTGCGCGACGCGGCGGCGAGTGAGGCGTCGATCGTGTCCGGCGTCGCAAGGCCGGTAGCGACCGCGCCGGGCAGGTGGGTCAGCGCCGCGATGCCGGGCGAGAAACCGTCCATCTCGTTGAATGCGCCCGGGTCGGAACGCATGCCGTCGACGTTGGCCGGCATGATCACGTCCGGCAGTGCCAACCGCCGCCCCGTCACGGTTCGTGCATCCGGGACCGTCCAGTAATCATTGGGAAACGGGAAGCCGCAGTAGGTCGGCGTGACAGGGTCACAGTCGAGCGGCGGCGCCTCGGGTTCGAGGACGAGCAGGTTGTCATTGCCGTCGCTACAGGCGACCAGCAGGGCGGAAATTGCAGCGAGCTGCAGTGCGCGGGTGATTGTTTTCATTGTGCTCCCAGTCCTGTTGCGGGTGGTGTGTGGCCCGGGGCTCAGCCCGGTCGATTCTGCGCGAGATTGGCGCGCGCCATGGCGAGGAACTCGCGCCGCGTGGTCGGCCCCAGCGGTTCGTTGAACACCCAGCGGCGATCCCCGAACTCGGCGTCGAGGGCGGCCCTGGCAATGCCGAGCTGCGTGCCGTCGATCGCCTCGCGGTGCTCACACGGGTCGATGCCGTACATCTTCGCCGCGTTGAGGCCGAGTATCTTGCGCTTGCGCTCCTCGGTGAGCGCCGGGTAACCGTACGTCTCCTGGAACTCGGTGGAGATCTCCAGGGCGAGGAACGCCTCGATCTGCGGCTGCGGCGACACGAACCAGATGCACTCGCTGCCGAACAGCACGTTGTCGTCCCCGAAATGCTTGAGCAGCTTGCCGATCAGGTGCTGCGCCGCCACGGCGTCCGACATCACCGAGGCCCACAGGGAGCCCAGCTCCGCGTAGAGATTGGAGTTCTGCCCGAGGCCGTTGTCCTCCAGCGCCTTGATGACGTTGTCGGTACCGGCGTCGAGTTGCGGATCGTAGGGGGTACCGATACCGCCGCCGGCGCCCGTCGCCGGGTTCACGAAGCCCAGGCCGGTGTGGTACACGACGAAGTTGGCGTTCGGGTAGGCCTTCGCGACCACGCCCATGTCGCGGGCGTCGTTATACACGTTGTCGAAGCCGACGAGCGGCGGCCCCTTGTGCACGCAGAAGGTATTCACGCCGAGGGAGATGCCCTGCTCGATCACGGGTATCCCCACGTCGGGGTCGTCCATGAACCAGCCGCGCCCGCCCTCCGGGCGCCAGCCGGTGTAGAGCTTCCAGCCGCCGGGTGCGCCGAAGTTCTCGGCGATATGCTGCATTTCATCGAGCTGCCACTCCAGGTTGGAATTGGGCACGATGTTGCAGTGATTGATCATGCGCGTGGTGTGGTTGGCCGCGGCATTGATCGCGTCGCGCTCGTTCGCCATCACGTCGTTCTCGATGATGTTGCCGCACACGCCCTGCTCGATGTAATCGCAGTTCTCCTGGGCGTAGCCGGACAGCACCGCCATGGTGACGTCGCTCTCCATGAACACGAGCTGCACGTAGCGCTCGAAGCTGAGGCAGTCGTTGGTATTGGTGCCGAGTTCGCAGGTGCCGCCGGGAAAGGCCAGCGGCAGGCCGAAGTGCAGCAGCGGGTTGCGGGTGCGGTATTGTTCCGTGTCGTCGACGTGGTGGGTCTGCATGTCGAGCACGAAGTAGTCCTGGGCGTCGATCAACCCGGCGCCCTCCTCGCAGTCGCCGGAGGTCCTGAAGCCGCCGTCGCTGCCGCCGTTGTTGCCACCGCCGCTGCAACCGCTGATCGCATTGATTACGCCCAGGGAGGCCATCATGCCCATGGTGCTGGCGAGAAACCCGCGGCGATCGGTGCCGTGGCGCCGACACTCCTCGTCCGCCTTCCGGTAGATGGCCTGCTCGATCAGCCTGTCCCGGGGCGTCTGCTCGTAGAGGTACTCACCGTTGGAGTAATTGTGGATGAAGGGGATGGGCGTGCGCATGGGCAGTTCAGGATCCGATTTCCTGCGCATGCTGAGCCACTTCGGGTTTTTCATCGCGTCGCCTTGCCCACCGCCTTCTTATTGTCTGCCCAGTATAGGCCCGCCCGGCCCAATCTGCCTCGGATCCGCGTGAATGTCTGACTTAAAAGCGGCCAGGAGTGCGGCCAGGCGCTCGCGCTCCCCCGGAAATCGGTCCGCGACGCTGTAGGCCTCCAGCGGATCGCGCTCGAGGTTGTAGAGCAGTGGCCAGGTACCGAGTGTGGGAATCGACTCGTCGGAACCAGGCGGTGAGTAGTCACGCGCTGAGACCAGCCGGCCGGCCAGCGAATCCTGCTTGTCCAGCGGGTTGGGCCACACGTAGTGGCTGTTGGCCGCGAGGTACTTCCAGTCGCCGACGCGCACGCCCTCCACGTCGTAGTCGTGGAAGAAATACAGGGGGCGCTCGCGCAGGGCATGTTCGGCGCCCGTCAACAGCGGCACGAGACTGCGACCATCGTACGCACGGTCCGCCGGCAGGCCGACGCCGGCGAGCGCGGCAAAAGTCGGCAGGAAATCGATGTTCATCACCGGCGTGCCGTCACTGCGACCGCCGGTAACGGTACCCGGCCACCACGCCAGCAGCGGTACGCGAAAGCCGCCCTCGTAACTCTGCCCCTTGCGGCCGCGCAGGCCGCCGCTGGACCCCTCGTACCACGGGCCGTTGTCGCTGGTCACTAAAACGAGCGTGTTGCCGGCAATGCCGAGCCGTTCGAGCGCGGCGCGGACCTCGCCCACGCTCCAGTCGAACTCGGAGACCGCATCGCCGTAGGGGCCGCCCGCGGACGTGCCGGCGAAGCGTTCCGACGGGTAAAACGGCTGGTGCGGGTCCTTGTGCGACAGGTAGACGAAAAACGGCGCGCCCTCCGATTCCTCGATGAAACGCACCGCTTCGAGCGTAAAGCGCGCGGTGTAGCGCGCCTGGTCGAGCCCGATGTCGTCGATGACCTTGTTCTCGCCCTCGTAGAAGGCCACCGGCCAGTCGTCGTTGGACATGTTGAAACCGACGAAATGGTCGAAGCCGTGGCGGTACGGGTGATACTGCTCCCACTCCGTAAAATCGCCGAGGTGCCACTTGCCGAAGGCCGCGGTGCGATAGCCCGCGGCGCGCAGCAACTCCGCCACCGTGACTTCATCCAGCGGCAGGCCTTTAACCATGTTGTGGCCGCCGCGCATGTCGATGCTGCCGAGGTTGGACATCGCCATGGCGAACTCCACGGACAGGCGCCTGGTCAGCGAGTCGCCCGCGGCCTGCATGGCCTGCACGATGCCGCTGCGCAAGGGGTAGCGGCCGGTCAACAGCCCGGCGCGGGACGGCGAACAGACCGGCGCGCTGGCGTAGGCGCTGGTGAAGCGCAGGCCCTCGGCCGCCAAACGGTCCATGTGCGGCGTCGCGATGACCGCGCCACCGTAGGCGCCCACGTCGCCGTAGCCGAGGTCGTCGGCGAGGATGACAACGATATTCGGCCGCCGCGCCTGCCCCGTCACACTCAGTGCAGGCGCGGCGTGCTCTTGCCCCGCATACAGGGCGGGCTCTATGCCGTAGGTCGCAGGGCGCAACAGGCTGGCGGCGCCCCACGCCAGCAGCGCGAGGAAGACGACCAGCGGCAGGAAGTACCTAATTACCGTCACTGCCCAACAGTCCCCCGGACACCTCGTGCAGCTTCTTCATCAACGCCTGCCGCTTGAGCGCGTCGAGCGAGCGGTCCAGCAGGCTCTCCTTGAAGAAAGGGATATGCACCTGTCCTGGTGTGCGCTCGTCGTCTCCCGGCTGGACCAAGCCGTACTTGTCCACCGAGTAGGCGAAGGGCATCACGTGGTGCAGCAACGGTGCGAGCACCCACAGGTAGGCGTCGTGAGCCAGGTTGTGCGACTCCTTGGGGTCGAGCATCGTGTTGTACACGAGCGGCGCCCAGATGTCCTGGTACGCGGTGTCCTCGCGCTCAACCCCCTCCTTCTGCAGGAAGACCTTGAACTGCTTCCACTTCATCGCCAGCAGGGTCTGGTCGTGGAAGAACAGCACCGACTCCCGCGCGGATGCCTGCGCCTCGCCGAGGAAGAACGGCAACTGGTTCACACCGTCGTAGGCGCGGTCATCCGGCAACTGCGCACCGAGCAGGGCGGCGAAGGTCGGCATGAAGTCGTGGATGGCGACAATTTCGTTAGTGACACCCGCGGGCGCTATCCTGCCCGGCCAGCGGATCACCATCGGCGTGCGAATCGAACCCTCGTGGACGCTGCCCAGGTAACCGCGAAACGGCCCCGTATCGCCGATGTAGGGAAACTCCGCCCTGTCCGGTCCGTTGTCGCTGGCGTACACCACGAGGGTATTACCGGCGAGACCCGCGCGCTCGAGTGCGTCCAGCACCTGGCCCACGCGGTGGTCGTGCTCCACGGTGGCGTCGGCGTAGCGCCCGTTGCCGGTCGCGCCGTCGAAGTCCGGGTGCGGCAGCGACGGGTGGTGCACGAGTGAGAAAGGGAGGTAGAGGAAG
>JAUIEP010000015.1 GCA_030428835.1 Gammaproteobacteria bacterium | reverse complement strand
CTCGCCGGCATCCGCGGGGAGGCAGCCGAGTCCCACGAGCCCCTTGACCAGGCCCTCGCGATCAGCGGCCTGTCCCGCCTCGATGGTGAGGCGCAGGTGATGCAGGAAATCCGCGTCGCATTCGAGCACCGAACCGAAATCGAGCAGAACCAGCTCGTCTTCGGCTTCCTTCAGGCGGCGGTCGCCCGGGTTGATCAGGTAGTTGCCGAAATTCGGGTCCGTCTGCATCAGGCCCCACTCGTAGACCTCCCGGAAGAAGAGGTCGAGCATGGCCCGGGCCAGGGCGTTGCGGCGCGGCAGCGGCAGGCGCGCGATGTCCGGGTCGGCGACGTTGTAGCCCTCGACGAACTCCATGGCCAGGACGGCGTCGGTGCAATAGCGCGGGTGCAACTGCGGTACGCGGTAGTGCACGTCACCGCTGTGCACGCCCTGCACCAGTTGGGCCATGCGCGCGGTGATGCGTGCCTCGCGCGCGTAGTCCATCTCGTTGTGCAGGTGCTCGCGCATGGACTCGAGCCAGTCGTCCAGTTCCCGCCCCGCCCTGACCCAGCGGGCCAGCAGCAGCATGCGCACGACGGTGTCGAAGTCCGAGTCGATGACCTGGGCCAGGCCCGGGTACTGTATCTTCACGCAGATCCACTCACCGCTGGACTTCACCTTTGCAAGGTGGACCTGGGCCAGGGACGCGGCGGCGACAGCCTCGGGGTCGATCTCGAGTTCCGCGTAGCGCTTCCCCAGACTGTCGCGGGCAAATGTCTCCAGGGCATCCCAGTGGAGGGGTTCCGCCTGGTCCGAGAGATCGCGCAGCGCCTCCACCAGCACACGCGGGAGGAACTGCTCGCCGAACAGGCCCAGCATCTGGCCGATCTTGACATAGGTGCCCTTCAGGCGGCCCAGCTCCTGGGCGAAGCGCCGCGCCTCGCGGCGGGCGAAGGCGGAGTCGTCGTCGCGGCGCATGACACGCTGCACGGCGCTGTCCACCGCCAGCGCTCCGCCGGCCCGCAGGCCCGCCAGGGACACCGATAGCCCGCGCGGTAGGGGACTGGCATTGAAGCCGCTGCGTTTCTTCGACATGGATGCTGGACAGGGGGGTTTTACAACGGGGCGCGATTATATACGAACAAATCCGCCGCAGGCAGGGGCCGCGCCATTTAAATCGGAGCAATCGGCGCCGCGCAGGCCCAGGCAGGCTATTACAAAACCATGGTTTCCAATAGCCTGCCGGGCGCGGGGTCAGTCCAACAGCAGGGCAGCCAGCCGCTTGCGGTGGTGCTGTGCATCGCCGAACGCCTGCTGCGTCCACTGTGCACGGCGGATATAGAGCTGGGCGTCGCACTCGTAGGTAAAGCCCATGCCGCCGTGGAACTGCACCGCGCGATCCCCGGCATAGGACAGGATCGCACTCGCCTGTGCCTTGGCCATGCGGCAGGCGACCTCCGCATCGCGGTCCAGGTTGTCTTCGCCGAGCAGCGTCGCCGCGTGGTAGACAAAGGAGCGCGCGTCCTCCATGCCGGTCAGTATATCCACGGTCGGGTGCTTCAGCGCCTGGTACGAGCCGATCAGCTTGCCGAACTGCTTGCGCGTCTTGAGATACTCGACGATGGTGTCGAGGCAGGCCGCGGCGCTGCCTGTCGCCTCCGCCGCCACGAGCAGCGCGCCGCACAGGCGCACGTCGCGCAACGCCGCCGCCACCCGGTCACCGGCAATGATATTCGCGGCCTCCACCTGCACACCGGTGAAGTCGATGTCCGCGGCGCGCCTGGTCTGGTCGATCAGCGTGTTCGGGCGCAGCCTGCCCGCCAACTGTTCCGCCTCCAGCACGACGAGGACGGCGTCCCCGCCGCGACTGGCGGAAGCGACCACGATATCCGCGACCCCGGCGTCGCCGACGAAACGTTTGCTGCCCGTGAGCACGGCGTCCTCGCCAAGGCGCAGCGCGAGGCCGTCGGCACCCCAGTCGCCGTTGTCCAACAGCGCGAGCGTGGCGATGCCGCCCTCGACGAGCGGCGGCAGCAGGCGTTCCACCTGCCCGGAACTGCCCGACCGCAGTATCAGTTGCGCGGCCAGCGCGGTGTTGATCAGCGGTGTGCCGAGCATGGCGCGGCCCATGGCCTCAACCACCGGGACCAGTGCACCGACACCCAGGCCGGACCCACCCACCGACTCCGGCAGCGCGATACCGGACCAGCCCAGACCGGCCATTTCCTGCCACAGGGCGGCATCGAAGCCGGTATCTGTCTCCAGCTGGTCGCGCACCGCCGCAATCGGCGACTTGTCGCGGCAGAACTCGCGCGCGACATCCATAAGCATCGCCTGCTCTTCCGAGAAGGCGAGGTCCGTGTTACCCACAAGATTCATGGCGCCCCCCTTACTTCGGCAGGCCGAGCACGTGCTCGGCGACGATGTTGGCCTGGATCTGGCTGGTGCCCCCGCCGATGGTGGCGGAAAAGCTGTTGAAGTACGCGCGCTGCCAGAAGCCGCCCTGGCGCGCGGTGTCGTCGCCGACATACAGCGCACCCTCGCCACCCTGCAGGTTGATCGCGAGCTGGCGCATGCGCCGCGTCAGTTCAGACGCGCGCAACTTGTTCGACAGCGGCAGCGCGCCGGGGTAGTCGCTGGTCAGGTGAGCGATACCGGTGCGGCGCACGCTGAGTACCAGCGCTTTCTCGTCCATGATGGCCTGCACGAGCTGGTCGCGCACGAGCGGGTCCTCCAGCACCGGGGCGCCGTCGCGTTCGACGCCCTCCAGGCCCTCCACCATGTCTTCCACCGTCACGCGCACCATCGCCAGGCCACCGGCGGCGCCCGCCTCGGCGCCGCGCTCATACTGCAGCGTCTGCATTGCGATGCTCCAGCCCTGGCCCTCCTCGCCCATCAGGCAATCCGCAGGGATGCGCGCGTCGGTAAAAAATGTTTCGGTAAAACCGTACTCGCCCGTGATCTTGCGGATGGGGCGCGTCTCCACACCCGGCACGTCCATGGGCGAGAGAAAGAACGACAGGCCGTCGTATTTACGCTGTGCCTCGGGGTTGGTGCGCGCGAGCAGGATCATGTACTTGGCGAAGTTGCCCATCGTGGTCCAGATCTTCTGGCCGTTGAGCACGTACTCGTCGCCGTCGCGTACCGCCCGTGTCTGGGCGTTACCGAGGTCGGAGCCGTGCTCCGGCTCGGAGAAACCCTGGCACCAGATGTCCTCCGCGCTGAGGATACCCTTCAGGTACTTCGACTTCTCCTGCTCGGTACCGATGTCGTTGATCAGCGGCCCGGCCCAACCGAGACCGATGACGTTGAAACAGATCGGCACGTCGTGGCGCCGCATCTCCTGGTCCGCGATGTTCTGGAACACGGGCTCGACACCGCCGCCGCCGTACTCCTTCGGCCACGCCATGCCGAGGTAACCCGCGGACCAGACCTTGTGCTGCCATTCACGCAGGAACTCGAGCTGGCGCTCGTCACCCACCTCCATGAAAGTCTGCGGCAGCAGGAAGCCGGGGTCGGCCGGTTTGTTGTCCGCCATCCAGGCGGAGACGTCGGAACGGAACTCCGCGAGTTCTGCTTCGGTTGCACTCATTCGCTTACTTCTCCACGTCCGGGAGCACGAGCGGCTCCCCTTTCTCGTTGGCGCGCTTGAACGCGTCGCGCTCCATCTGGCGTTCGAGGTACGCCATCGTCTGTGGCTGGTAGTTCTCGTGCATCTTCAGGCCCAGGCCGAGGTACAGTGCGTAGGACACCGCGATGTCGGCAATGGTGAAGCGCCCGTCGACGAGGTACTCGTGCTCCAGCAGGTGCGCGTCCAGCATGCGCAGGCGGGCGATGTACCATTTGGCATAGTCATCGGCGACGGCCTGCTTCTCCGGTGTGGGCTCGAGGAAGTAATAGCGCATGCTGATGGTCTGCGGGAAGGTGAGTGTCGCATCCGCGTGGTGCAGCCAGTTGAGGTATGCGCCGTACTCGGGGTGCTCGGGCTTCAGGCCAATGCTATAACCGTCGTAGCGGTCCACGAGGTACTGGCAGATCGCCGACGACTCGGTCATGCGAGTGTCGCCGTCGACGAAGTACGGCACCGTGCCCAGCTTGTTCACCTCGAGGTACTCGCGCTGGAAGACGCGCGGCGGGAACGGCAGCACCTCCAGCTCGTAGTCCAGCCCCAGTTCCTCCAGCGCCCATAGCGCGCGCAGGGAACGCGCACCGTTGCAGTGCCATAACTTCATACTCACAACCCGTACTGGCGCGACGCGAGGTCGCGCATGATTTCCTCGGAGCCGCCGCCAATAGCGTTGACCCGCACCTCGCGGTAGATGCGCTCCACCCGCGACCCGCGCATGTAACCGATGCCGCCGAGAATCTGCATGGCCTCGCGCGCACAGAACTCCATGGTTTCGCTCGCCTGCACCTTGAGCATGGCGATGTCGCCCGGGTTGGGATTGCCCGCCTCGATCGACTCGTAACACATGCGGATGTAGGCCTGCGTGGCGTTCAGCTTCTGTTTCATCTGCGCGATCTTGTGGCGAATCACCTGGTGGTCGGCGAGGCGCTTGCCGAAGGTCTTGCGCTCCCGCGCCCACGCCACGGCCTCTTCCAGGCAGACGCGCGCGAGGGCCTCCATGCCGGCGGCCATGGCCATGCGCTCGCCGTTGAAGTTGGTCATGATCACGAGGAAACCCTTGTTCTCCTCGCCGATCAGGTTACTCACCGGCACACGCACGTTGTCGAAGTACAGGGTTGCCGTGTCGGAGGCCCACCAGCCCTGCTTGCGGTCCAGCTGCGTGCGACTGAAACCCTCGGCGTCGGTCGGTATCAACAGCATCGACACGCCCCTGGCGCCGTCCCCGCCGGTGCGCACCGCGGTCGAGACCCAGTTGGCGCGCATGCCGCCGGTAATGAACGTCTTGGAGCCGTTGACGACAAAATGATCGCCGTCGCGCACGGCCGTGGTGGCGAGCTGCGCCACATCGGAGCCCGCGCCCGGCTCCGTTATGCCCAGGGAGATATGCTTCTCGCCGGCCAGGACGGGGGGCGCCACCATTTCCTTGAGTGCCTGCGAGCCCCAGTTGATGACCGGCGGCAGGCCGATGCCGTGGACCATCAGGCTGGCGGATATGCCGCCGACTCCGACCCGCGCGAGTTCCTCGTTCGCCACCCAGCCATGCCAGGAGTCGATGCCCTCGCTCAGGCCGCCGAACTCCTCGGGGTAACCCATGCCGAGCAGGCCCACGGCGGCGGCCTTGGGCCACAGTTCGATGGGTATATGGCCTGCCTCGTCCCACTCTTCGGCATAGGGCATGATCTCGGTATCGATAAACCTGCGCAGCTGCGCGCGCCACTCATGGTGCTCTTCCCGCAGGTTGGGATTGGGCAGCCGGGCACTGTCGAAATCCAGCGACATGGGGGTGTCTCGTGAATTGGGGGACGGTCATGTTAAAGGAGACATACTAGTAGCGCATGTGCCCACGCGCCAATGACTTGGGCAAAGGCGACAGGGGGCAGGTATGCAGCGAGAGCCAGACTGGCCGCAGGGCGGGAATCACCCCTTCGGGCGAAGCCGTGGCCCGGTGCGTGACCGGTACCGTGCGCCGCTCACTCGGTCTCGGCGGGCTTGGGCCAGCCGTGCTGCTCCAGGTGGAAGTCCAGTCGGCTGTGGCCGGCGTCGTCGTGACATTCGACGCAGGAGTAGTCGTCCGGGTCGCCGAAATAGCGCTTGTGGGAACGGAAGGCCCGCTTGTTGCCCTCGGTGGCCTCCAGCAGGTACTGGTGGCACTCCAGGCAACCGGAGTCGTAGACAAATTCCTCGCGGCGTTCGCGGATGGCGTGCCAGTCGATCTCGTGCGGCTCCTTGAGCAGAGACATGGTCGGGTCGACAATGCCGTGCCTGGCCTTGACTACAAAATAATGCAGGGCATTGTCATGGGGCAGGTGGCAATCGTTGCACGCGGCCCTGAAGCCGAACTCGTTATTGCCGCCGTGGGGGTTCTCGCGATACGCCGCGGCGATCGGTTCATAACCGTGGCAACTGGTGCAGAATTCGTAATCGCCGGTGGCGTGGAACGCGGTATCCAGCACCGCCCAGCTCGCGACGGCAAATATTCCCGCTGCGGCGAGACCGGCGCAGACCGTGAGGAGTCGTTTTGTAGTCAGATTCACCTGGACACATCCTTGGCCTAAGGCTGGAAAACGTCAGCGCCCCTTGCCGTGCAGGGTAATAACCCTGCACTCTTACGTGTCAAAATATAGCAGGGCAACACGCCGGCGCAATGACAATCGCGCCGGGACATGATTTAGCGCAAACCCGCGGCAGGAAGGTAAGTGCCATAATTCACGCCCTGCTCAGGTCGGGGTAAGGGAGAGCAATGATCGACGTCAGGATGTGGGGGCGCGCACTGGACAGGATGCCCAAGCTTTCCCAGAGCGAATGGCGCGCCCTCGACCCGGTGGCCAAGTGGCTGATCGCGTGCCGCGCCTCCGTGCTGTTCATGACTTTCACCGCCGCCTCACTGGGCGGTCTGTTGGCCTGGCGCGCGGGCGCGTTTCACTGGGACCTGTGGCTCGCCACCATGCTCGGCCTGCTGTTCGCCCACGCGACCAACAACCTGCTCAACGACTACACGGACTCCCGGCGCGGTATCGACCGCGACAACTACTACCGTAACCAGTACGGCGTGCACGTGCTGGAAGACGGTCTCATGAGCGAGGCGCAGTTCTGGCGCTACCTCGGGGTCACCGCGTCCATCGCGGTGGCGCTCGGCGGCTGGCTGGTCTTCCAGCGCAGCGGGCTCACCCTGGATCTCATGCTCGCCGGCGCATTTTTCGTGCTCTTCTACACCTGGCCGCTGAAGTACTACGGCCTGGGCGAACCGGCGGTCCTGCTGGTGTGGGGCCCGCTCATGGTCGGCGGCAGCTTCTACGTGCTCGCGGGCTACTGGGACTGGAACGTCGCCGCGCTCAGCCTGGTCTTCGCGCTCGGGCCGACCACCGTGCTGTTCGGCAAGCACACCGACAAACTCGACGCCGACCGCGCCAGGGGCGTCAACACACTCCCCGTCATCCTCGGCGAGGCGCGTTCGCGGTCCTGGGTGTTGGCGATGATCGCGGGGCAGTACATCGTGTGCATCGCGCTGGTCATCATGGGCGGGTTCGGCTGGCCCTTACTGCTCGTGCTCGCGAGTCTGCCCACCCTGCCGGCGCTGTGGCGCGTCTTCAGGGCACCCAAGCCGGCGGCGCCACCCGCCGACTACCCCCGCGACATCTGGCCCCTGTGGTTTTCCGCCCTCGCATTCCGCCACACGCGCCACTTCACCTCGTTGTTCCTGCTGGCGGCAATCGTCGATACACTGTTGCGCTGAACGCGCCGAGAGTTTGATTTAGGTCAACTCGGCGCGGGACAGCGCCATGCCCGCCTTGGTCTGCGCGCAGACGCTGGACGATAATCACAACAGAGCGACTGGAATCTGATCCCGCAGCCCGCGCCAATCCTGGCCGGACAGGGAGTCCGATGACCAAAAGGGATATCAGGGTGCGAAGAGTGGGACAACGGGTTACTGCTTATCTGGCCTATATCTGCCTGGTCCTCATGGCAGGCACAGCCTTCGCGGCCGACGAGCCGGGCTGCTTCGACTGTCACGACGACCCCGGTTCCACGGCACATCGCGTGCTGCAAACCGCCCACGGCAGCCTGCAGGGCGGCGGCGCCAACGCCTGCACCACCTGTCACGGTGCCAGCGAGGAACACGACCGACGCGGCAAGCGGGCGCCGCCGGAGGTCAGTTTCGGCCCGCGCTGGCCCTCGGCCGTCGAGGCGCGGAACGCCGCCTGCCTGAACTGCCACGAGAGCGGCGAGCAACTGCTCTGGGCCGGCAGCGCGCACCAGCAGGAAAACATGGCCTGCGATACCTGCCACGATGCGCACCGACTCGCGGACCTCGCCCTCGACCATGTCGCGGCGGAGGACAAGTGCCTCGACTGCCACACCGACGTCCGCGCCCAGTTGCACCTGCCGTCGCGTCACCCCATCGCCGAGGGCAAGACCGCCTGTCGCGACTGCCACAATCCGCACGGCGGACTCGGCGACAGTGCGCTGCGCCAGGTCACGCTCAACGACAACTGCTTCAGCTGCCACCAGGAAATGCGCGGCCCGTTCCTCTGGGAGCACCCGCCCGCCGCGGAGGATTGCTCGGAATGTCACCGGCCGCACGGCTCCGTACACCCGCGCCTGTTAAACGCCCGCGGCCCGGCGCTATGCCAGCAGTGTCACGCCGCGGCTTTCCATCCCAGCGTGCCCTACGATGCCGCCGGGCTGCCCGGCGCGGGCGCCGACGTCAACCTGCTGGGCAAGAACTGCCTCAACTGCCACGGCAGGATTCACGGCTCCAACCACCCCTCCGGGGCGAGGCTGACACGATGAGCACGCGCCGACTGATCGTCACATTCACGGCCCTGCTTCCGGCCGCTGCGCTCGCGGCGCAGGACGACAAACAGACCGACGCGGGCGTATACACCAACCTCGCCGGCGCCGACAGGCCCATCATCACCAGCCTGGACGACGGCTACGCGGGGCGCTTCCAGATGGGCGGCGCCTACCCCTTCGACGACAGCTACATGTTCGGCCAGTACAACGGACTGCGCGACGAGAACCTGGCGCTGATCGGCGACCTGCGCTGGCAGGAGTTCGGGCCGGGCGAATACTGGCAGGTGTCGTTCTCCGACCTGGGCCTGGACACGCGCGAGGGCAGGCTCACCTGGGGGCAGACGGACCGCATGCGGCTGGAACTGGGCTTCGACTCACAGCGCCAGGTACGCAACGACAGCGGTAAAACGCCCTTTCGCGGCAGCTACAACCAGGTGCTGCCCGGGAACTGGGTGAGCGGCGTAACTACCGCGGATTTCGCCACGCTGGACACCGCCCTGCGCGACTTCGACCGGGAACTGGAGCGCAACGCGCTGTCCGCCGCGTTCTCCACACGACTCGCCGAGCGCTGGCGGCTGCGCAGCAACCTGCGCTACGAGGAGAAGGAAGGCCACGGCGACATCGGCGCGGGCATCTATATCAACGGCGCATCCGCCGACGCCGTGCTGCTGCGCAAGCCGGTCGACTACAAGACCACGGAGTTCGACCTGGGGCTCGAGTTCGCGGGCGAGCGCCTGCACCTCGACGGCGAGCTGTCCTGGTCAGATTTCGACAACGACAAGAACGCACTGACATGGCAGAACCCCTACGCCAATTTCGGCGACGCCGTCGCTTATCCGGCGGGCACGGGTGGACTGTCCCTCGCGCCCGACAACGAGCAGTTGCGCGGCCGCCTGGTCGGCCACTACGTCTTCTCGCAAACCGCCCGCTTCCAGTTCGACGGCAGTTATGCACTGGCCACCCAGGACCAGGATTTCCTCGACTACACGGCTAACAGCGCGCTCACCGTGAGTGAGCCGCTGGCCGTGACCGACCTCGACGGCGAGGTCGCTTCCGGCACTTTCAACGGCAAGCTGTTGCTGACACCCTGGCGCGGTTTCACTGCCGAGGTGTTCTACAAGCTGCGCGACCGCGACTACGACGTGGAGCGCAACGGGTACCTCTATGTGCGCGGCGACGGTGCCGACCAGCCGGACTCCGAGGAGACGGTGTACAACACCGCCCACGACCTCACCTCGCAGACCGGCGGCATCAAGGCGAGCTACCGCCTGCCGCTGCGCAGCAAGCTCACCGCCGAATACGCCTACGAGGAGGTGGAGCGCACCAACGCGGCGGTAGAGACCACGGAAGAGGATCGCTATTCGCTCACCTACCGCATCGCACCGCTCGCGAACGCCAGCGCCCGCGCGCGCCTGCTCTACGCGGACCGCGCCGCCGACACGTACAACTGGGACCAGTCCTACTACGCCCTGCTGGACACGCAGCTGATCAACGCGACCCCGGATGCGCAGCGCTACATCAACCACCCGCTGCTGTACCAGTTCCACCTGGCCAACCGCGAGCGCTACGAGGGCGCGCTGGACCTCAGTTACCTGCCCACGGAGCAATGGAGCCTCGCGCTCAACGTGTTGTGGCGCTACGACGACTACGACCAGAGCCGGCTGGGGCTTAATGAAACGGAAACGCTCGGCGGCCACGGCAGCATCAGCTACGCAGCCGGGGAGTCACTGACAGTGACCGCCTACGCCGGCATCGACCGGTACGACGGCAACCAGGGCAGCCGCGCTTTCCGCGGCGGACAGGAGAAGAACGCGTTCGAGATCTTCCCGCCACTGCCCCAGGCGTCTGACCCGAACCAGACATGGGAACTGGACGCCTCCGACCAGACGGTAACGGTAGGCGCCGCCATCAACTGGCGCCCCGCGGACGAGTACGAGGTGGCATTCGACTACAGCTACGTGGACACAACTGCAGAGCAGCAGTTGTACACGCAGGAGGGTAACACCGACCTGCCCGACGTCGATACACGCCTGCACCACCTCACCGCGGTGGGCACCTGGCACGTGAGCGATGCGATGTCTCTGCAGGTGGATTACCAGTACTACGATTTTGAGTCCGACGACTGGTCCTGGCAGGACGTGCAGGCCGCTACCCTCGACAAGGTCCTGGGTTTCGGGCAGTCCAATCCGGACGAGGATATTCATTACTTGGGCGCCTCGGTCATCTACCGCTGGCAGTAACCCCCCGGGGAGGTATGACATGACAACAACATTGCGCAACTGGGTTCTGGCGGGGCTCGTGGGCCTGCTCGTTGCCTGCAGCGGCAGCGGGGGCGGCGACAGCGCGCCCGGCGTGGAGCCCGGCCCGCCGGGCAACGGCGGCCCGGTTGACCCGCCGCCGCCGGACTTCCCGCAGTTCACCCCGGCGCCCTACGCCGAGGCGGACCGGCTGGTCGCCACGATTACCAAAGTCAGCCTCAACGGCGAGAACCGCGCTGTGGTGGAGTTCCAGCTCACCGACGGTGACAACGTCGCCATTACCGACCTCGAGCTCGGCAATATCCGCTTCGTTATCGCCAAGCTCGCCGCGAGTCCCCTCGGCAACCTGACCGGCAACTGGCAGTCCTACATCAATCGTATCGAAACAGCCGGTAGCGTCGGCACGGGAACGGAGGACAAACTGCAAGCAACCTCCGAACGAGAGGGAGAACTGGTCAACAACGGCGATGGCACCTACGTGTACACGTTTGCCACTAGCCTGACCGACCTGCCGGCCGACATCCTCGCGCAGGCCGAGACGGAAGGGATCGACCTGTCCTTCGAGGGGGACCGCACCCACCGTGTCGCGATCCAGTTCGACGGCTCCCGCTCCACCGCCAACCCGTCCTACAACTGGGTGCCGAACACGGGCGCGCCGGCCAGCTTCACGCGCGACATCGCCGCCACCGAAAACTGCAACCGCTGCCATGACCCGCTGGGTATCCACGGCGGCAACCGGCGCGAGATAGAGTACTGCGTCACCTGCCACAACGCGGGCAGCACCGACGCCAACAGCGGCAATACCGTGGACCTCAAGGTCATGGTGCACAAGATTCACATGGGCCATAACCTGCCGAGCGTCCAGGCCGGCGGCGAATACGCCATTTTCGGTTTCCGCGACAGCAAGCACGATTATTCCGGGCTGCGCTATCCGCAGGACATCCGCAACTGCGTGAACTGCCACGCGGGCACGGGAACCGTGGGCGATCGCACCGACCTGGTGGTTACCGCCCAAGGCGATAACTGGGCCGAGGTGCCCAGCCGCGACGCCTGCGGGAGTTGCCACGAGGACGTGGTCTTCAGCGAACACAGGGGCGGACAGACGGACGACTCACGCTGCGGCCAGTGCCACAGCTCGGACCGCGTGATCGGGGCGCACCGCATGCTCGCAATCGAGGCGCGCGACCTGTTCCTGGCACAGATCCTCGGCGTCAGCAACAGCATGCCCGGGGAGACACCGGTCGTCACTTTCCGCGTGCAGAACCCGCAGACGGGAGAGAACTACGACATCCTCAATGACCCGGAATTCACCGGCGACGGCGCCCGCCTGGCCGTGGGCCTGGCTTGGAGCACCGGTGACTACACCAACACCGGCAACGGCGCCGAGAACGCCAGCCAGGTGCAGGCCAATGCGCTGTCGAGCGCCATCCCCAACGGCGACGGCAGCTACAACGTCGTCATGCCCATAGCTATTCCGGACGGCAGCATGGCGCCGGGGATCGCGGTGAGCGGCAGTGGCGTGGCCGCCATCGAGGGCCACCCCGTCGTGGAGATCGAGGGCGAGCTGGAGGAGATCCCCGTTGGCGACGTCGTCAGGTTCTTCTCCATCGACGAACCGGACGGCGACCCCGTGCCGCGCCGTTACGCCGATGACCAGGAGGAGATACTGGCGAAGTGCCACTCCTGTCACGCGACACTGTCGTTCCATGGCGGCAACCGCACCGACAACCTCAATACCTGCGTGACCTGCCACAACCCGCGCAACACGGACAAGAGAGTGCGCGCCATCGCCTCGGATCCGCCGACCGACGGCAAGGACGAGGAATCGCTCGACTTCAAGACTATGATTCACGGCATCCACGCGGCCGCGATTCGGGAGAACCCGCTCCAGATCGTCGGCTTCCGCGGCTTCACGACCTACCGCTATACGGAGGAGGAAGTGCACTATCCGGGGAACCTGGCCAACTGCGCCACCTGCCACGTGGGCGACAGCTTCGCACTGCCGCTCGCGGACAGCGTACTGGGGACCACGGTGGACACCGGCGCGGACGCCGCCGACCCGACGGATGACACCGTCGTGTCGCCCGTCTCCGCGGTCTGCTCAAGCTGCCACGACGGCGCCGAGCCGAAAGCTCACATGGAATCGCAGGGCGGCAACTTCGCGACCACCCAGGCCGCCATTGACAGCGGCGCGGTGGTGGAGACCTGCAGCGTCTGCCACGGCGCAGGCCGTGCAAACGACGCCTGGGTCACGCACCAGTCCTTCCTGGACTAGCCGACAACGGGAAACCGATGCCCCCGCAACGCGGGGGCATTTTTTTTGCGCGGCCGACGCTCATCCGTACGGCCCTGGCGAACGTACATTCCGTCACGCTTGGCACCCGCCGGCGGCGACCGTATATTGACCCGAGATGAAATACCGCGGCACCGACAATTTCGACCACGAGCAGCAGGCGCGTACCGGGCTGCTCATCACGAACCTGGGCACCCCGGCAGCACCGGAGAAGAAGGCACTGCGCGCCTACCTGCGCGAGTTCCTGTCCGACCCGCGGGTCGTGGAAGTGCCGCGGCTGCTGTGGTGGCTGATTCTCAACCTGGTCATCCTGAACATCCGCCCCGCGCGCTCGGCCAAAGCGTATGCCGGTGTGTGGACCGAGGCGGGCTCACCCCTGCTGGTGCATACCACGGCACAGGCTGAGGCCCTGCGTACGGCGCTCGCCGCTGACGGCGTCGTGGTGGAGTTCGCAATGCGCTACGGAGAACCGGCCATCCCGTCGGTACTGCAGGGCATGCTCGACCGCGGCGTGCGCCGGCTGGCCGTACTGCCGTTGTACCCCCAGTACAGCGCCTCGACCACGGCGTCGACCTTCGACAAACTCAGCGAGGATTTCACGCGGCGGCGCTGGCTGCCGGACCTGCGGTTTGTCACTCACTACCACGACCACCCGGCCTACGTGGCGGCGGTGGCCGACAGCATCGCCGACCATCGCGAGGAACACGGGGACGCCGACCTGCTGCTGTTCTCCTACCACGGGGTACCACAGCGCTACCTGGACGAAGGCGACCCGTACCACTGCGAGTGCCTGAAGACCTCGCGGCTGGTAGCTGAGCGACTCGGGTTACCGGAGTCGGCGTACAGGGTCGTGTTCCAATCGCGCTTCGGTCGCGAGGAGTGGCTGAAACCCTATACGGACGAAACGCTCAAGGCATTGCCCGGCGAGGGCGTGAGATCAGTGCAGGTGGTATGCCCGGGCTTCGCAGCGGACTGCCTGGAGACGCTGGAGGAAATCGCCGTCGAAAACCGCGGTTATTTCCTGGCGGCGGGCGGGGAGCGTTTCGAGTACATCCCGTGCCTGAACAGTTCGCCCAGGCACATAGAGGCCCTGCGACAGATTGCGCTCGCGGCGCTGGGCGACTGGGTGGCGCCGCGGGACGGCGCGGGGTAGGCGTTACTGCTTCTTCAACAACTCGGCGATCATCGCCTCTAGGACCTCGTCCGGTAGTTCCCAGTTATCCTCGTGGCGTTTGTTCTTCTTGTCCTTGTCCTTGGCGTCGGCGAGGATCTCCTCCGGCGACAAGCCTTGCCAGTCCTCCGCGGGCTCATGGCAGTCCAGGCACAGCTCCGGGTCCTCCGCAACGGCCGGGAGCGCCATGCCGAGCGCAGCGACGAGGTAGAGTGGGACGGTGAGGTACTTCATGTCGACTCCTTGCTATCCAATGGGCTGCACGCCCATTCCCAAATAATGCACCATGCGGCGCAGGTATTGAAGCCCGCTACAGCCAGCGTCGCACCCGCGCGCAATATGCCTCGTACTGCGCCCCGAAGGTCTCCCGCAGCATGGCCTCCTCGGCGAGGATGAACCGCGACTGGATGATCACGGCGAAGATCACCGGTACCGCCAGCGCGGTAGCAGCCCCCACGGTAAGGGCGCAGCCAAGCAACACCGCGAGCATGCCGAGGTACATCGGATTGCGGGTCAGGCGGTAGATTCCGGTGGTGACAAGCGCCGTCGCCTCGCGAAAGGGTATGACATTCGTGCCCGCCTGCGTGAATAAACCGTTGGCAATCACCAGCAAGGCGAGGCCGATCACGATGACCACCGCCCCTGCGACCTGGCAGGCGAAAGACGTGAAACGGTATCCGGGGTACAGCTCATTAAGGCAGAAGATTGCGATGATGCCGATAAGGAGCCAGACGGGTGGGTAGATCCTGCGCCTTACTTTTTCGCTCATAGGGAATGTGCTCCATGGAGGCCGCCGGGCTCCAGCGCTCCCATCGTCCACGCGATGGCGATGCCCAGGAGGAAGGCAAGCGTGAGTTTGAAGCGGTCGTGGCTGTGGAAGTGCACCTCCGGCAGCAGGTCGCCAAGCGCGATACAGACGAACGCACCCGCCGCAAACGCGAGGCTAGCGGCAACGACCGGCACGCTGCCACCGGCAAAGACATCCACGCCAAAGAAAAACAGCAGGGCACCCAGCGGACAGAGCAACGCGAAACCGACATTGGCCGCCACCCGGGCGGACCTGCTCCAACCGCCCCGCTCCATGATGGTGATAACGGACATCGCGTCCAGCGGCTTGTGCAGGAAGATCGCGAGAAACACACCGGCACCGGCAAATCCAGCACCCTCGGGCGCACCGCGCATCACCGCCCCGAGCGCCACGCCGTCAACCAGGGTGTGCAGCCCCAGCCCCAGGGCGATGCCTACCCAGGCCAGGTGGTGGACCGAGTGATCGTGCCCATGGTCGTGGTCGTGGTCGTGGTCGTGATGATGGCCTTTTTCCACCTGGCTGAAGTCGTGCTGGTGGAAATGGAACAGGCGCAGCAAGAGGAGCATCGCGATAAGGCCCAGCACCAGCCACCAGACGGCGCGGTCAATCGCCGCAGGGCCGCCGAACAGCGTCACGCTGTGGGGCAGGAGGTGGTAGAACGCGACGCCGAGCATGAGGCCCGAGACCAGGCTCATCACGAGCTGGGTGCGCGTATGGGTCATCTTCACCCAGCCGGGCAGGAGGCCGCCCAGCAGCGAGAAAGCGGCGATGGCGAGGCAGTACAGCGTTAGCAGCGCCGCCGGCGATGAGGTCATATCCTTACGGGCCCTAGGGTCGAGGGTGCGGCATTATTCCACAAAGCCCCGGCCCTGTAACTGCGCTGCGCCGGGCGTTGAGCGATTCTGCCAGCGGCGACTGCGCGGAAAGGCCATTGACACCTAGACTAATGACCATTAGTTTAGGCTGCCCTGAGGAGGATGCCCGCCATGTCTATCTTTGAGCCCATCGAATCCACCGATTCCCGCCGTCACCTGCAGCTCAAGAGCCCCGTCACGCTCGAGCCGATCGGTGAACTTGTCTGCGCCAACGCCGAGGACGTCGCCGCCGCCATCAGCAAGGCCAGGGCCGCACAGAAGGCGTGGAGTGCGACCTCCATGGACGAGCGCGCCGCGATCGTGGAGCGCGCGCTGCGGCTCGTCATCGAGCGCCAGGACGAGATCATCGAGACCGTGGTGCGCGAGACCGGCAAGGCCCGCACGGACGCCATGACTATGGAAGTGTTCAGCGTGGCCGACCAGCTCTGCTACTACGCCAAGAACGCCAAAAAGTTCCTCGCGCCGCGCAAGCGCAGGGTCCACGGCATGATGGGCCTTATGAAACAACTGCGCATCGTCTACAAGCCCCTCGGCGTGGTCGGCCTGATCACGCCCTGGAACGGCCCGTTCGTTCTCGTGATGAACCAGGCCTGCCAGGCGATCATGGCGGGCAACACCGTGGTGGCGAAGGGATCCGAGGTGACGCCCTTCTCGGCGCAATTGGCCGAAGATATCTTCCGCCAGGCGGGCCTGCCGGAGGGCGTACTGCAGGTACTGCTGGGCGACGGCGAGACCGGTGCCGCCATCGTCGAGGGCGGCGTCGACAAGGTCTCCTTCACCGGTTCCGTGGCGACCGGCCGCAAGGTCGCCGAGGCCTGCGCCAGGCAATTGATTCCCGTGACGCTGGAACTCGGCGGCAACGACGCGATGATCGTGTGCGCCGACGCCGACCTCGACCGCGCCGCCGACGGCGCGTGGGTGGGCTCCTGCATGAACACCGGGCACTACTGCTGCGGCACCGAACGCATCTACGTGGTACAGGAGGTCTACGACGAATTCCTCAAGCGCGTACTGGAGAAGGGCAAGAACCTGCGACAGGGCCAGCAGCACGGCTGGGACGAGGACATCGGCGCGGTGTTCTGGGACCGGCAGATGGCGATTATCGAGGCCCACGTGGAGGACGCGCGGGCCAAGGGCGCCACTATCCTGATGGGCGGGCGCCGCAACCCGGACCTGCCGGGCCTGTACTACGAGCCCACCGTGATCACGGACGTGCACAACGGTATGGACATCATGGTGCTGGAGACCTTCGGCCCCATCCTCTGCATCCAGAAGGTCGCATCGGAGGAAGAGGCGCTCGCCCTGGCGAACGACTCCGAGTTCGGCCTCAACGGCAACGTGTGGACCCAGGACAAGGAAAAGGGCTACAACCTCGCATGCGCTATCGATACCGGGGCCTGCAGCGTGAACGACATGGCGGTGAGTTACGGTATCCCCGCCGCGCCCTTCGGCGGCAGGAAGAGCTCGGGCGTCGGCCAGGTGAACGGCAAGAAGGGCCTGCGCGGCTACTGCCACGAGATGCCCATCGTCATCGACCGCTTCGGCGGCAAGCTGCAGAGCGGCTATCCGTACTCGGCCAAGAGCGCCGAGGGCATGAAGAAGCTGATGAATTTCCTGTGGGTGAAGACGCCGCTGGGGCGCTGGTTGAGCTAGTCCTTCAGACCAGCACCAGGTTGTCCCGGTGGATGAGTTCCTCCTCCCCCTGGTAACCCAGTATCTCCTCGATCGCGGCGGACGGTGAGCCCATGATGCGGCGCGTTTCCGCCGCGCCGTAATTCGCCAGGCCCCGCGCCACCTCGCGGCCCACGCTGTCGCGGCATGACACCATGTCGCCGCGGGAAAAATTTCCCGTCACCGCGCGGACACCGACCGGCAACAGGCTGCGCCCGGAATCGCGCAGTACACGCACGGCGCCGTCGTCCAGTTCCACGCTGCCTTCAGTCTTCACCATGCTCGCGAGCCACTGCTTGCGCGCGGCCTCCGGCCGCTTGCCAGTGCGCAGCCAGGTACCCACAACCTCGCCGCCGGTGGCGCTCGCGACAATGCCGGCCGTCCTGCCCGAGGCGATCAGGGTTTCCGTGCCGGAGCGGGCCGCGAGGCGCGCGGCGCGCAGCTTGGTCACCATGCCGCCGCGACCGAGGGCGCCGCCTTCACCGGCCATCGCATCGAGGGCCACATCGTGCACATCGCACTCGCTGACCAGAGTGGCGCCGGGCTGGTGGCGGGGATCGGCATCGAAGAGCCCCTCCTGGTCCGTGAGCAGGAGCAGCGCGTCGGCGTCGATCAGGTTGGCCACGAGCGCGGCCAGGGTGTCGTTGTCGCCGAAGCGGATCTCGTCGGTGACCACCGTGTCGTTCTCGTTGATCACGGGAATGACACCAAGACGCAACAGGGTGTTCAGCGCAGCCCGTGCATTCAGGTAACGGTCGCGGGCCGTGATATCGTCATGGGACAGGAGCACCTGCGCGCTCGCGATACCGTGGGCCTTGAAAGCGGTCTCGTAACTCTGCACCAGCACGGACTGCCCGACGGCAGCGGCCGCCTGCAGCTCATGGATCAGGTGTGGTCGGCTGGACCAGCCAAGGCGCACGATGCCAGCGGCGACCGCGCCGCTCGACACCAGCACCACCTCCGAACCCGACGCGCGCAGCTCGGCGAGTTGCCGCACGAGGTTCGCGATCATCGCCTCATCGAGGCCGCGCCCGTCGTCGGTGAGCAGCGCGCTGCCGACCTTCACGACCCAGCGGCGCGCGTCACGTATGTCTGTTCGCTGGCTCATCGCTCGCCGCCTCAGGGCCGGTATTCGACTTCCACGTCGAAGTCGTCGTCATCGGAATCCTCGCGGGCAGCGACCGCGTCGCGCTTGCGTGCACTGCGTAGTGCCGCGATGCGCTGGCGCGCCTCCGCCTGCATGGCATGCTGCAGGGCGAGCTCCTGCTCCGCGACGGCGGGATCCCCCGCCTCGAGTGCCCGGCGCGCCTCTATGTAATCCATCAGGTCGCCACACAGCTCGGCCGTACCCGCACCGCTGATCGCCGCGATGGAGTATACACGGCCCTCCCAGCCGAGGGCGTCCAGCACAGCCGCGCGGCGCGCCGCGAAGGTCTCTTCGTCCACGAGGTCACGCTTGTTGAGTACCAGCCAGCGCTCGCGTGCGGCGAGGGTGGGGCTGAAGCTCGCAAGTTCCTTCGCAATCGCCACCGCGGCAGAAGCCGGCTCGCTGCCGTCGAAGGGCGCCATGTCCACCAGGTGCAACAGGATGCGCGTGCGCGTGAGGTGTTTCAGGAAACGTATTCCCAGTCCCGCGCCCTCGGATGCGCCCTCGATCAGTCCGGGGATATCCGCCATGACAAAACTGCGGTGTGTCTCCACCTTCACCACCCCGAGGTTCGGCACCAGCGTCGTAAACGGATAGTCCGCGACCTTCGGTTTCGCGGACGACACGGCGCGGATCAACGTCGACTTGCCGGCGTTGGGCAGGCCGAGCAGGCCCACATCAGCCAGCACCTTGAGTTCGAGTTTCAGGTTGCGCGACTCGCCCTCGGTGCCCGGGGTGGTCTGGCGGGGCGCACGGTTGGTGCTGGATTTGAAACGGGTGTTGCCCAATCCGTGGAAACCGCCCTTTGCGACAACCAGTTGCTCACCCGCCGCAGACAGGTCGCCGAGGATTTCACCGAGGTCTTCGTCGATGACCGTGGTTCCCACAGGAACGGGCAGGACAAGGTCTTCACCACTGGCGCCGGTACAGTTGCGGCCGCGTCCCGGTTCGCCGTTCTGGGCACGGTAGTTCTTCTGGAAGCGGTAGTCGACCATGGTGTTGAGATTGTCATCCGCCACCATGATCACGCTGCCGCCGTCGCCCCCGTCACCCCCGTCGGGACCACCCTTGGCAACGTACTTCTCACGACGAAAGCTGAGACAGCCGTTGCCGCCCCTGCCCGCGTGGACTTTGATGCTTGCCTCGTCTACGAATTTCATAACTAAAAAAAAGCCCCGTCAGTAGACGAGGCTTTCTGTCGATTCTGCTCTGCCGCGACTCAGGCGCTCACCACCTGTACAAACTTGCGGCTCTTCGGGCCCCTGGTGACGAACTCCACCTTGCCGTCGACGGTAGCGAAGATCGTGTGATCCTTGCCGATGCCTACGCCCTCGCCCGCGTGGAAGCGCGTACCGCGCTGGCGCACGATGATGTTCCCGGCCTTCACTTCCTGGCCGCCGAAGCGCTTGACCCCGAGGCGCTTACTGACTGAATCGCGCCCGTTACGGGTACTACCACCAGCTTTCTTGTGTGCCATTGTGCAAGCCCTCCTTTACGCCTTGATCCCGGTAATCTTCACCTCGGTGAACCACTGGCGGTGGCCCGTTTCCTTGCGGTGATGCTTCCGGCGGTTGAACTTAACGATCTTGACCTTCTGGTGACGACCGTGGGAGACCACCTCGGCGGTAACCTTTGACCCCTCCAGCAAGGGGGTGCCGATCTTGATGTCGTCACCGCCAACCATCAGCACACGGTCGAATTCGACGGTGTCGCCCGTGGCGGCTTCAATCTTTTCCAGCTTGAGGGTCTCGCCCTCGGTGACGCGGTGTTGCTTGCCACCGCTCTCTATGACTGCGTACATATTGCGCTCCGTTCAGTTAGCCTGCTCGCTGTTTGGAAAAAACCCTTATAAATCAAGGGGGCAGAGCCAGGCACAAACAGTTTCAATCTCCCCGACCGGGCGCGCGGGCGCCTGAAGATCGGTCGGGAGGGCGGCGATTGTACGCAAATCGAACCCCAGCAGCAAGCGCTAATTCCACACAAAAACAATAGCTTGCGGGATTTCCGGAGGACTCTCAAGCGCGCTTGACAGCCCCCGCGGGCACAGCCTAGCATGCGCGGGCACTGCAGAACGTTCCCCCTACCTATGCAACAGATTCGAGCCGCCGTGGCCCGGGAATTCGAGCTGGTCAACGCGTTGATCGTGGAGCAGCTACATTCCGACGTGGACATGGTGGAGAACGTCGGCCACTACATCGTCGACGCCGGCGGCAAGCGGCTCAGGCCCCTGCTCACCCTGCTGTCGGGGGCCGCCCTGTCGGGATGCGACGAGCGCCACGTCAAGTTCGCCGCCACCATCGAGTTCATCCACACGGCCACACTGCTGCACGACGACGTGGTGGACATCTCCAGCCTGCGCAGGGGCCGCGCGACCGCCAATGCAGAGTTCGGCAACGCGCCATCCGTGCTCGTCGGCGATTTCCTCTATACCCGCGCCTTCCAACTGATGGTACAGCTCGACAACATGGACATCCTCCGCCACATGGCGGACACCACCAACACGATCGCCGAGGGCGAGGTATTGCAACTGGTGCGCGCCGGCAATCCCGACACCACCGAGGCCCAGTACCTCGAGGTCATCACGCGCAAGACGGCTATTCTCTTCGCCGCCGCCTGCCGCGGCGCGGCGCTGCTTTCGGGCGCCGACACACGCACCGTCGACGCGCTGCACCGCTTCGGACTCGACCTCGGCATCGCCTTCCAGATGATCGACGATGTGCTCGACTACGCGGGCGACCCGGCCACCATGGGCAAAAACGTCGGCGACGACCTGACCGAGGGCAAGGTCACCCTGCCGCTCATCCATGTACTGCGCGAAGGCAGCGGCGATCAGCGCGACACCGTGCGCAACGCGGTCATCGAGCGCAGCGCGGCAGACATCGACGCCGTCATCGCGGCGGTGCAGTCCTGCGGTGCGCTGGAACACACCCGCTCCGCCGCCCGCGGCTACCGCGACAGCGCACTGGCCTGCCTGGACGTACTCCCGGAGAGCGCCGCGCGCGATGCACTCGAGGAACTGGCACGGCTGGCCACCGATCGCGATCACTAGGCCCGCCCCGATTGCAGCACCGCCGTCCCGTCCATATACTTTTTATTCCACCTGAGCCAGGACTCCTGACGGCATGACCGCGCGCACCCCGCTCACGGCGCTCCCCGCGTACGCGACGCTCGCACAACTGGCGCGCGACCTGGAAGCCGTGACCATCCCCTCCCTGTTCGAGGCCGATCCCGCCAGGGTCGGGTCCTTCAGCGCGACGGCGGCGGGATTACATCTCGATTTCTCTAAGCACCGGCTCAACCGGGAGGCGCTTGCGGCGCTCGTTGCACTTGCTGGGCAGGCGCAACTCGTGGACGGCATCGAGGCCCTGCTGACGGGCGGCGAGATCAACAACACCGAGCGTCGTCCCGCCCTGCACACACTGCTGCGCGGCACCGCGGCGGGCGAACTGCAGGGTCTCTACAGCGAGGTCACCGCCACGCAGGCCCGCATGCGCGCTGTGAGCGAGCGCCTCAACGCGGGGCAACATACCGGCTTCAGCGGCAGGACAATCACCGACGTGGTCAATATCGGCATCGGCGGCTCGGATCTCGGTCCGCGCCTGGTGACCGAAGCGCTGTCGCACTGCCACGGCAACCTGCGCTGTCACTTCGTCGCCAACGTCGACCCGGCCGACCTCGCCAGCGTGTTGGCGGACCTCGACGCTGCCACCACGCTGTTCATCATCTGCTCCAAGTCGTTTCGCACGGAGGAAACACTTGCCAACAGCCTCGCCGCACGTCAGTGGACGCTCGGTGCGGGCGCAAGCGAGGACGAGTTGGACCGGCACTTCCTCGCGGTCACGACCAACCTCGCGGCCGCGGCGCAGTTCGGTATCCCCGCGGAAAATTGCCTGCCGATGTGGGAATGGGTGGGCGGCCGTTACTCCGTCTGGTCGGCTGTCGGCCTCAGCGTCGCCATTGCCATCGGCTGGGAGCGTTTCGCGGACTTCCTCGGCGGCGCGGCGGCAATGGATGCACACTTCCGGGAGGCGCCCCTGGATGCCAACCTGCCGGTACTGATGGCACTGCTGGAGATTTGGTACGGCGCCTTCTACGGCGCGCAGAATCACGTGGTCCTGCCCTACGCGCAGGCACTCGACCGGCTGCCGGACTTCCTGCAGCAACTGACCATGGAATCCAACGGCAAGTCTGTGGACAGCAGCGGCCAGCCGCTCCCCTACAATACCGCACCCGTGCTGTGGGGTGCGGCGGGCACGATCGGCCAGCACTCGTTCCACCAGCTCCTGCACCAGGGCACACTGCTGTGCCCGGCGGATTTCATTCTGCCGCTCAGCACACATGCGGATGACAAGGCGCAGCATCGCAGGCTGGTGGCCAACTGCCTGGCCCAGAGCCGGGCGATGCTCGTGGGCCGCTCGCTCGAAGCGGCAACGGCATCACTCGAAGCGCGCGGCCATACCGGGGCCGATGCCGCCGCGCTGGCGCCGCATCTCGCCATGCCCGGTTCACGTCCGAACAGCGTGATCACGATGGACAGTCTCACCCCCGCAACGCTGGGCGCGCTGCTCGCACTGTACGAACACCGCACCTTCGTCAGCGGCTACCTGTGGGGCATCAACCCCTTCGACCAGTGGGGTGTAGAGTTGGGCAAGGAGATCGGCACACAGATTCTTGCGCGCCTGGAGCAGGACGAGGGAGAGACCATGGACGCTGCCACCGAGGCCCTGATCACCCGCTGGCGCAACGTGAGCGACTGATCAGCCGTCGATCAGCGCCAGCAGTTCCTGCGTTTTCGCTTCCATCAGCGCCCGATCGGCGCGACTCTCCACGTTCAGGCGCACGACAGGTTCGGTGTTGGACATGCGCAGATTGAATCGCCAGTCGCCCATTACCATGCTCAACCCATCGACGTGTTCCACGGACTCTGCGCTGCCCGCGTAGGTTTCCTCCACCTTGCGCAGCACCGCTCCCGGGTCTTCGATCGTGCGATTGATTTCACCCGAGCAGGGGTAGGCGGCCATACGCTCGGCCACCAGTGACGACAGTCCCTGGCCGGTGGCACTGACCAGGCCGGTCACCAGCAGCCACGGGATCATCCCGCTGTCGCAGTAGGCGAAGTCGCGGAAGTAATGGTGCGCGCTCATTTCGCCGCCGTACACCGCGTTCTCCAGGCGCATGCGCTCCTTGATAAAGGCGTGGCCCGTCTTGCTCTGCACCGCCTCGCCCCCGTGACTCTCGACCATGTCGATGGTATTCCAGGTCAGCCGCGGGTCGTGCACGATCTTCGCCGGACCCTGCTGGCGCAGGAACGCCTCCGCAAGCAGGCCCACAACGTAGTAGCCCTCAATGAACTCGCCGTGCTCGTCAAAGAAGAAACAGCGGTCGAAATCGCCGTCCCAACCGATACCCAGGTCCGCGCCGTGACTGCGCACCGCCTCGATGGCGGCCGTGCGGTTCTCGGGCAGGAGCGGATTCGGCACGCCGTTGGGGAAGTTGCCGTCCGGCTCGTGATGCAACTTGATGAACTCGAAGGGCAGGTGCGGCTCCAGCAGGTCGACCACGCGGCCCGCGCCGCCGTTGCCGGCGTCCACCACGATCTTGAGCGGCTTGAGGTTCCCGACATCGACGTAGGACAGGAGGTGCTCGACGTAAGCGGCGGAGGTATCCAGCGGGTGTCGTGCGCCGCGCTTGCCTGACGGCGTAAACTCGTCCCGCTCCGCCAGCGCCTTGATATCGAACAGCCCGGTGTCCCCGGAGATCGGGCGCGACTCCTCGCGCACGAACTTCATACCGTTGTAGTCCTTGGGATTGTGGCTCGCGGTAACCGCGATACCGCCGTCCATGCCGGCGTGCGAAGTGGCGAAGTAGATCTCTTCGGTGCCGCACAGGCCGATGTCGTAGACATCGACCCCCTGCTCCATGAGCCCCTCGCTGAGCGCCGCCTTGATGGCCTCGCTGCTGAGGCGGATGTCATGGCCCACCACGACCTGCGCCGGCTGCACCACCTGGGCGTAGGCCCGCCCGATGCGGCGCGCGATATCTTCATTCAATTGGTCGGGCACGCGGCCACGCACGTCGTAGGCCTTGAAACAGGTCAGTTCAGTCACGGGAATCTCTCGGGTCAGCCGCTGAGGGCGCTGTAGTAATGCTCGTAGACAAAGTTTGTCGCCTCGACGAAGCCGGGCACGCTGCCGCAGTCGAAGCGCCGGCCGCGGAACTTGTAGGCCATGACGCAGCCCTGCTTGGCCTGGGTCTGCAGCGCATCTGTGAGCTGCACCTCGCCGTTGGCGCCGGGGGGCGTCTCACGGATGATATCGAAGATGTCCGGGGTAAGGATGTAGCGGCCGATGATGGCCAGATTGGAGGGCGCATCCTCGGGCGCGGGCTTCTCCACCATCTCGTCGACGCGGTAGATGCCGTCCTTGAGTATTTCGCCCTTGATGACGCCGTAGGCGCCGGTATCCTCCTTCGGCACCTCCTGTATGGCAACGATGGAGCAGCGGAACTGGCGGTACAGTTCGACCATCTGCGACAGGACCCCGGGGCCGTTGTTGATACACAGGTCATCCGACAGGAGCACGCCGAAGGGTTCATTGCCCACCAGTGACTGACCCGTGAGAATGGCGTGCCCGAGGCCTTTCATCTCGCGCTGCCGCACCATGGTGAAAATGCCCTTGTCGAGCACGCTGCGGATACTGGAGAGATAGGCCTCCTTGCCGCTACCGGAAATCTGGTGCTCGAGTTCATAACTGATATCGAAATGGTCCGCGATGGCGCGCTTGCCGCGACCGGTCACCATGGCGCAGGTCGTCATGCCCGCCTCGATCGCTTCCTCCACGCCGTACTGGACCAGCGGCTTGTTCACCACCGGCAGCATTTCCTTGGGCATACTCTTGGTGGCGGGAAGGAAACGCGTGCCGTAACCGGCAACAGGAAACATACATTTCGTAATCAAACTTCGGTTCTCCCTACTATTTACTGCGACCGTAGACATCCTCAAAACGGACGATGTCATCCTCACCCAGGTAGGTGCCCGATTGCACCTCGATAATTTCCAGTGGAATGTGCCCGGGATTGGCGAGGCGGTGTTTGTGCCCCAGCGGTATATACGTCGACTCGTCCTCGCCCAGCATGAACACCTTGTCCTCGCAGGTCACCTCCGCCGTGCCATTGACCACTATCCAGTGCTCCGCGCGGTGGTGGTGCATCTGCAGCGATAACTGTTGCCCGGGGTTTACGGTAATGCGCTTTACCTGGAAACGATCCGCCGTCACGAGCGATTCATAAGAGCCCCAGGGCCGGTAAACGCGACGGTGCAGCGAGGCCTCCTGCCGCTCGCCGGACTTGAGCGCATTGACGATATTCTTGACGTCCTGCACGTTGTTGCGGCCCGCGACGAGGACCGCGTCCGCCGTCTCTACCACGACGACATCCTCCACGCCGGTAGCGGCGACCAGGCGCGACTCGCTGCGCAGGTAACTGCCGGTACAGTTGTCCGCGATGACATCGCCCTGCAATACATTGCCGTCGCTGTCGCGCTCGCCCACTTCCCACAGCGCGGACCAGGCACCCACGTCGCTCCAGCCACAGTCCAGCGCCACCACCGCACCGAGTTCGGTCTTTTCCATCACAGCGTAGTCAATGCTGTCGGACGGGCAGCGCGCGAACGCCTGCGCCTCCGGGCGCACAAAGTCCATGTCGCCGGCCGCGCTGGCCATGGCATCGCGACACGCCGCCAGCATGTCGGGCGCGAGGCGCTGCAACTCGTCCAGGTAGGTTTGTGCACGCAGCAGGTACATACCGCTGTTCCACAGGTAACCGCCGTCGTCCAGGTAAGACTGGGCTGTCGCACCGTCCGGCTTTTCCACGAAGCGTTCGAGGTCGAACAGCCCGCTACCCAGCTCGGCACCACACTTGATGTAGCCGTAGCCGGTCTCGGGGGTCGTGGGCACGACGCCAAACGTCATCAGCCGCCCCTCGGCCGCCAACGGCAGGGCCTGCTCGACTGCCGCGACGAAGGCTGCCACATCCCCGATGAGATGGTCGGCGGGCAGCACCAGCATGATCGCCTCCGGGTCCGCGGCGACCACCTGCAGCGCGGCCAGGGCCACGGCCGGGGCCGTGTTGCGCCCCTCCGGTTCCAGTATGAGCGCACCGGGCTTCACGTTCAGCTGGCGCAGTTGCTCCGCCACCATGAAGCGATGTTCCTCGTTGCACACGACCAGCGGCGCGGCGGCGGGAAGGCCGGCGGTGCGCTGCAGCGTCTCCTGCAGCATGCTGATCTCACCGGCCAGGGGCAGGAACTGTTTGGGATGGGCCTCCCTGGATACCGGCCACAATCTTGAGCCGACGCCCCCGGAAAGCAGTACGGGTGTTAACATCTGGAACCCTCAGACCCTGGAAATACCACCTAAACTCAAAAAAGGCTTAGTTTTCTTAGCGTTATGCGTCGTTTTACTGCCGCAGCACGAAGCATTTCATGGTAGCGGAAGGGGGATTTTTTGGCTACCGGAGCGTTAGTGATCCACGTCACGGCTGGCAGGAATTCCAGCTCCCGGGATACGCCAGGTCCTATGGCATGCGGCGCAAGCGCGCCCGCAGCACATCCGCGCGTCAATGCCTCCGCCGCGCCCCCGCCGAGGCGGCAGCGCGCTGGACTTGTCACCGACAGTCATTAGAATGGGGCCGCCCGGTGCGGCGCCGTTTTCGGTTAAAATACCCGTACCGACCACTCCACCACAAAGCCATCACTAAAGATCGCCTATGACAGCAAAGGATGCCTATACGCGGGACGAATTGCTCGCCTGCGGACACGGTGAGCTATTCGGCCCCGGCAACGCGCAGTTACCGACCGATAACATGCTGATGCTGGACCGCATTACCGCAATCAATTCCTACGGCGGCGACGCGGGCAAGGGGCAAATCATCGCGGAACTGGATATTCACCCCGACCTCTGGTTCTTCGAATGTCACTTCCCCGGCGATCCGGTCATGCCGGGCTGCCTTGGACTGGATGCCATGTGGCAACTCGTGGGCTTCTTCCTCGGCTGGCGCGGTAACCCCGGCCGCGGGCGCGCACTGGGCTGTGGCGAAGTGAAGTTCACGGGCCAGATTCTCCCGAGCGCCAAAAAGGTGGTCTATAACATCACCATGAAGCGCGTCATCGAGCGTAAACTGGTGATGGGCATCGCGGACGGCGCGCTCAGCGTGGACGGCGAGGAAATCTACACGGCGAAGGATTTGCGAGTGGGTCTATTCACTTCGACGGAGACGTTCTAGCGTATGAGCAGGCGAGTAGTGGTTACGGGCCTGGGTGTCGTCTCCTGCCTGGGCAACGACGCCGCGGCGGTCACCGACTCCCTGCGCGAGGGGCGCTCGGGTATCGTCACGCACCAGGAGCAGGTCGACGTCGGTATGCGCTCCCACGTGGCGGGTGTGCCGCGCATCGACCCCGCTGAATTCATCGACCGCAAGCAATTGCGTTTCATGGGCAGCGCCGCGGCCTACGCGTATATCTCTATGCAGCAGGCCATCGCCGACGCGGGGCTCACCGAACAGGAAATTTCCAACGAGCGCATCGGCATCATCGCGGGTTCGGGCGGCGCCTCCTCCTCCAGCCAGACGGAAGCCTCGGACATCCTGCGCGAGAAGGGCCTGCGCCGCGTGGGTCCCTACCGGGTGACCCAGACCATGGGCAGCACGGTGTCCGCCTGTCTCGCCACCCCGTTCAAGATCAAGGGGGTCAACTATTCCATTTCTTCCGCCTGTTCCACCAGCGCGCACTGTATCGGCAACGCGATGGAGCAGATACAGATGGGCAAGCAGGACATGGTGTTCGCCGGCGGTGGCGAGGAGCTGCACTGGTCGCTGAGCTGCCTGTTCGACGCGATGGGGGCATTGTCCACCCGGTACAACGAAACGCCCGAGAAGGCCTCCCGTGCCTACGACGCCAACCGCGACGGATTCGTTATCGCCGGTGGCGGCGGCATGCTGGTGGTGGAAGCCCTGGAACACGCCCAGGCGCGCGGCGCAAAAATCTACGCCGAGCTGGTGGGCTACGGCGCCACGTCCGACGGCTACGACATGGTGGCTCCCTCCGGTGAGGGTGCCGCACGCTGCATGCGCCAGGCGCTGGCGACCGTGGAGGGGCCCGTGGACTACATCAACGCCCACGGCACCAGCACGCCCGCCGGCGACATCCAGGAACTCAAGGCTGTACGCGAGGCGTTCGAGGGTCGCGGCAACATACCCGTAATCGGCTCAACGAAGTCGCTTTCGGGGCACTCGCTCGGCGCCGCCGGAGTCCACGAGGCGATTTACTCGCTGCTGATGCAGCAGAACGGCTTCATCGCGGCCTCGGCCAATATCGAGGAACTGGACCCGGAGGCCGAGGGTCTGCCCATCGCCCGCGAGCGGCACGACGGCGTCGACCTCACGCGGGTGATGTCCAACAGCTTCGGCTTCGGCGGCACCAACGCATCGTTGGTGTTCCAGAAGTTCGACGGCTAGGCCGTCAACAGGTCCAGCAGCAACACCTCGACCCTGTCGCCCTCCGCCACGACGCTGCCAGGCGGTACCACCGCCAGGGCGTTGCTGTGGCTTACCGAGCTCAGCACACCGGAACTCTGGTTGGGAAACCGCTCCGCAACCAGGCCATCGCCCTCCCGTCGCAACGTGACCCGCAGGTAATCCTGGCGCGAGCCCGGCCGCGGCACCGCGAAGCCCGCGCGCGCAAGCAACCGCGGCGGAGCGGTATCCGCACACCCTTGCAGGCGCAGCAGGAAGGGGCGCGCCACCAGGCAGAAGGTGACAAAGACGGAACTGGGATTGCCGGGCAGGCCGATGAAGGGTGTATCGCCGATGCGGCCAAAGGCCAGGGGCTTGCCGGGCTTGATCGCGAGCTTCCACAGGTCGAGCTGGCCGAGCCGCTCAACCTGCGCCTTGACGTGGTCCTCCTCTCCCACTGAAACACCGCCCGAGGTAATCACACAGTCCGCCTGCGCGGCGGCGGCGGACAATGCCTGTGCCGTGTCTTCGGGTGTGTCCCGGACGATACCCCCGTCCACGAATTCGCAACCCAGGGCCGTGATGAGTCCCGCAAGGGTATAGCGATTGGAATTGTAGATCTGGCTCTCGTGCGCCAGCGCGTCGCCCGGTTCGACAAGCTCGTCGCCGGTGCAGAGCACCGCCACGCGCAACGGGCGGAATACCGGCACGCTGGCGAGGCCCAGGGAAGCCAGCAGGCCCATGTCCTGTGGGCGCAGGCGGCGGCCGCGGGAGAGCGCCATCTCGCCGCGGGCGATATCCTGGCCGCGCCGGCGGATGTTGTCGCCACTCGCGACCGTGGCGGCGATCGTCACCCGGCCATCGACCTCCGCGCAATCCTCCTGCATGACTACCGCGTCCGCACCGGGAGGGACCGCGGCCCCGGTGAAGATTCGCGCGGCGGTGCCCGCGGCGAGTGCCGCGGGGACGGCACCGGCCGGAACGCGCTGGCTGACGGCCAGCGGGCCGGGGGCATCGGCCGCGCGCAGGGCGTAGCCGTCCATCGCGCTGTTGTCGGATGGGGGCACGTCCACAGCGGAGATGATGTCCTCGCCCAGCACACAGCCGCGCGCGGCGATGAGGCTGCGCGTCTCCACCCCGGCTACAGCGGTGACGGCACCGAGGACGCGTTCGAGCGCCTCGGCCAGGGGCAGCAGTGCGCTCAAGCCCGCTCGGACCTCACATTGAGCACACCCACGAAGTTGCAGGGCTTGTAGGTGCTGTCGAGCTGGTCGCGGATGATGCCCTCCCAGGCCGTGCGACAGGCGCCGGTGGAGCCCGGCATGCAGAAGATGACCGTGTCGTTGGCCAGACCCGCCAGAGCCCTGGACTGTACGGTGGAGGAGCCGATCTCCGCCAGGGACAACGCGCGAAACACCTCGCCGAAGCCGTCGATCTCCTTGTCGAACAGGGGTGCGACCGCCTCCGGTGTGGAATCTCGACCGGAAAACCCCGTACCGCCGGTAATGAGCACCGCGTTCACGCCCTCATCCGCTATCCAGGCGGACAGCACGGCGCGAATCCTGTAGATGTCGTCGATGACGATGGCCTTGTCCGCCAGCGTATGCCCGGCGGCCTGCAGCGCCGCAACCAGGAAATGGCCGGAGGTATCGTCCTCCTCAGTGCGCGTATCCGACACCGTGAGCACGGCGCAGGACAGCCATTGCTGCTTGCCCGCCGAAGCCTTAGCCATGGGCCGCTTCCCCCGTCTGTTGTTGGTCGTAATAGTGTTTCACCAGGTCGCCGATAGCGCTGCGCCAGGTCACCTGGCGGATGGCGAACGTATTGCGAATCTTGTTGCAGTCCAGCGAGCGGTTCAGGGTCATGAGGCCGGCGGACTCGCGTTCCAGTTGCACCGCGGATGAACTGAACTCGAAGAACTGTGAAGCGCTGGCGAGCAGCGCCTCCGCGAACTCGAAGTAGGTCGCGGTATCGGCGCTGCCGTAATGGTAGATTCCCCAGGGCTCGATACCCGTGCTGAGCTGGTCGAGCAGCGCCAATAACACGCGCGCCCCGTCCGCGGCCGCCACGGGAGAACCGCGCAGGTTGTTGTCCAGGATCAGGCTGTCGCCCTGGCGCAGTGCCCCCAGCATCTGGGTGATAAGATTGGCGCCCTCGTAGGAGAACACGGGCCCCAGACGCAGGATGAGATGGCGTTCGCAGGTCTGCGCGACCACTTCCTCGGCCTGGGTCAGCAGGCCCCCGACGACCTCCTCACTGTCCGCCTCATCCTCCTCCGTGTAGGGCCGGTCCAGGCGGCCGGAAAACACCCGCGAGCTGGAGACGTAAAGATAGGTGATGCCGGCGCGCTGGCAGGCCTTGGCGATCCAGCGGCAGCGCTTGATATCCAGTTCCTGTATCTGCACGCCGCCGTCGCCGGCGGCCTCGATGCGCACATCGACCACGATGTCGCACTTGGCGCGGACCACGCCTTTCTTTGCCTGGCGCTCGCTCTTCCAGCGGCAGGCGGACCGGCTCATAGGGTTCAGTTCGTGACGTGCAGGCTTCGCGCCGCGTTCAATCAGGGCGCTGCCTAGCGGGGTGTCGGAGCCAAGAATCAGGACACGCACGAGTAAACACGTGCAACTCAGGGAGAGTGGCGCAAACCACGCGCCACTCGCTTAGAACGGAATGTCATCGTCGAACTGTTCAAAATTGGCCGGCGCACCACCCTGGGCTTCCGCCACCCGGCCAGCGGGCGCCTTCTGCGGCGCCTGGCTGAAGCCGCCGCCGCTGCCACTGCCGGCAAAGTCGCCACCCTGGCCTCGACTGTCCAGCATCTGCATCTCGTTGGCCACGATCTCGGTGGTGTAGCGGTCCTGCCCATCACGGTCCTGCCACTTCCGGGTCTGCAGCTTACCCTCGACGAACACCTTGGAGCCCTTCTTCAGGTACTCACCGGCAATCTGGCCAAGGCGGTAGTTGCCGCGGTCGCGAAACACCACGCGGTGCCACTCGGTGCGTTCCTTCTGTTCACCGGTCTGCCTGTCGCGCCACGACTCACTGGTGGCGATGCTGGCATTGGTGACGGCGCCGCCGTCGGGGAAAAAACGGGTTTCGGGGTCATTGCCCAGATTGCCGATCAGAATGACTTTGTTGACTCCCCTGGACATAGGACTACCTCGTTGCAAGCGCTTAATCGATACCGGCGAGCCTGCGACTATAGCAACCCGCCGGGGCAAATGCGACAGCATAGGTGCTCACGCAGGCACCTGGAAGGGCCGGCGTGGCTCAGCTTTCCGGCAGGGTGACCTGTTCCGCGGGCGTCGCCTGTGTCGCCTTTGTCGCGGGGGCGCGCATACGCAGCGCCAACAGCCACCAGAGGGCCGTCAGGGCGAGGCAGGTGCCGAACAGCGTCCGCTGTCCATGGGCCTGCAGCAGCCAGCCGCCGGCCGCACCGCCGGCAAAAGCACCCAGGAACTGGCTGGTCGAGTAGACCCCCAGCGCGGTGCCCTTGCCGCCGCTGAAGACGGTCTTGCTCACGAGCGAGGGCAGGGTCGCCTCCAGGTAATTGAAGCCGACAAAGAACAGCCAGAGTGCGGCGTAGACCTGGGTACTGGCCACGGCGGTCGCCAGAATCGCGATGGCCGCGAACAGCAGCACGATCGCGAACAGGAAGGCCTCGCGCAGGCGGCCGCCCCGCTCCGCCACCGTCATCAGGGGGACCATGCCGAGCAAGGACAACAGCAGCGCCGGGAGGTACACCTGCCAGTGGGCGTCGCGGTGGATACCGGCAACGCCTTCCAGGTAACCGGGAACCATGAGAAAAAGCGCCATCAGGACGAAGTGCAGCGTGAACACGCCAAGGTTCAATCGCGCGAGGGCGCCGTCGCGCACACTGCGCAGGATGAGCGGCGCGCGCGCACCCACCTCCTCGTGCTCCGCATGCCCCGGGGCAGGCGTGGGCACGAGCAGCACCACGATGCCGATCCCAACGCAGGCCAGGCAGGCCGTCAGCCAGAAGACGGCGACCAGGCCCCCGTAGCTGGCAACGAGCGGACCGAGCACCATGGCGAGCGCGAAAGCCCCGCCGATACTCATGCCGACCACGGCCATGGCCTTGGTGCGCTGCTCTTCCCGGGTGAGGTCGGCGACCAGCGCCAGCACGGTACTGGCAATCGCGCCGGCGCCCTGCAGGGCGCGCCCCAGAATCACCCCAACGATGCTGTCCGCCAGCGCCGCCACGATGCTGCCCACGGCAAACAGCAGGAGGCCGCCGACAATGACCGGCTTGCGACCGACGCGGTCCGACAGCCAGCCCAGCGGTATCTGCAGGAGCGCCTGGGAGAGCCCGTAGAGGCCGAGGGCGAGCCCGATCGTGAATGCCGTCGCGCCGGGCATATCGGCCGCGTACAGGGCGATGAGCGGCAACACCATGAACAGGCCCAGCATGCGGAAGGCGTACAGGAGGGCCAGGGAGCCGACCGTACCGCGCTCCTGCGCTGTCATGGCGTGTTCTGAGATCATCAACCGTCCGGTGGTCGCAATGGCTGCCGGGAAAAGGGCGGCTATGGTAACAGTTTAGCCGCGGGGCAACACGTGCGCCGCGCTGCCCAGTTGAACTGTCGATGGCTTTGCCAGCCGCAGGCGGCAGCGCATATACTGTCAGGTTTCGGTTCCCGGGCAGCGGCAGTAGTTTCATGGACACCATCCAAGTGCGCGGGGCGCGCACCCACAACCTCAAGAACATCGACCTGGATATCCCACGCGACCGGCTCATCGTCATCACGGGGCTGTCGGGGTCGGGCAAGTCATCCCTGGCCTTCGATACACTTTACGCCGAGGGCCAGCGGCGCTACGTCGAGAGTTTGTCCACGTATGCGCGGCAGTTCCTGTCCATGATGGAAAAACCCGACATGGACCATATCGAGGGGCTGTCCCCGGCCATCTCGATCGAGCAAAAATCCACCAGCCACAACCCGCGCTCCACGGTGGGCACCATCACCGAGATCTACGACTACCTCAGGCTGCTGTTCGCCCGCGTGGGCGAGCCGCGCTGCCCGGACCACGGCAAGAACCTGCAGGCCCAGACCGTGAGCCAGATGGTGGACACCGTACTGGCGCTGCCAGAGGGCACAGGGCTGATGCTGCTCGCCCCGGTCGTGCGGGACCGCAAGGGCGAGCACCTGCACGTTTTCGAGGAACTGCGCGCCAACGGCTTCGTGCGGGCGCGTATCGACGGGATCGTGACTGACCTAGACGACACCCCCGATCTCGACAAAAAGAAGAAACACCGCATCGAGGTCGTCGTCGACCGCTTCAAGGTGCGTGCCGACCTGGGACTGCGCCTGGCCGAATCCTTCGAGACAGCGCTGGGACTCACCGATGGCCTCGCCGCCATCAGCTACATGGACGGCGAGAAACCGGATATCAGTTTCTCCGCCCGCTTCGCCTGTCCGGTGTGCGGCCACAGCATCGATGAACTGGAGCCGCGCCTGTTCTCTTTCAACAACCCGGCGGGCGCCTGCTCGAGCTGCGACGGGCTGGGGGTTAAACAGTATTTCGATCCGGAACGCCTGGTGCTGTTCCCCGAGGCCAGCCTGGCGGAGGGCGCCATTCGCGGCTGGGACCGGCGCAACGTCTATTACTTCCACATGCTCACGTCGCTGGCGGACCACTACGGCTTTGACATCGACACGCCCTTTGCGGAGCTGAGCAAGAAACATCGCCAGGTCATTCTCGGCGGCAGCGGCAAGGAGGAGATCGCGTTCTCCTATATCAACGACCGCGGCGACGTATTCAAGCGCACCCATCCGTTCGAGGGCATCATCCCGAACATGGAGCGGCGCTACCGCGACACCGAGTCCCAGTCGGTGCGCGAGGACCTGGCCAGGTTCCTCTCCACGCAACCCTGCCCGGACTGCGAGGGCACACGCCTCAAGCGCGACGCGCGCCATGTCTTTGTCGACGACCGCACGCTGCCCCAGATCACGTCCCTGCCCGTGGGCGAGGCTGAGGAGTATTTCGAGAACCTCGAACTCACCGGCCGGGCCGGCGAGATCGCCGACAAGATCCTCAAGGAACTGCGCGCCCGGTATCGCTTCCTAGTGGATGTCGGGCTCAACTACCTGACCCTGAACCGCAGCGCCGAAACACTGTCCGGCGGCGAGGCGCAACGCATCAGGCTGGCCTCACAAATCGGTGCGGGCCTCGTCGGCGTGATGTACATTCTCGATGAACCGTCGATCGGCCTGCACCAGCGGGACAACGCGCGCCTGCTCAACACCCTCACCCACCTGCGCGACCTGGGCAATACGGTCCTGGTGGTGGAACACGATGAGGACGCCATCCGCAGCGCCGACCACATCATCGACATCGGTCCCGGCGCGGGTGTGCACGGGGGCGAGGTCGTCGCCGCGGGCAGCCTGAGCGCCATCACGCGCTGCAAGAACTCCCTGACCGGCGCCTATCTTTCGGGCAAGCGGCGTATCGAGATTCCCGCCGCGCGCACGCCCCGCGATACAGAGCGGGTGCTCGAACTGACCGGCGCCACCGGCAACAACCTGCAGTCCGTGAACCTGGGCATCCCGGTGGGCCTGCTCACCTGCATCACCGGCGTCTCCGGCTCCGGCAAGTCCACGCTCGTCAACAATACCCTCTTCCCCATCGCTGCAGCGGAACTGAACGGCGCCACCACCCTGACCCCCGCGCCTTACGAGTCCGTGGCGGGCATGGAGCATATCGACAAGTGCATCGACATCGACCAGAGCCCGATCGGGCGCACGCCGCGCTCCAACCCGGCCACCTACACGGGCATCTTCACTCCCGTGCGCGAACTCTTCGCGGGCACCCAGGAGGCCCGCTCCCGCGGCTACAAGCCGGGGCGCTTCAGCTTCAACGTGAAGGGCGGTCGCTGCGAAGCCTGCCAAGGCGACGGCGTGACCAAGGTGGAGATGCACTTCCTGCCTGATATCTACGTGCCCTGCGACGTCTGCAAGGGCATGCGCTACAACCGCGAGACCCTCGAGGTGCGTTACAAGGGCAGGAACATCCACGAGGTGCTGGAGATGACCGTGGAGGATGCGCTCGACTTCTTCGCCCCGGTGCCGGCCATCGCGCGCAAGCTGCAGACGCTCATGGATGTCGGGCTGTCGTACATCCGCCTCGGCCAGGCGGCCACGACCCTCTCGGGCGGCGAGGCGCAACGCGTGAAGCTCTCGAGGGAGCTGTCCAAGCGGGACACGGGCAATACGCTGTACATCCTCGACGAGCCCACCACGGGGCTGCACTTCGAGGACATCAAGCAGTTGCTGGAGGTTTTGCACCGCCTGCGCGACCACGGCAATACGGTGGTGATCATCGAGCACAACCTGGATGTCATAAAGACGGCGGACTGGATAGTGGATCTCGGCCCCGAGGGCGGCAGCGGGGGCGGTCGCATCATCGCGGAGGGCACACCGGAGGATGTGGCGGCGACCAGCGGCTCGTACACCGGCAAGTTCCTGAAGCCCATCCTGGGCCGCAAGAAGGGCAAGAAGGCGGCCTGAGGCGCTACTCGGGGGGCTCGACTTCCAGCCGGATAGCGCGCATGGGGATGCCGACCAGGCCGTGCACGATAGAGCCCGCCTCTACCTTGAACACCAGCACATCGTATTTCCAGTTCAGCATCTGGTGGTCATCCTGTGTGCCGTTGGAGATCGACACATCCAGGCTGTAGTCGCCGACGGGCAGGCGCGGCATCGTGAATTCGAAGCTGGCACAACACACCTGCCCGGCGCCCAGGGGCACGGGCGCGTCGCGAAAACTCAGTTCGGTATTGTCGCCGAACACATACTGGCCGGTGCGGTTCTTGACGAAGAATCCCACGATAGGCCGGTCCAGGTCGACCGAACTCGTGCAGCGCACCTCGAGGCAGACCTGTTCACCCCCTACCATCCAGCCGAGTCGCCGGCCGTCCTCCATAAACGCCACGTCGACGATATCCGCGAGGCCGTCGCTGAACTTCGCCGCTCCGGGGTCGAATTCCAGCAGGCGTATATCCGTGCGCAGGTTGCTCGCGTTTATGAAGTCGTGGCGCTGGTCGAGGTAATCCTCCGGCGTCACCGCTAGCGCGGTCGCGACCTTCTCCGCCTCGGCGTGCTCGGCATCCTGGTCGCCGTACAAGCCCTCGAGATAACGGCCGACGATCGACTTGGCGCTGCCGACATCGCGCACCTCGCCCCTGTCCAGCCACACGGCGCGATCACAGAGTGACAGGACTGTGGAGGTCTCGTGGGAGACGAACAACAGCGTGCCGCGCTGGCTGAATTCCCGCAGGAAGCGCAGGCACTTCTGCACAAAGTAGGCGTCGCCGACGGCCAGCGCCTCGTCGATTACCAGGATGTCGGCGTCCACGTGGGCGATCACGGCGAAGGCGAGCCGCACGACCATGCCGCTGGAGTAGGTCTTGACCGGTTGGTCCAGGAACTCGCCGATATCCGCGAACGCCACGATACTGTCGAAACGCTCGGCGATTCGGCTATCGTCGAGGCCGAGTACCGATGCGTAGAGGCTGACGTTCTCCCGGCCCGTGAACTCAGGATTGAAGCCGGTGCCCAGTTCGAGCAGCGCCGCCACCCTGCCCTGCACACTCACCTCGCCCGCGCTCTGTTGCAGCGTGCCGCAGATAATCTGCAGCAGCGTCGACTTGCCTGAGCCGTTGCGGCCGATGATGCCCACGGTCTCGCCGCGGGCGATACTCAGGTTCACGCCCCTCAGCGCGGGAAATTCGGTGTAGTACTTGCGGCGCCCGCGCACGAGCATCTGCTTGAACCGGTCCTGCGGGCGGTCGAATATACGGTAGTCCTTGCCGAGACCGCGCACCTCGATGATGGGTTCAGAGGACATCGGCAAATCCCCGCCGGGTCTTCTGGAACCAGGCATAACCGAGACTCGCGACCACGAGACTTGCCGCGCAGTAGGCGAGGTAGGGCAGCAGGGTCGGCAGTTGCCCGAAAACCACCAACTCCCGCAGCAGCTCGATCATGTAGGTCAGCGGATTGACGTAGAACCAGGCCCGGTAATCCTCGGGCACGATACTCAGGGGATAGAACACAGGCGACAGGAACAGCATCATCGTGCTCACGATGCCCGACGCCTGCGCGAGGTCGCGGAAGTACACGCCCGCTGCCGAGACGAACCAGGACACGCCCATCGTGAACAGCATCAACGGCGCCAGGGCGAAAGGCGCCAGCAGGACCGTGGCATGCACCCCGCCGGAGGCAATAAACTGGCCGCCGACAAGGACCAGCAGGCTGACGAACAGGTGAAAAACGGCGGACCCCATGGATATCCAGGGCAGCACCTCCAGCGGAAAAACCACCCGTTTCACGAAGTTCGCATTGCCGGTGATGAGGTCCGGGCTGCGTACGAAGCACTCGGAGAACAGCGCGTGTACGATCATGCCGCTGAAAATCATGACGGCGAGGCTGCCATCACCGTCGGCGCCGAAGCGCGAGTCGCCCCAGCGTGCCTTGAATACCACGGAGAATACAAAGGTGTAGACAATGAGCAGGAGGACGGGGTTGAAGAAGGACCAGGCCAGGCCGATGAACGAGCCGCGATAACGCGCCACGACATCGCGACGCGTCATCCGCGCAATCAAGGCGCGGTTGCGAAGAAAGGACGCGACCAGGCTGGAAGGACTGCCGCTGTGCTTATACACGCCTGCGGCCGCTGGCACAGTGCTGACTCATGGAGTGCACCGGGCCCGGGAGTTACTCGTCGTCGTCGAAAGACTCGGGCTCGGGGCGATCGACGAGCTCGACGTAGGCCATGGGCGCATTATCGCCGGCACGGAAACCCGCCTTGAGGATACGGACATAGCCACCGGGACGATCCTGGTAGCGCGGGCCGAGTTCGGAGAACAGCTTCCCTACCGCCGCTTTGCTCCGCGTGCGATCGAACGCCAGACGGCGGTTAGCAACGCTATCGTTCTTGGCCAGGGTTATAAGGGGCTCCGCAAAGCTGCGCAGCTCCTTCGCCTTCGGCAGAGTGGTCTTGATCAGCTCGTGCTCAACCAGTGACACGGCCATGTTGCGAAACATGGCCTTGCGATGGGAGCTGTTGCGGTTGAGTTGACGCCCGCTGTGACGATGACGCATTGTTCCAATCCTATATTAAGGTGCCGCCGGGGCACCGCTGATCAATATCTTGCCGACTTCAGGCGCTCAGTACCCGGTCGTCATTCTTCAGGCTGGCAGGCGGCCAGTTGTCCAGGCGCATACCGAGAGACAGGCCGCGTGATGCCAGCACGTCCTTGATTTCCGTCAGCGACTTCTTGCCCAGGTTCGGGGTCTTGAGCAGTTCCACCTCTGTGCGCTGCACGAGGTCCCCGATGTAGTAAATATTCTCCGCCTTGAGGCAGTTCGCCGAACGCACCGTGAGTTCCAGGTCGTCAACCGGGCGCAGGAGAATCGGGTCCACTTCGTCCTCTTCCTCGATGGACTCGGACTCGTTCTCGCTCTCGAGGTCGACGAACACCGCCAGCTGCTGCTGCAAAATGGTCGCGGCGCGGCGGATAGCCTCTTCCGGGTCGATGGTGCCGTTGGTCTCAAGGTCCAGCACCAGCTTGTCCAGGTCGGTGCGCTGCTCTACCCGGGCAGCCTCGACCACGTAGGCCACGCGGTGCACGGGAGAGAAGGTAGCGTCGAGCTGCAGGCGGCCGATGGAGCGGGTTTCCTCCTCCGGATTCTCACGCGAGTCCGCCGGGGAGTAGCCGCGGCCCAGCATGACCGTCAGCTTCATGTTGATCTCTGCACCTTCGTTCAGGTGACAGATAATGTGGTCCGGGTTGCGGATCTCGATGTCGTGGTCTACCTGAATATCGCCCGCCGTGACGGCGCCGGGGCCGACCTTGCTCAGGGTCAGCTCGGCTTCTTCCTTGCCGTTCATGACCAGGGCAACACCCTTCAGGTTGAGAAGAATTTCGATCACGTCTTCCTGCACGCCCTCGATCGCGCTGTACTCATGCAGTACGCCGTCGATCTCCACTTCCGTGATAGCACTGCCGGGCATGGACGACAGCAGGATGCGACGAAGTGCGTTACCCAGCGTGTGGCCAAAGCCACGCTCCAGGGGCTCCAGGGTCACCTGGGAGCGGGTGCTGGTCTTTTCCTCGACGTTGATCACGCGGGGGGTCAAAAACTCGTTAACTGCGCTCTGCATGTTGGGCACCTGTCTGTAGGGTTATCCGTAGTGGATTACTTGGAGTAAAGCTCAACGATCAAGTTTTCATTGATCTCTGAGGACAGATCCTGGCGATCCGGGGCGGACTTGAAGGTCGCTTCCAGCTTCTCGGAATTCACTTCTATCCACTCGGGCTCACCGCGCTGCGCCGCAAGGGCCATCGCTGACTGCACACGCAATTGCTTCTTGGCCTTCTCACGCAGTGAGACAATGTCGCCCGCCTTCACCTGGTAAGAGGGAATATTCACCACTGCGCCATTCACAAGTATGGACTTGTGCGACACCAGCTGGCGCGCTTCCGCGCGCGTGGCACCGAAGCCAATACGGTAAACGACGTTGTCGAGGCGGCTCTCAAGCAGCTGCAGCAGGTTTTCACCGGTCGCGCCTTTCAGCCGGGCCGCTTCCTTATAGTAATTCCGGAATTGCTTTTCGAGCACACCGTAGATGCGGCGCACTTTTTGCTTCTCGCGCAGCTGCACCCCGTAGTCAGACAGGCGGCCGCGGCGCGCGCCGTGCTGGCCGGGGATGGCTTCCGCCTTGCACTTGCTCTCGAGGGCGCGCACGCCGCTCTTCAGCTGCAGGTCAGTGCCTTCCCGACGGGAGAGTTTGCACTTGGGTCCAATGTATCGAGCCATGTCGTCAATCCTATGGGCGTTATACGCGACGTTTCTTCGGGGGGCGGCAGCCGTTATGGGGAATCGGGGTAACGTCTGTGATATTGCTGATCTTGTAGCCACAGGCATTCAGCGCACGCACAGCGGACTCCCGGCCGGGACCTGGCCCCTTAACCTGGACGTCGAGGTTCTTGAGACCGTATTCCTTGGCCGCTTCGCCCGCACGCTCCGCCGCAACCTGTGCAGCGAACGGGGTGCTCTTGCGCGAACCACGGAAACCCGAGCCACCGGAAGTGGCCCAGCTCAGGGTATTACCCTGGCGGTCAGTGATCGTAACAATGGTGTTGTTGAACGACGCATGGATATGCGCGATACCGTCCACAACGGTCTTGGTGATTTTCTTACGAGTGCTCTTGGCACCTGGCTTTGCCATATTGTGTTCCTACTTAATATCAACACTGCACTTGGGTGCAGCTACACTAAATGGGGATTCGCGGGCCTTGTCTTGGAGCTACTGGAGCTACTTGCGAATCGGCTTGCGCGGCCCCTTGCGAGTTCTTGCATTTGTCTTCGTGCGCTGGCCGCGGACCGGCAGGCCACGGCGATGGCGCAGGCCGCGGTTGCAGCCAAGGTCCATCAGGCGCTTGATATTCATGGAGATTTCGCGGCGCAGGTCACCCTCGACCATCATCTCGCCAACCTTCGCGCGCAGGTTGTCCATTTCGCCCTCATTGAGCTCGCCGATCTTGGTGTTCTCCGAGATGCCTGTTTCGGCACAGATGCGACGCGCCTGACTGCGGCCCACACCATAGATGTAGGTCAGCGAGATCACCGCGTGCTTGTTATCCGGTATGTTGACGCCGGCAATACGAGCCATTCAACTCTCTCCAAATATGCATAAGTGACGCTAGTTCAGGGCCGGGGGCTCGAAAATCCCGCCTCCGGGGCACCGTAAACGGCGCAGAAAAGGCGCCGCATTCTAGCGATAACTTCAATCAATATCAATAGTTACGCGAACCTCAGCCCTGGCGCTGCTTGTGGCGCGGGTCGGTGTTGCAGATGACCCGGACCACGCCCTTGCGGCGCACGACCTTGCAGTTGCGGCAGATTTTCTTGACGGATGCGCGTACTTTCATGACTTCCTACTCCAAGGGGCGGTTGGGCCTAGCGCGGCCTCCCGCTCCCACCATAATTCTTCAAATTGGCCTTCTTCAGCACCGAGTCGTACTGGTGCGACATCATGTGGCTCTGGACCTGGGCCATGAAGTCCATCACCACGACCACCACGATCAGCAGCGAGGTGCCCCCGAGGTAGAACGGCACGTTGGCCGTAACGACCAGGAACTGGGGTATCAGGCACACGATGGCAATATACGCAGAGCCGAAGACCGTGAGCCGGGTCAGGACGCCGTCGATGTAATTGGCGGTTTGCTGCCCGGGACGGATGCCCGGGACGAAGGCGCCGGACCGTTTCAGGTTGTCTGCCACCTCGACCGGGTTGAACATCAGCGCGGTATAGAAGAAGCAGAAGAACACGATGAAAATCGTGAACAACAGGATGTTAAGAGGCTGGCCGGGGCCGATAGCGACCGCCAGATCCTGCAGCCAGTCCGCAGAGCCCGAAGAGCCGAACCACTGGGCGATCGAGGCGGGGAACAGCAGGATGGAGCTCGCGAAGATCGCCGGGATAACACCGGACATGTTCACCTTCAACGGCAGATGGGAACTCTGCGCCTGGTACATTTTGCGGCCCTGCTGACGCTTGGCGTAATTCACGGTGATACGCCGCTGGCCGCGCTCGATGAAGATGATCGCGAAGATCATGAAGATGGCGAAGGACAGGATAGCCAGCAGGAACAGGATATTGAGCTCACCCTGACGCGCCTGCTCCAGGGACTGCCCGATGGCAGCCGGCAGGCCCGCCACGATGCCGGCGAAAATCAGCAGGGAAATGCCGTTGCCCACGCCCTTTTCAGTGATCTGCTCACCCAGCCACATCATGAAGACCGCGCCCGTGACAAGTGACGTCACCGAGATCACGTAGAACACGATACTGGTGTCGTAGGACATGCCGTTGTTGGCCATGCCCACCGTCATTCCAGTGGCCTGGATGATGGCCAGTACGACGGTCAGGTAGCGGGTGTACTGGCTGATCTTGCGGCGGCCCGATTCACCCTCTTTCTTCAGCTGCTCGAGCTGCGGGGTGACGGCGGACATGAGCTGCATGATGATCGATGCCGAGATGTAAGGCATGATACCGAGCGCAAGGATGCTCATGCGCTCCAGCGCGCCGCCGCTGAACATGTTGGCAAGGCCCAGGATAGTGCCCTGGTTCTGGTTAAACAGTGCCTGCAACTGGTTGGGGTCGATACCGGGTACCGGAATGTGGGTACCGATTCGATAGACGATAATCGCGAGCAGCACATAGCGCAGCCTGGCGAACAATTCGCCAAGCCCCGCTTTGTTCATCGATGGCAGCTGCCCGGTAGCCATTCCTATCAGTCCTCGATCTTGCCGCCGGCCTTCTCGACAGCCTCACGCGCACCCTTGGTAACTGCGATGCCCTTGAGTGTCACGGCCTTGTCGAGCTCACCCGAAAGAAATACGCGTACACGCGTGACGTTGTCCTTGACCAGGTCAGCGGCCTTGAGTGCCGCGAGGTCGATGACGTCTGCATCTACACCGCCCAAGGCACCCAGGCGAACCTGCGCCGTGGTACGCCCGATGCGTGAGGTGAAGCCGTACTTCGGCAACCGCTTCTGCAGCGGCATCTGGCCGCCCTCAAAACCTGGACGCACAGTGCCGCCGGTGCGCGACTTCTGGCCCTTGTGACCCCGACCGGCCGTCTTGCCGTTGCCGCTGCCGATGCCCCGGCCGACCCTTTTTGCCTGCCGGCGCGCGCCGGGTGCGGAGCTCAGGGAATTCAAACGCATAACTTCTGACACGACTTAACCCTCCACGCGAACCAGGTAGTGCACCCGGTTGATCATGCCGCGCACGGCCGGGGTGTCCTCCACCTCGACGGTATGCCCTATGCGACGCAGGCCGAGGCCCGCCACGCACGCTTTGTGGTTCTTCAGTCGCCCGTTGGTGCTCTTCACCTGGGTGACCTTGATAGTTGCTTTAGCCATGACGGGACAACCTAACTACTAATTCAGGATTTCTTCGACAGTCTTGCCGCGCTTGGCCGCGATATCCTCCGGGGAGGACATGTCGCGCAGGCCATTGAACGTGGCGCGAACAACGTTAACAGGGTTGGTCGAGCCGTAGCACTTCGCCAGTACGTTGTGGACCCCGGCGAGTTCCAGCACGGCGCGCATGGCACCGCCGGCAATAACACCCGTACCCTCTGACGCCGGCTGCATGTATACCTTGGAGGCACCGTGGGTCGCCTTGACCGGGTACTGGATGGTGCCGTTGTTCAGTTCCACCTGGATCATGTTGCGGCGCGCCGCCTCCATGGCCTTCTGGATAGCAACAGGTACCTCGCGGGCCTTGCCGCGACCGAAACCCACACGGCCGTTGCCGTCGCCGACCACGGTCAGCGCGGTGAAGCCGAAGATGCGGCCACCCTTGACCACCTTCGCCACGCGGTTGACCTGGACCAGCTTCTCCTGGAGGTCACCTTCCTGCTGTTGCTTCTTCTGTTCGTTAAACGCCATATCGATGTCCTACAATTCCAGTCCGGCTTCACGGGCGGCATCCGCCAGCGCCTTTACACGACCGTGGTACTTGTAACCGCTGCGATCAAAAGCGACTTTCTCGATGCCCGCCGCCCTGGCCCGCTCGGCCACGAGCTTGCCTACAGCAGCCGCGGCTTCGATGTTGCCGGTTGTACCCTTGCGCAGGTCGCTGTCCAGCGTTGACGCACTGGCCAGGACCTTGTCGCCGGCAGGCGCAAATACCTGGGCATAGATATGCCGCGGCGTGCGGTAAACCGTCAGCCGATTTGTATCCAGCGCGCGCATGCGGGCTCGTGAGCGCCGGGCGCGACGCAGTCTGGCTTCGTTCTTTACGCTCATGACTCTTACCTACTTCTTCTTGGCTTCTTTACGCCGGACGTACTCATCCTCGTAACGAATACCCTTACCCTTGTAAGGCTCCGGCGGGCGGTAGGCGCGGATTTCCGCGGCCGCCTGGCCGACAGCCTGCTTGTCGATTCCCTTGACCACGATCTCGGTCTGGCTCGGGCTCTCGGCGCTGACACCCTCCGGGAGTTGATAGTCAACCGGGTGGGACAGGCCCACGGTGAGGTTCACGGAGTTGCCGCTCGCCTTGGCGCGATAACCCACACCATTCAGGACCAGCTTCTTCTCCCAGCCTTCGCTGACACCTTTCACCATGTTGCTGATGAGCGCCCGCGTGGTACCGGCCATGGCCTTCAGGCTGTCGTCCGCGTAGGAGATGGACAGGACATTCTCTTCCTGCTTCACCTCGATACCGCCGTTGAGTGCCAGTTCCAGCTTACCCAGGCCACCCTTGACGCTCAGCTGCCCGCTTTCAAGCTTTACATCCACGCCGCTGGGCAGCGCAATGGGGTCGTTTGCTACTCTGGACATCGCTAATTGCTCTCAATCTAAAATCTGATTAGTAAACCGTGCAGAGCACTTCGCCGCCGACACCGGCCGCACGTGCTGCGCGGTCCGTCATTACACCCTTGGAGGTTGAAATGATGGCGATACCCAGGCCGGCGCGAACGGACGGCAGCTCACTCTTACCGCTGTAGCGACGCAGGCCGGGACGGCTCACACGATCGATCTCGGCGATCACCGGCTTGCCCTCAAAATACTTGAGATCGATGCCAAGGCGCGACTTGCCGGAATCATTGTCCGTGGCAAAGCCAGCGATGTAGCCCTCGTCCTTCAGCACCTGGGCCACAGCAGCTTTCAGCTTGGAGCCGGGCATTTCGACACGGGTTTTGCCAGCCATCTGCGCATTGCGAATGCGGGTCAGCATGTCTGACAACGGATCTTGCATACTCATAACTTGATAACCTCCGTAGACCGACTCGCCACTACCAGCTGGACTTGACCAGGCCAGGAACATCGCCGCGCATGGCTGCTTCACGCAGTTTGTTGCGACACAGGCCGAACTTCCGGTACACGGCATGGGGGCGTCCGGTCAACTGGCAGCGACGCTGTTGGCGTACCGGGCTCGCGTTGCGGGGCAGCTTCTGCAGTTTCACCTGCGCTTCCCACTTCTCTTCGTCCGTGGCGCCCACGTCCTTGAGGACCGCCTTGAGAGCCGCTCGCTTTGCAGCGAACCTGGCTACAGTCTTCGCGCGCTTGTTTTCACGTGCGACCATTGATTTCTTAGCCATTAATAGAGCCTCTTAAGCCTTCAGGGGGAAGTTGAAAGCGCGCAGCAGGGCGCGACCCTCATCATCCGTGCGCGCCGTCGTGGTAATGGTGATGTCCATACCGCGCAACGCGTCTGCTTTGTCGTAGTCAATTTCCGGGAAAATGATCTGCTCGGAAACGCCCATAGCGAAGTTGCCGCGCCCATCAAAGGACTTCGGGCTTATGCCGCGGAAGTCACGGATACGCGGTATCGCGATGCTGATCAGCCGCTCCAGGAATTCGTACATGCGATCGGAACGCAGGGTCACCTTGCAGCCGATCGGCCAACCGTCACGCACCTTGAAGCCCGCGATGGACTTGCGCGCCTTGGTGACAACAGGCTTCTGGCCCGCTATCCGCTCCATGTCGGCAACAGCGTTCTCCAGCACCTTCTTGTCGCCCAGTGCTTCGCCCACGCCCATGTTCAGGGTGATCTTGGTGATGCGGGGAACCTCCATCACATTGGCCAGCCCGAGCTCTTCCTTCAGTTGCGGTGCGATCTCAGACTTGTATTTGTCTTTCAAGTTTGCCATCTGTAGTACCTATTGATTCTTACCGCCGGCTCAGGAGCCGATCTCCTCGCCGCTGGACTTGAAGATGCGTACCTTGCGCTCGCCTTCCACCTTGAACCCAACCCGATCGGCCTTGTTCGTGCTCGGATTGAAAATTGCCACATTGGACACCTGGATCGGCGCTTCCGACTCCACGATGCCGCCGGCCACACCCGCCTGCGGGTTGGGGCGCGTGTGCTTCTTGACCATGTTCACGCCGGCCACAATAACGCGCTTGGCGTCGACCACGGTGCGCACCTTGCCGCGCTTGCCCTTGTCCTTGCCGGCAATGACGATCACTTCGTCTTCGCTCTTGATCTTCAACATTGTCTTCTCTCTCAACCGGCTCAGATAACTTCCGGCGCCAGGGAAATAATCTTCATAAACTTCTCGCCGCGCAGCTCCCGGGTAACCGGTCCGAAAATACGGGTACCGATGGGGGCTTCCTGGGCGTTCAGGAGTACCGCGGCGTTGTCGTCGAACTTGATCAGGGAGCCGTCCGGGCGACGCACGCCTTTCTTGGTGCGCACGACAACCGCCGTCATGACCTGGCCCTTCTTGACCTTGCCGCGGGGGATGGCCTCCTTCACGGTCACCTTGATGAGGTCACCGACACGCGCGTAACGGCGCTTGGAGCCGCCCAACACCTTGATACACATCACACGGCGGGCGCCGCTGTTATCCGCGACATCCAAATATGACTGTGTCTGAATCATCTCTTACTCCACAGGCGGCCCCGGCCGCCGAATCCCTACTGCCCGGTTATACCTGCGCAGCGCTCTCTACAATTTCCAGCAACTTCCAGGTCTTGGACTTGGAAATCGGCCGGGACTCGGCAACCGTCACGGTGTCGCCGATTGCACACTTGTTGTCCTCGTCGTGTGCATGGATCTTGGAAGAGCGGGTCATGTACTTGCCGTAGACCGGGTGCTTTACCCGACGCTCAACCAGGACCGTGATGGTCTTGTCCATCTTGTTGCTGACAACCTTGCCGGTTGCTACCCGAGTACGATTTTCTGCTTCGGACATTCTCAGTTACCCGCCTTTTCAGTGAGTACAGTCTTTACGCGAGCGATGTCACGCTGATTCTCGCGCAGCAGGTGCGTCTGGCCCAGCTGGCCCGTCGCCTTTTGCATGCGCAGCTTGAACTGCTCTTCACGGAGTGCCAGAAGCTTCTTGTCCAGCTCCTCGGGAGACTTCTCACGCAATTCGCTCGCTTTCATCACATCACCGACCGTTTTACAAAAGTTGTGGCCACAGGGATCTTGGCCGCCGCAAGGGCGAAGGCCTCACGCGCCAGTTCTTCGGAAACGCCCTGCACTTCATACAGCACGCGACCGGGCTGGACCTGCGCTACCCAGTACTCCACGTTGCCTTTACCTTTACCCTGCCGGACTTCCAGCGGCTTGCCGGTGACCGGCTTGTCCGGGAAGACACGAATCCAAATCTTGCCGCCACGCTTGATGTGGCGGGTCATCGCACGACGCGCGGCCTCGATCTGGCGCGCGGTGATCCGGCCACGGCCAGTCGCCTTGAGGCCGTACTCACCGAAGCTGACTTTGCTGCCACGCTGTGCCAGGCCTCGGTTACGACCCTTCTGGGTCTTGCGAAATTTTGTACGCTTTGGTTGCAACATCTGCGTAACCCTTAGTTAGTAACAGTCTTCTTGGCATTTTCGGAATCGCCGTCCGTGCCAATAACTTCGCCTTTGAAAATCCAGACTTTCACCCCGAGAATCCCGTAAGTTGTCGAGGCCTCGTAGGTGGCGTAATCAATGTCGGCACGCAGGGTGTGCAGGGGCACACGCCCCTCGCGGTACCACTCGGTGCGGGCGATTTCTGCACCGCCCAGGCGGCCGCTGATCTGCACCTTGATGCCCTCTGCACCCTGGCGCATGGCGTTCTGTACAACACGCTTCATGGCGCGACGAAACATGACGCGACGCTCCAGTTGCTGCGCCACGTTCTGCGCAACGAGCCTTGCATCGAGGTCCGGCTTGCGAATCTCCTCGATGTTGATATGGACAGGCACACCCATCTTGTCGGTCAGGTCCTTGCGCAGCTTGTCGACATCCTCGCCCTTCTTGCCGATTACGATGCCCGGACGCGCGGTATGGACAGTGATGCGCGCGGTCTGCGCAGGACGCTCAATCACCACCCGGCTGACTGACGCGTGATCGAGCACTTTCTCGATATAGGCACGCGCTTCCAGGTCGGTAATCAGCTGACCGGCATAGTTCTTGCTGTCGGCGTACCAGATGGAATTGTGGTCTTTCACAATACCCAGGCGAATGCCGGTAGGATGTACTTTCTGACCCATTTGTAGTCGTCTCCTGAACTTAGCTTTCGCCGTCGGCTACTTTTACGGTGATATGGCAGCTGCGCTTCAAGATGCGGTCAGCGCGGCCCTTGGCTCGTGGCCGCAGGCGCTTCATGGTCATGCCCTCGTCCACGTAAATACTCGAAATCTTCAGTTCGTCAACGTCGGCGCCTTCGTTGTTCTCGGCATTGGCGATAGCGGAGTCCAGCACCTTCTTGACAATGTGCGCAGCCTTCTTGGGGCTGAACTCGAGCAGCGTCAGCGCATCTTCAACAGGCATGCCGCGCACCTGGTCTGCTACCAGGCGGGCTTTCTGCGCAGAGATTTGCGCGCCCTTCAGTCTTGCTGCAACTTCCATCTTCCTAACCTCTTCAGGAGCGCTTAGCGCTTGGCCTTCTTGTCGACAATGTGGCCTTTGAACGTCCGGGTAACAGCAAACTCACCCAGCTTGTGACCGACCATGTCTTCGTTAATCAGAACGGGAACGTGCTGCCGCCCGTTGTGTACAGCTATCGTCAGGCCGACCATATCCGGCGACACCATTGAACGGCGCGACCAGGTCTTTATCGGGCGGCGGTCGTTGCTCTCTACCGCTGCCTCGACTTTCTTCATCAGGTGCAGGTCAATGAACGGACCCTTTTTCAATGAACGTGGCACAGTCTGTTTCCTCTAATTCCCTTGCTAGCGCAGGCTCTACTTCTTACCGCGGCGACGAACGATGAGATTGTCCGTACGCTTGTTCTTGCGGGTCTTGTATCCTTTGGTCGGAGTACCCCAGGGGCTGACCGGGTGACGGCCACCCGAGGTACGGCCCTCGCCACCGCCATGGGGGTGGTCGACCGGGTTCATGGCGACACCACGTACCGTCGGGCGAACACCGCGCCAGCGCGCCGCACCCGCTTTGCCCAGCTTGCGCAGGCTGTGTTCCGAATTGGATACCTCGCCCAGCGTGGCGCGGCAGTCGGCCAGCACCTTGCGCATCTCGCCGGAACGCAGGCGCACCGTTGCATACTGACCCTCCCGCGCTACAAGTTGCACAGAGGCGCCGGCGGAACGGGCCATCTGGGCGCCTTTGCCGGGCTTCAATTCGATACAGTGGACTACGGAACCAACGGGAATGTTGCGGAGGGGAAGGCAATTGCCTGTCTTGATCGGCGCGGCGGAGCCGGACTCAAGCACGTCACCGGCCTGCACGCCTTTCGGCGCAATAATATAGCGGCGCTCGCCGTCCGCAAACAGCAGCAGTGCAATATGTGCGGTGCGATTGGGATCGTACTCCAGACGCTCTACCCTGGCCTGGATGCCGTCCTTGGTACGCTTGAAGTCAATTTTGCGATAGTGCTGCTTGTGACCACCACCGATATGCCGGGTCGTGATCTTCCCGTTGTTGTTGCGCCCACCGGAACGAGCCTGCTTCTCTACCAACGGCGCGTAGGGCGCACCTTTGTGCAGGTCGGCGTTCACCACGCGCACCAGGTGGCGACGACCTGGGGAAGTGGGCTTACTCTTTAAAATAGCCATTGCAATCCGGTTCCTTATTCCGCCGACGCAAAGTCAATGTCCTGGCCAGGCCCAAGCGTTACATATGCCTTCTTCCAGGTCGGCTTGGTGCTGAACCCGTAGCGGTTACGCTTCACCTTGCCTTTGACTTTCAACGTGTTCACGTCTGTTACAGTCACCTTGAACAACTGTTCGACAGACTTCTTGATTTCCGTCTTGGTCGCATCGACTGCAACCTTGAAGACGTACTGGTTGTTGTCGTCCGCGACAATCGCCGCCTTCTCGGAAACATGCGGGCCTACCAGCACTTGGAAAACACGCTCCTGGTTCATCCCAGCATCTCCTCAAACTTTTTCACCGCATCCACGGTGATCATGACCTTCTCGTACCCGATCAGGCTCACGGGGTCGACACCGTCAACATCGCATACCTCGACCTTGTGCAGGTTGCGCGCCGCCAGGTAGAGATTCTTGTCTACCTCGGTGGAGACGATCAGCACGTTGTCGATGCCAAATTCACCCAACTGCTTGGCCAGCAGCTTGGTCTTCGGCGCCTCCACGTCCAGGCTCTCCACAACGACCAGGCGATCCTGGCGGGCCAGCTCGGACACGATGGAACGCAGCGCGGCACGGTACATCTTCCGGTTGACCTTCTGCGAATGGTCCTGCGGCTTGGCCGCAAACGTTACACCGCCCGAACGCCAGATCGGGGAGCGGATTGTGCCCGCCCGGGCGCGACCGGTGCCTTTCTGGCGCCACGGCTTCTTGCCGCCGCCCGAAACGTCCGCGCGATTCTTCTGCGCCCGGGTGCCCTGGCGGGCGCCCGCCAGGTAGGCGGTCACGACCTGATGGACCAGATCTTCGTTGTATTCACGTGCAAAAGCAGCGTCGGATACGGAAACTGTCCCCGCTTCTGCGCTGCCCGCCTTCAATACACTCAATTCCACGTCTAAGACCCCCTAAACCTTATGCCTTGCCCGCGGGGCGTACGATAACGTCGCCACCGGGTGCGCCAGGTACAGCGCCCTTGATAAGCAGCAGGTTGCGCTGCGCATCCACGCGGACCACTTCCAGGCCCTGGGTAGTCACATTGGCCGCGCCCATCTGGCCGGCCATCTTCTTGCCCTTCCATACACGGCCCGGCGTCTGGCACTGGCCGATAGAACCGGGGGCGCGGTGCGAGAGGGAGTTACCGTGGGTAGCGTCCTGCATGGAGAAGTTCCAGCGCTTGACACCGCCCTGGAAGCCCTTGCCCTTGGACCTGCCCGAAACATCCACCTTCTGGCCGGCCTCGAACTGCTCAACCGTCAGTTCCGAGCCCACCTCCGGCGCCTCGTCACTGTCGCCGAGACGGAATTCCCAGAAACCGGCACCTGCTTCCACACCAGCTTTGGCGAACTGGCCAGCTTGTGCCTTGTTTACCCTGGAGGCCTTGCGGCTTCCTGCGGTTACCTGAATTGCACGATAGCCGTCGCTATCGAGCTCTTTGATCTGAGTAACGCGGTTTGGAGTGATCTCCACTACGGTTACTGGGATTGATACGCCGTCTTCGGTAAAAACACGCGTCATACCGGACTTACGGCCGACTAAGCCAATAGTCATTGTACTAACCTCTTAAGTGTACGGGGCTGTAACCCTCTATGGCCGCCCCGGAACCTCTTAAAATGGGGCGTTACACCCCGACCACTCACAAGTGGCCGGGTTTGGTCTAGCTACTGCGGGGAGTTATCCCAGGCTGATCTGAACCTCAACGCCTGCAGCCAGATCCAGTTTCATCAGCGCGTCCACGGTCTTTTCCGTGGGCTCGACGATATCCAGCAGGCGCTTGTGGGTACGAATTTCGTACTGGTCACGAGCGTCCTTATTTACGTGTGGTGAAATAAGCACCGTAAATTTTTCCTTCCGGGTGGGAAGGGGAATCGGCCCTTTTACCTGTGCGCCCGTCCGGCGGGCAGTCTCGACGATCTCCTGGGTAGAGGAATCGATCAGTCGATGGTCAAAGGCCTTGAGGCGGATACGAATACGCTGGTTCTGCACCTGACGTCACTCCAAACAGTAAAAAACCAGAGGCCCGCGCGGGGACCCCCCGAAAAAGGAGAGCGAATTCTAATGACCGCCTATGGGGGTGTCAAGGCACCGGGAGTGTTAAATGTAACGGGACTGCGCGGATGACCCGAATCGGCCATCGCCAGCCCCGGGGACCCGCCGGAGCGGGGCAGGAAGGGTTCAGGCGGCGCAGTCGACGCAGCGGGTGGCCTCCGGGATGGCGCTCAGGCGCTGCTCCCCGATTTTGCCCCCGCACTCGTCGCAGAGGCCGTAGGTGCCTGCCTCAAGGCGGTCGAGCGCGGCCTGGATCTCGGCGATCGACGCCCGGGTCTCGTTGCCGATGGCGTCAAGGACCTCGTCGTTCTCACGCTCCTGGGCCTGTTCGGCGGAATCCACCGAATGGGCCTGGGAGACATCACTCTTGATGCTGGAGAGGCGCGCCCGGAGGGCCTCGAGCCTGTTTTCGAGCTGCAGCTTGATATCCTTAGTATTCAAAAGGTTATTCCTTACGCCGCGGTGAGCATCCGGTAGAGCTCATCCTTGAGATGCACCCTGCGACGCTTGGCTTCCTCCTCGGTCGCAGTCGCCACCGGAGTCACCTCGTCTTCCATCTTCTCGATAGAGCGGGTCAACTCGTGGTACTCGTCGAACAGCTTGCGGAAGTGGTGGTCTTCCACTTTCAGTTCATGAATGCGGTCCTTGAGCTCGGGGAACTCGTGGATGAGGTCGTGGTGTTCTACGGACATAGTCTCTCCTCGCGGTGTAAACTCAGCGTTTGCAACAAGCTTAAGAACTCGGGGCCGGCAAAACCATGACCTATGTCAGCGCCCGGAGTAGCGGTGATCGCTCCAATGCGACCATCGTAGCAGCCTGCACACAGGAGTTTAGGTAATGCGCGAGAAAGGGGAAACCCATTCACTGCTGATGGGGTACCTGTGCTGGATTTTCGGCTTCATCGGCCTGCACAGGTTCTATTACGGCAAGCAGGTTTCGGGGGCGATCTGGGCTTGCACGCTCGGGTTGCTGTTTATCGGCTGGATCGTAGACCTGTTCCTCATACCGTCAATGGAGGTCGAGGCCAAGCGGCGGTTTGTTGCCGGTCCCGCCAACTACAGTCTCGCCTGGGTCCTGCTGATCTTCCTGGGCGCATTCGGTGTCCACCGCTTCTATATGGGAAAGATTCTTACGGGCCTGCTCTACCTGCTGACCCTTGGCGTCTTCGGTCTCGGCGTGCTTTACGACATATTCACGCTCAACGAGCAGGTCTCGGACCTGAATCGCGTCGATTAGGCGAAACACCGATGCATTAAAAAGCCCGGCTTTTGGCCGGGCTTTTTTCTTCCGCCCCGGGGGTGGAGGGGCTGAAGCCGGTTGTCGTCGCTCAAGCGTTCCGTTTCGTCATCCCCGCCTGCGCGGGGACATGCTGCGCGCGATGCGGCACACCGGGGGCGACGATCCTGCGTTACTCGAGGATCTTGGACACCACGCCCGCGCCAACCGTACGACCACCCTCACGGATAGCGA
>JAUIEP010000182.1 GCA_030428835.1 Gammaproteobacteria bacterium | reverse complement strand
GTCGCGCCGCGTGTCAGGAGCAGGTCCACTTCGGGTCGCGCTTTTCCAGGAAGGCGGCGGGGCCCTCCTGCGCGTCCTGCGTCTGCGCGCAGCGCATGCGGTAACTCTCCGCCAGCAGTTCCGCCTCAGTCACGGGCAGCGACAGGCCCTTGCGAATCGCCATGCGCGTGCCGCGCACGGCCAGCGGCGCGTTGCGGTTGACGGTGTCGGCGATCTCCCACGCGCGCTCCAGCAACTGCTCGCCGGGCACGACCTCGGTGATAAGGCCGAGCTGGTAGGCGCGCTCCGCGCTCATGCGCTCGTGCTTGCCCATGAGCGCCATGCGCATCGTCACGTTGAGCGGCATGACCCGCGCCATGCGCACCATCTCCCGCGCCGACACCACGCCGATCGACACGTGCGGGTCGAAGAACGTCGCGTGTTCCGCGGCGATGGCGATGTCGGAAGTGGTTACGAGATCCAGCCCCGCGCCGCAGGCCGCGCCGTTCACCGCGCAGATGATCGGCTTGGTCATGTTGAGGTAGGGCGGCGTAGCCTCCTGCGGCACATCCCACTGGCGCAGCGAAGTCAGCATGCCCTCGTGCCACATGTCGATGCCGGTCGGGTGGCCGTCGACATACGTGCCCTCGATGACGTTGACGTCGGCGCCCGTGCACAGCGCCTTGCTGCCGGCGCCGGTGACGATCGTGGTCCAGATGTCGGCGTCGTCCTCGGCCTCCTGCCACACCTGTTGCAGCTCGCGCATCATCTCGATGGAGATCGAGTTGAGGCTGTCGGGGCGGTTCAGCGTGATGCAGGCCGAGTGCCCGCGCTTTTCAAACAGGATGGTGTCGTAACTCATGTTCTACTTCCGTTCTAGCGTGAGTTGTTGGCAACCCGGCGCGGTCGGGTTCAGTCTTCGCCGGTTTCAGTCACCTTTCAGTACCAGCGGCGTGTTGGCGATGCGTTCGAGCGTGCGCCCGCCGGCGCGGTCGAGGTCCTTGCACAGGTCGATGGCGAGTTTCGCCACGCCCTGCGCGTCGGCTGGCTTGTCCGCCAGCCGGCGGCAGAACGCCATGACCTGCGCGTCGAATTCCGCCGCGGGCCACACCGCCTGCACCAGGCCGGCGGCGAGCGCGGTGTTCGCGTCCATTTGTTCTCCGGCCATGCCGAGCCACTTCGCCCAGCCGACGCCGCACAGGCGCACGATGCGGCTGGTGCCGCCGCTGCCGGCGATCATGCCCATGTCCACCTCCGGCAACCCGAAACTGGCGTCGCTCGAGGCCAGGCGGAAGTCCACCGCGCCGGCCATCTCCACGCCCAGCCCGAGGCAGGGGCCGTTGATCGCCATGACGATGGGCTTTTCCACCGACTCCATCTCGTCGAAGTGGCGGTGGATGTTGCGGCGGTAGTCGCGGCGGAACGCCTGCATGGAACGCGTCGCCGGGAAGCGCTCGCGGTGCTCGACGATATCGATGCCGGCGGTAAAGAACGGGCCGTTGGCGCGGATGAGCAGCACGCGCAGCGCGTCGTCGTCGCGCAACGCATCCACCGCGTCGAAAATCACCTGGCGCATCGCGATGGTCATGGCATTGCGCTTTTGCGGCCGGTTGAGCGTCAGGACGAGGATGCCGTCGTCCACCTCGCGCAGGATGTCGTCCATCGTCATAGCTCCAGCATCAGGTCCTTTGTGGAGACTGCCACCCATCGCAAGGCGGGCTCCGGCGGATAGGCCCGCGACCGGCCACTGGCGCACCCCGGCGCGGGGGGCTACATTCAGGTCGACGCCGGGTCCGCCAGGCAGGCATCCCAATCATTCAACTAATTGCGGGGATTCGCTATTGTGTTCGCAACCCGATGGCTTGGCAAGGTCGGGAAAAGAAGGGGTTAACAAACAACAGTGCGCAGCACACGCCCTGTACAATTATATACCTAATAACCGGCACGGCATCGAAGCAACGGAAACACTCGGACCTTAACCGTTGTGAATGCTCGACTACGGATCGAGGGGCATGAGCAATTACCCCATATCGGGGGCGTCTGGCGACATGGATGTCGCCAGCCGAGCCTGTACAGGGATGTACGCTTTTTGGCGGTCCCCGGTATGGGGTAATTGCTCATGCACCGCCAGTCAGGAATAGACGATATTCGTGCCACGAAATGTACAGTTGCGAAGGTACCGAAATCGACCGAGAGTCAGGATAGGAAAATACTTAGATGCCCGAGAGTGAATGGCAACCACCACCCCGCCCCGACTGGGTAGCAAGACTGAACGCGGTAGGCCGCAACCTCGGCGCGCCGGAAGCAGTTATACCGCTGGACGAAACCTCGCTGCTCACCGCGGCCACCGCCGCCACCGGCCTGGACGACTTCGGCCCGGATGAATGGCGCGAACCGTTCCGTATCCTGCTGGACGACCTGGAGCGTGAGGCGCAACTGACATTGGCGGGGCGCCTGCTGGCTCGCATCGACCTGCTGCGCTCACTCACCGCGCGCCTGCGCATGGCCGAGGCGGAGCGACAGCACCCGGAGATCGTCGAGCAACCCGTGGCGGCGCCGATCATCATCACCGGGTTGGGCCGCACCGGCACCACCATCCTGCACGAACTGCTGGGCTGCGACCCCGCGCTGCGCGCACCGAGCGGCAGGGAGTTGCGCTTCCCGGCGCTGGCGCCCGGCGCGGCCGTCGACGCCGCGGCGGACATCGACCTGTGGGTGGACTTCGTGCCCGAGTTCCTGGCCATGCACGAGTCGACCAGCGAGGGGCCGGACGAGGACTCCGCGGGCATGGTGCACGACTTCATGTCACCGGTCTGGTCCGCCTGCCACCGCGCACCGCATTTCGACGCCGCTATTCGCGGCGCCAACACCCAGATGACGCGCTTCCACCGCCGCCTGCTGCAGCACCTGCAGTTCCGCGCGCCGGGGCGCTGGCTGGTGAAGGGGCCGACGCACCTGTCGGCGCTCCCGGACTTCTTCGCGGAGTATCCCGATGCGCGGGTGATCCAGACGCATCGCGACCCGCTCAAGGTGCTGGCCTCCACCGCCGACATGATCGCCACCCTGCGCTGGCAGCGCTCCGACAGCGTGGATTACGCCGAGTACGCCCAGGGCATCACGTTCGGCTACCCGCTGCTGCTGGACTACGTGGCGGGGCAGCGCGCCACGGGGGTGGTGCCCGATGAGCGCTTCGTCGATGTGCGCTACGCGGACCTCATGCGCGACCCCATGGCAACGCTGGCTTCCATTTACGGGCAACTGGGGCTGGAACTGACCCAGGAGGCCGCGCAGCGCATGCGCGCCCACCTCGAAAACCGTCCCCGCGGCCGCCACGGCGCGCGCGACTACCGTTTCGAGCACCTGGGTGTGGACGAGGGCGAAATGCGCGAAAAATTCGCCGCGTACATGGCGCGCTTCGATGTGCCGCGGGAGGAACTGTGAGCAACGACACCGCGGCACTGGACGCCGCCTGGCGCGACTACTGCGAGCGCATCCGCGCCGCGGGTGAGCGCATCGCGGGCGAGGGTTTTCCCGCGGACCCGCGCCTGCGCGCCGAGGGCTACCGCTATGTCAGGCGGCTGGAGAACCTGGCGCACCTCATCTACGTGGAGTTCGCGAGCACCGCGCGGCCCATGCTGTTCCGCTACGGCGACGACGTCACACCCTTCGGCGCCACCAACACGGACAACAACTACTACCGCGCGATGGTCGACCCGGCCGGCACCTACCGCATCGCCGGCAACGTGGCGGGCGTGAAGGAGCTGCTGTTCTCGGTGCAGGACGGCGAGTTCGTGTTCGGCAAGGTGGCCGTGCTGGCGGAGGCGTCGCTGGGCGACCTTGAGATCGGCGACGACGGCGACCTCGAGCTGTATCTCGGCGGCCCGCGGCGCGACAACAACTGGCTGCCGCTGCCGGAGGATTCCGTGTACATCAATGTGCGCGAATTCGTCGCGGACTGGGAGCGCGATGCGCTCGCCGTGCTGCACATCGAGCGGCTCGACCTTGCCGCCCCGCCGCAGAACCTGTCTCCGGCTTTCATGCTTGAGGCGCTGGACAACGCGGCGCGCTGGGTTGAGGCGAGCGTTGATATCTGGCACACGTACGCGGAGGGTGCGCGGGCGGCCATGCCGGTGAACGCGCTGTCGCCGCCGCGCACCGCGGAGGGCGGCGCGGTCAACATGCTGCACGGCGCATGCCAGTGGCAGCTCGCGCCCGGACGGGTGTTGCTCGCGGAGTTTGACCGCCCGGAAGTCACCTACTGGTCCATCCAGGCCTATGTGCTGGACTGGATGCAGCCGCAGGACTTCGTCAATCGCGTGACCAGCCTCAACGACCGGCAATTGCGCGTCGATGATGACGGCAAAATCCGCGTGGTGCTCGCGCACGAGGACCCGGGTGTGCACAACTGGCTCGACACCTCGCAGCTCGCGAACGGGCTGCTGTCCTACCGCTATGTGCGCGCCACCGCCGCACCGGCGCCGACCACCACGCTGCTCGACATTGCGGACCTGCGCGCGCACCTGCCCGCGTCGACCCCGGTGTTCTCGCCGGACGAGCGGCGCGGGCAGGTCGCTGCCCGCCGTCGCGGCATCGCGCGCCGCTTCCGGCGCTAGGGGCTTACCCGAAGTCCATGCGCAGGCGCGTGATGCGCTGGCTCTTGATGCGCCAGCCGTCCTCCGACTTCACGTAGGTCTCGTGGTAGTGGCCATAGCCGTCCAGCGTGACGCCCTGGCCGGGCTCGGCGTCGGGCGCGGGCTTGAGCCGGTCGACGAAGGGCCAGACGGCGCGCGCCGTGATGGGTGAGGTGATCTCGATCTCCGGGCTGTGACCGTGATGCACAGTGATCACCCCCTCCAGCGCCTGTGACACGAATTTCACGAAGTCCTCGCGCGGACCGTTGATCTCCTGCTGTTCGAACTCCATCGAGTGTTCGAACTCCGGCTCGAAGACTTCCGTCCACTTGTCCCACTGCTTGGTGTCGAGGAAGCGGAAGTAGCGGGCTTTCAGTTCGCGGATGGCGTCCTTGTCCACCAGTACCTGTAGTGCGTCCATGGTCATGGTCAGTCGTCTCCTGTTACCTTGTTAAGGGTTGGCCAGCATGCGGTCGAAAGCGTCCAGCACTGCGCGCTGCTGCGCCTGTACCTGGCCCTTGTAGCTGCCGTGCGTGATGATGTAGGGGTGCCCGTTCGCCAGTTCGTCCAGCAGGTTGCGCACCGCGTGCTCCGCCGTCGTCACGTGGTTCTCCGCGGTCATGTCGGCGCTCGCCATCATGGCCTCGATATCCTCGCGATCCAGCTTCGACTCGCCGAGTTCCTCGGGGCGCGCGGCCATGCTGCTCTCCAGGTGGCGTGTCGCCATGCCGCCGGGAAACAGCATGGCGACGTTGATGCCTTCCTCCGCGAGTTCGCGGCGCAGCACCTCCGCGTAGCCTACCACCGCGTACTTGCTGGTCACATACGCGGCCATGCGCACGCCGGGTGTGAAGTAACTGGCCGAGGCCGTCACCACGATGTGGCGGCTCCCGCCTGCCGCGCGCAGCAGCGGCAGGAACGCCGCCACCGTGTTGATGACGCCGTTCACGTTGACCGACAGCACCCACGACCAGTCCTGGTCGGTAAGTTTGTCGATCGCGCCGAACTGCTGCACGCCGACATTGGCGCACAGCACGTCGCAGGCGCCGAAGTGCTCGCGCACCGCGCTCGCCGCTTCTGCCACACTGTCCTTGTCCGCCACGTCGACCCGCAGCGCGATGGCGTTCGCGCCGCCCTCGCGCAGCACCGCGGCCTTCGCCTCGGCGCTTGCGCCGTCGATGTCCAGCAGCGCCAGGTTCGCGTCCTCGGCGGCGAAGATGTCCGCCATCGCCGCGCCGAGTCCCGAGCCGCCGCCGGTGATGACGACCGTTTTATCCCTGTATGACATACGTTGTCTTCTCCGTGCAATCCGCCGCCTGAATGGGCGGGCGTTAGTCTCCCATCAGGCTGTTGACCGCCTCCGCGAGGTCCGCCGGGTGTTCGACGTCCGTGAAGTCGGTCAAGGCGTCCCGGTTGCGCGCGATATCGTCCAGCGTGATGTCGTGGTCGTCAGCGAAGCGCAGGCCCGCGTTGCGCTCCCAGCGCAACTTCTTGAAGCAGCCGGCCGCCGCCTCGAACAGTGCGCCGTTCTCCTCGCACCGCTCGTGGCAGAGCCAGGCGACGAGCGGCGCGACGCGTTTCGCGTCGATGCGCGGCTTGCGGTCCTCGCGCACGTAGTCGCGGTTCATGTCCGACAGGCCGATGGGTGCGACGCAGTTGGTGAGTATGCCATGCCCGGCGCCCTCCACGGCGAGCGAGCGGCACAGCCCGACGAGCCCGGCCTTGGCCGCGCCGTAGTTGGCCTGGCCGAAGTTGCCGTACAGGCCGGACGCGGAGGAGGTAAGCACCACGCGCCCGAAACGCTGTTCGCGGAAGTGCGGCCACGCGGCGCGGCACAGGCTGACGGCGCTGTCGAGATTGACGTTGCGCACCCGCTCCCAGTCGTCCGGCTCCTGTTTGTGGAACGCCCTGTCGCGCACGATGCCCGCGTTGTGCACGATGGCGTGCAGGCCGCCGGCCAAGCGCAGCGTCTCTTGCACGACCCGCTCGCCATCGGTGACATCCACCGGCACGTCGAATGCACTGCCGCCGCCGGCGTTGATGGCATCGGCCAGCGCGGCGCCCGAATCATCGCGGCCGGTGCTGTTGATGACGACCGCGGCGCCGAGATCCGCCAGGAACTCCGTATATGCCCGGCCGATGCCGCGGTTGCCGCCGGTGACGAGTATCACCTTGTCCTGTAGATCGTGGCTCATGTGTCGTCGTCAGTGCAGTTAGTCGCGTTTACCAGTAACGGCTGCGCAGGGCGTGCTTGGCGATCTTGCCCGCGTCGTCGCGCGGCAAGTTGCGCTCGAAGTCTACCGAGCGCGGGCACTTGAGTCCCGCCAGGCGCTCGCGACAGTACGCGATCAGTGCCGCCTCGAAGTCCGGTCCCGCGCGCGTGTAGTTCACCGGTTCGACCACGGCCTTCACCTGCTCGCCCATGTCGGGGTCGGGCACGCCGAACACGACGACGTCGGCGACCTCCGGGTGCGCGATCAAGACGTCCTCCGCCTCCTGCGGGTAGATGTTGACGCCGCCCGCGATGATCATGAAGGCCCTGCGGTCGGACAGGAACAGGTAACCGTCCTCGTCCACGCGGCCGATGTCGCCGAAGGTCGACCAGCCGGCGTGTTCGGGGTGGCGCGCCCCGGCGGTCTTGCCGGCGTCGCCCAGGTATTCGAACTGTGCGCCGCAGTCGAAGTAGACCGTGCCCGTTGCCCCCGCGGGCAATTCATTGCCGTCATCGTCGCACACGTGGATGCCGCCCTGCGCGGCCCTGCCGACGGAGCCGGGCTTGCGCAACCACTCCGCGCTGCTGATCATGGTCGAGCCGGCGTTCTCGGTGCCGCCGTAGATTTCCTCCAGCACCGGCCCCCACCAGTCGATCATCGCGCGCTTCGTGGCGACGGGGCAGGGCGCCGCCGAGTGGATCGCCACCTTGAGCGAGGACACGTCGTAGCGCTCGCGCACCGCGGGCGGCAGTTTCAGCATGCGGATGAACATGGTGGGCACGAACTGGCCGCGCTCGGGGCGGTACGTGTCGATGGCCCGCAGCATGCCCTGCGCGTCGAATTGCTCGAACAATAAAACGGTTGCGCCGAGGCTCTGCTCCGCCAGCGCCATGGCCAGCGGGCCGGAGTGGTAGAGCGGGGCGGACAGCACGAACGTGGTGTGCGGGCCGCTGCCGTAGCGGTGGGCCATCAGCGGCGCGAAGGGCGGCGGCGCGTCGAACGGCCCGTCGACCAGCGGCAGCCGGATGCCTTTCGGCTGGCCCGTCGTGCCCGAGGAATACATCATCGGTCGCCCCGGGCTCGGGTCGGCGATCAGCGTGGCCGGCATGGCCGCGCACGCCGCCTCCCAACTTCGCGTGCCCGGCGGCGCGCCGTTAATCGCGAAGGCGTGCCGCACATTCGGGCACAGTGTCTCCAGGCGCTCGCAGAACGCTTGCGCGTGCGGCAGCGTGCTGTCGACGATAATCACGGATGCCGCGCAGTCGTTGATGATGAAGGCGGCCTCTTCGGCGTGCAGTTTCGCGGCGACCGGTACCATGTAGAGACCCGAGCGGTTCATGGTCCAGGCGATCTCGAGGAAGCGCGGGTTGTTGCCCGACCACAGGACGAAGCGGTCGCCGCGCGCAAGGCCCAGGTCGCGCAGCAGGTGCGCGCCGCGGTTGGCGGCGTCCTCCAGTTCGGCGAACGTGGTGCGTTCGCCGCTGCCCGCCATGATGATGGCCGGCGCGTCGGGTTGGCTTTGTGACCAGTGCCCGGGGTAGGTCAAGTGGGAACTCCTGTTCCGGTGCTGCGCCGG
>JAUIEP010000181.1 GCA_030428835.1 Gammaproteobacteria bacterium | reverse complement strand
AACTGGATCCCGCCTGCAACATCTCCAAACGCCTCACCGCGATCGACTGGCCGGTCGAATGTCGCGGCAACAGCGCCGGGGATCCCGCGGACTGGTGCATGGTCGACGCCCAGCAGATTCTCAAGGACCTGGCGGTCAACCAGGCCAGCAAGAAAATCGAGAAGAAGGCCGGCAAGCTGCTCAACAAGTGGCTCGAGAAGCAGAACCGCAAAGAGCAGGAGAACGTCGACCAGGACTGATGCCGGCGTGGTACACGGCGCGGGGGCAGATGCGCGACCGCAGGCGCCGCAATCTCGCGTACAATGCGCGCCACCGAGCGCTGCCGCTCACGCAGCCACACCACTGACACCGGGAGCCAGATAACATGCGGCCCACACGCAAGTTCCGGGGCATTGCGCCGACCTGCCACGCCCTCGCAACCACGGCGGTACTGGGCCTCGCACTGCTCGCTTCCGCCTGTTCGCAAGAGCCGCCGGATTCGGTGGAGCTGCTGGATTCGGTGGAGCCGCCCGAGTCGGCGGAGCCCGCAACCGCTGAGGTCGTCGCCGTCGTCGGCGCCGGGAACGAACGCGACCAACTCTTAAGGAGCGCGGGCAGGGTCGAAGCCTACGAGGGCGAACTGAAGAGCCTCGCCGACATCAATGTCCGCGACGCGCGCCTGGAACGCGTACTGCCACCGATCAACTACCCCTTCGCCTTTGAGTTCACGGGCGAACGAGAGATCCTGCTGACCGAACACGGCGGTCGGCTCATGCGCTTCAACCTCGAGACCGGCGAGGGCATCGAGATCACCGGGCTGCCCCCGATCGGCAGCGGCTTCAGCCAGATCGGCCTGATGGATATCGCGCTGCACCCTGACTACGCGAACAACAAGCGCGTGTACTTCTCCTACGCGAAAGCCCACCCGGAGATCGACATCTACCACTACACCGAGGTGGCGACCGCCGTCATCGTCGACGACACGCTCGCCGGGGTGACCGACCTGCTCAACACGGACGACTACGGCTGGGCGTCCTCGAATTTCGGCGGCGCGCTGGAATTCGACGACGCGGGCTACCTCTACGTGTCGGTGGGTGAGCGCGGCGAGGACCCCCTGCCGCAGAAAGGCCACCGGCTGGAGGGCAAGATCCTGCGCCTCAATGCGGACGGCTCTGTACCGCAGGACAACCCGTTCGTGGACACTCCAGGGTTCGACCCGCGCATCTGGGCGCTGGGCGTGCGCAATCCCCAGGGCCTCGCGTACGACAGCGTGTCGGGGCTGCTGTTCGAGGCGGAACACGGCCCGCTGGGCGGCGACGAGGTGAACGTCATCCGCCCGGGCGGCAACTACGGCTACCCCACGATCGGGTACGGCAGCAACTACGCCACCGGCAAACCCATGGGCGAGAGCACGCACAGGGACGGCATGCTGCAGCCCGTTTACTATTTCCTGCCCTCCATCGCCGCATCAAAGATCGAGGTCTACCGCGGCGACATGTTCCGCGAGTGGGACGGCGACCTGCTGGTCACGGCGCTCAAGGCTGAGCACGTGGCCAAGCTGGATTTCGACAACGGCGTGGTGCGCACGCAACGCGCGCTGCTGCAGGAAGTCGGCGGCCGCATCCGCGACATCAAGGTCGCGGCGGACGGCTCGATCTACATTCTCTCGCAGACCACCGGACTGCACCGGCTCTTCCGCCCGCCGCCCCCGCCGCCGCCCGCACCGGCTCCCGCGGGGGCTGCCGCCGCGCCTGCCACTCCCGCAGCACCGCCGGCGGACGCGCCGCACCCCGGCAAGCAGTACTACGACATCATCTGCTCCGGCTGCCACGACGGCGGCGCGACCGGCGCGCCGGTGCTCGGCGACTACGCACGCTGGCAGCCGATCATGGAGCAGCCGCTGGAGCTGACGAAGGAACGCGTGCTGAACGGTTACAACGCCATGCCCGAGCGCGGCATGTGCCACTTCTGTTCCGAGTTCGGCCTCATGCAGATGGTGGACTACATGTTTGTCAAGGCGAAGGAGAATGCGCCCTAGCAGGTCGCAGCCCGCCACCGCAACGGAGAAAAACGGATGACAGAAAACACCTGGCAATACCTGGACCTCAAGCGCGATGGCAGGGTGCTCGAGGTCAGCTTCACCTCCGGCAAGCGCGTCAACAGCCTCAACAACGCGCTGATGCGCGAACTCACGCAACTGGCGCTGGAACTGCAGTACGACGCGGAGCTGTCCGCCATCGTCCTGCGCGGTACGGACACCATGTTCACCGCGGGCATGGACCTCGCGGACGCGGAGTCCGCCCGCGCGGGCGAGATGACGGTGGCCCAGCGGCGCCAGTTGCTGAAGGTCGGCCCCGCCATGTGCGCCGCGTGGGAGGCGCTGGAGCAGGTCACCATCTGCGCGATCGAGGGCTGGTGTATCGGCGGCGGCGCGGCGCTGGCGGTGGCCTGCGACTGGCGCGTGGCGGCGCGGGACGCGCAGGTTTACGTACCGGAACTCAAACTCGGCATGAACATGAGCTGGCAGAGCGTGCCGCGCTTCAACCACCTGATCGGCCCCGCGCGCACCAAGCAGTTGCTCATCCTGGCCGAACCCGTGGACGCCGCGACCTGCGAGCGCTGGGGCCTGGTGGACTACCTCACCGAACCCGGCGCGGCACTGTCAAAAGCGCGCGAACTGGCGGCCCAGGTCGCCGCCATGCCGCCGGTCCCGGTGCGCATGGCCAAGCGCGGCATCAACGCGAGCGCCACGGCGCTGGACAACGCCACCAGCTTCATGGACGCGGACCAGTTCATGCTGACCCAGGGTACCGACGACGCGCGCGAGGGCCTGACCGCCTTCTTCGAAAAGCGCGAGGGCAAGTTCAGCGGCAACTGATCAGCGCAATCGATACGACGGCGATTGCAGGCAGTACCACACCACCGCACAACCCACCAGGGCGCCGCTCAACGTGGCCAGCACGGAGCGCTCGGGCCAGGACAGGTCCAGTTGCGCGATACCGGTGGTGAGCAGCACGATCGCCGCGAGTGACACGAGCGCGAGATTCAGGATACGGGGTAACGGGGTAACGGGGTGCGGAGCATGGCGGGCTTCCCCCTGGGTGGTCAGCGGAAGAGCGATTGTCGCACCCGCATGTAACAGCCGTGTGACAGCGGGACGAACTTGCGGACTCAGCCCAGGTCGCGCTCCGCAATCATCCACGTCCCGGTAACCAGCGCACACAGCTTGCCGGTGGCGCGGTTGACCATGCGGGTCTCGATGAGGCACAGGCGCCGGGAACGGTTGACCACCTCACTCACCACATGGATGACATCCCCGGTCTTGATGGGCCGCAGGAAGCGCGTGGTGAATTCCGACGTGGAATACGCCTCCGGCTGCTCGCTGGTCGAATAAAAAGCGAATGACTGGCCGCTGTCCGCGACAACCGTGACCACGCCGCCCTGCACCACGCCGTCATAGTGAGTAAGGTGGGCGTCCACGCGCCACTCCATCTCGAAGTGCCCGTAACTCACCCGGGTGAAGGTCAACCCGGAGAGATCCATGCCGCGCACGAACGGCGGCGCCTCCGCCAGGTCGGCGGGACTGTCGATCATCATCTGGATATTGCGCAATGCTTCGCTGGCCTGCTCGCTCACCTGATACTCCCGGCGATCTGTGCCCCACCATCAATGATTTCCAAAATAGCAGTGAAGCGGTATTCACGCGAATCCGCTAATGCCGCCAGGCTCGCAGTGACAATCGCAGAACGGACCGAGGAGTATGAGCACTTACCGCCTACCGGGGGCGTCTGGCGACATGGATGTCGCCAGCCGAGCCTGTACATGGATGTACGCTTTTTGGCGGTCCCCGGTGGGCGGTAAGTGCTCATGCTCCGCTCCCAGAGAACGTTAAGAAAAAAATACCTATAGCCGCGATTGATACCGAACATATCTGCCGCCCTGCTTACGTGGCCCAGTGAATGCACTATCTTGAAAGCCTGAAACATCAAAAAGAGGAACACACCATGGCCTACAACACCCTGCGCTACGACGTAGAAGAGAACATCCTCACGTTAACGCTGAACCGCCCCGACAACCTCAACGCCTTCACCGTGGAAATGGCCCACGAACTGATCGACGCGTTCAACCGCGCCTCCGATGACGACGACGTGCGCGCGATCGTGGTGACCGGCGCGGGCAAGGCGTTCTGCGCCGGCATGGACCTGTCGGTAGGCGGCAACGTGTTCGGCCTCAACGAGGCACTTACACCGACCATGGCGGACCTGGAAGAGCGCTACGACGACCCAGAGATCGTCGACGGCGTGCGCGACACGGGCGGTCGCGTCACGCTGGCCATCTACGACTGCAACAAGCCGGTCATCGCAGCGATCAACGGCGCGGCCGTCGGCATCGGCGCCACCATGACCTGCGCGATGGACATCCGGCTGGCGTCCGACAGGGCGCGCATCGGCTTCGTGTTCAACAAGATCGGCATCACGCCGGAGGCCTGTTCCACCTGGTTCCTGCCGCGCATCGTCGGCATCTCCCAGGCGCTGGAATGGGTGTACACCGCAGAGGTGATGACGGCCGAGGACGCCCTGGCGGGCGGGCTGGTAAAAGCGGTCGTGCCGGGAGACGACCTGCTGGAGGAGGCCTACAAGATTGCGCGCCGCATCGCGCAGCACAGCCCCGTTGCCATCGCGCTCAGCCGGCAGATGATGTATCGCAACGCGGCGCAGCCCGACCCCGTGGCGGCGCACAAGGTCGACTCGCTGTCGATGTTCTACGCCAGCATCAACAGCGGCAAGGAGGGGGTGGCATCGTTCCTGGAAAAGCGCGCGGCAAACTTTACCGACCGCACGTCCACCGACATGCCGCCGTTCTATCCCTGGTGGAAGTGAGTCGCGGCAGGCTCAGGGAAAGATATAGTCCCAGGCCTTCATGCGCGCCCAGTCGAGGTCCTCCCCGGCGCGCGGCTCGGCGCCCAGCTCCAGGTAGTTGGCATCCGAGCCGAAGCGCGGCCACTCGGGCAGGCCCGGGCCATTGGGGTCGCCGGTCTTCGCGAAGTTGACCCAGTACCCGCGCATGAGGTCGTGCACGCGCTGGTCCGCATCGTTGTCGGGCACACCGTTGCCGAAGACGTAGGGGATCTCCGCGGCGTGGTAGGCACCCAACTGGCGGCCGAAGGGTGTGGCGGGCACGTGTGTGAAGAAGTAGAGCCAGGCCGGCTCGCCCGCCTCCTCGTTCAGTCGCGCCCAGGTCTGCATGTTCCAGCCGAATTTGAGGTCGCGCCAGAAGTCCAGGTAGGGCTGCGCGGAGCCCTCCTCCTCGCCGTACAGCCAGCGCAACGGCAACGAGGCGAGCCGCCCGTAGTTGCGCACGCCCGCCGTGAAGTCGTCGTGGTTGTCGTAGAGCAGCGGCGGCGGCTCGGGCAGCAGCGCGAACACGGTGCTCTCGTCGCGGTTGTAACCGAGCAGGACCGGCACCTTGTTATGCTCACCGCGGCGGAAGCGCTCGATGGCCTGGTCGGGAATGATCCTGCCGTCGACCAGCGGCCGCACGCTGTGGCCGCTGGCCTCCATGTCGGCCTGCGCGCGCAGGAGGTCCTCGCTGCCGAGGGCGCGCATGGCGTCGACATCCTCCCTGCCCGCGCGCTCGAACACCTCCTGGCCAAAGGCGTGGCCCGCCACCAGTTCCGGCTGCGGCGACAGGAAGCCGCCGGACTGGCCGATCGCCCGGTGGAACAGGCCCGAGGCTTCCGGCGCGGCGAGCAACTGGTTCACCGCGCTGGCGCCGGCGGACTCGCCGAACACCGTCACACTGTTGCGGTCACCGCCAAACTGCGCAATGTTGGACTGCACCCACTGCAGTGCGGCGATCTGGTCCAGCAGGCCGTAGTTGCCGGAGCTGCCGCCGCGCTCCTGGCTCAGCTCCGGATGTGCGAGGTAGCCGAATACGCCCAGGCGGTAATTAATCGTGACGAGTACCACGCCCTCCCGCGCGAGGCTGGCGCCGTCGTAGGCGGGCACGGCCCCGCTGCCGCGCGTGAAACTGCCGCCGTGGATCCACACCATCACCGGCAGCGGTTCCGCCGGTGTCATGTCCGGCGTCCACACGTTGAGGTGCAGGCAGTCCTCGGAGAGCGTCTCCGGGGGAGAGTAATAGGGACTGCCCTCGGTAAAGGGCGCCTGCATGCAGGCGGGGCCGAAACTGTACGCCGTGCGCACTCCGGACCAGGGTTCCGGCGCCGCGGGGGCGCGCCAGCGACGGTCGCCCACCGGCGGCCTGGCATAGGGGATACCGCGGAAGACGTAGACGCCGTGGTCCTCGAGTCCGCGCAGTGTACCGCCGGATACGTCCGCGATGGGGTTGTTGAACTCCGAGGCGACTTCCGGCCCGGGGTCGGCCTGGGTTGCCGGCAGCAAGCGGGCATACGTGGGCCACAGCAACGACAGGCAAAACGCCGCGGCGCATGCGACACGGCGGGCGCCGCTAACCGGCCCCACGGCCCCTTCCCTGTCAGCACCTGGCATCGACGACACACCTTTATTCATGTTATTTGCATCCTAGGATAACACGCCGCGCCGCCGGCACTCGCGGGCGTTGGCACAATCCCCTATAAGAATGGCATCTTATCCCATGTCCGCACGCGGGCTATTGGGTAAGATTCCACACCTTTCCTTCACCAGGCGGACGACTGCAATGACCGACCGGGTAGTGCGCATCGGCGGCGCGAGCGGATTCTGGGGCGATGCCTCGCGCGCCACGCCACAACTACTGAACGTCGAGGGGCTGGACTACATTGTCTACGACTACCTCGCCGAGATCACCATGTCGATCATGGCGCGGGCGCGGGCCAAGGATGAGGCCAGGGGATACGCCACCGACTTTGTCACCGCCGCGATGCAGCCCAACCTCGCCCAGATCGCGGAACGCGGCATCAAGGTGCTGTCCAACGCCGGCGGCGTGAACCCTATGGCCTGCGCCGCCGCGCTGCGCGCGCAGGTCGCCGCGCAGGGTCTCGAACTCAAGGTCGCCTGTGTACTCGGCGACGACCTCATGGGCGAGCGCGAGGCGCTTGCCGCCGAGGGTGTCACGGAAATGTTTTCCGGCGAGGGTTTTCCCGCTCCCGACAAGCTGCTCAGCATCAACGCCTATCTCGGTGCGTTCCCGATCGCGGCCGCGCTCGCGGCGGGCGCCGACATCGTGGTCACCGGGCGCTGCGTCGACAGCGCGGTGACCCTGGGCGCGTGCATCCACGCGTTCGGCTGGGGCCGGGAGGATCTCGACCGGCTCGCCATGGGCTCCCTCGCCGGGCACATCCTCGAGTGCGGCCCGCAGGCCACCGGCGGCAACTTCACCGACTGGGAGGACGTGCCCGGCGTGGCCGACATCGGCTACCCCGTGGCCGAGGTGAGTCCCGACGGCAGTTTCGTCTGCACCAAGCCCGAGGGCACGGGCGGACTCGTCTCGGTCGGCACGGTGGCGGAGCAGATGCTGTACGAGATCGGCGACCCGCAGGCCTACATACTGCCCGACGTGGTGTGCGATTTCTCCACCGCGCGGTTGACGCAAGTGGGCGAGCACCGGGTGCAGGTGGCGGGCGCCACCGGGCGGGCGGCGCCGGACACGCTGAAGGTCAGCGCCACGTTCGCCGACCAGTTCCGCGGCGGCACCTACATGAGCTTCTACGGCGTGGATGCCGACCGCAAGGCGCGGGCGCTGGGCGCGGCCGTGTTCGAGGCGGCGCGCAACACGCTTGCTGGCTTCGGCCTGCCCGACTTCAGCGAGACCAGCATCGAGTTGCTGGGTACCGAGAGCCAGTTCGGCGACTTCGCGCGGGCGGGCGAGCACCGCGAGGTGGTCATGAAAATCGCGGCGAAGCACCCGGAGATGGCGGGCATCGGCATCCTCCTCAAGGAGGCGGTCGGCCTCGGCCTCGCCACGCCGCCGGGGCTGTCGGGCTTCGCGGGCAGCCGCCCGAGCCCCTCTCCCGTGGTGCGCCTGTTCTCTTTCACGATCGACCGGCAGCGCGTGCGGGTGTCGATCGACCTCGGCGACGCGACGCTGGACTACAGCGACGCCGGCGGTACGCCGCTCGACACGAACGCCTTGCCGCGGCCGCCGGAACCGGTCGCGGAGGGCGCGGCTACCGCGACGGTGCCGCTGGTCGCGCTGGCGTACGGGCGCAGCGGCGACAAGGGCGACAAGGCGAATGTCGGCATCATCGCGCGCAAGCCCGAGTACCTGCCCTGGATCTGGCGGGCGCTGGACGTGGACACGGTGACGGCGCGGTTCGCGCACTTCCTGGCCGACACCGGTCCCTGCAACGTCGAGAAATTCCTGCTGCCCGGCGCAGGCGCCATCAACTTCCTGTTACACGATGTGCTGGGCGGCGGTGGCGTCGCCAGTATCCGCAACGACCCGCAGGGCAAGGGCTACGCGCAGATTCTGCTGGCCTGCCCTGTCGCCGTCCCC
>JAUIEP010000319.1 GCA_030428835.1 Gammaproteobacteria bacterium | reverse complement strand
ACGCGGCGCATCTACACGCGCATCGGCGGGCCGGAAATCGGCCCCCAACTGCACCAGCTCACCGTCGACACGGTACGCTCGGTGGCGGTGGGCGTGGTCGGCGTCGCCTTCATCCAGGCGGTGCTGCTGGGTATCGGCTTCATCCTCGGCGGCGTGCCTTTCGCCGGCCTGTTGGCCCTGGTCACGCTGGTACTGGCCATCGTCCAGGTACCGGCGGCGCTGGTGTTCCTCCCGGTGATCGCCTGGTTGTGGACCAAGGGCGACGCGTCTACCGTCGTGAACGTGCTGCTTACCGTCTACCTCTTCGTCGCCGGGCTGTCGGACAACGTGCTCAAGCCCATGCTGCTCGGACGGGGACTGTCGGTACCGATGCCGGTGATCCTGCTCGGCGCGCTGGGCGGCATGGTCAGTGCCGGGTTGATCGGCCTGTTCGTGGGGGCGGTGGTGCTCGCCGTCGGTTACCAGATATTCATGGGCTGGGTCGCGGTCGCGGAGCCTGGGGCGCAGCCGGCGCCCGACGCGGCTGCCGGCGAAGCCGGGGACTGAGAACACGGGACCGCCGGGTTTTGCACATGCGTTGCCGTATTCTCGCGCTGCTCGTCGCGGCGCTGGCGGCCTGCGCACCCCTGGGCCCGGATTACGCGGAGCCCGAGACAGACTGGCTGGCGCTCTGGCAGCCCGACCTCTACGGCGAGGTCCTGCGCGATGACCAGGCCGCCGACCTCGGCCAGTGGTGGCTGCGCTTTAACGACCCGGTGCTGGAGTCTCTGGTGCGCGAGGCCAGGCTGCAGAACCCCGGCCTGCGCATCGCCGGCCTGCGCATCATCGAGAGCCGGGCGCTGCAGGGTATCGCCACAGGCCTGAGCTACCCACAGGTGCAGCGGGTCGACGCGTCGGGCGCCTTCGTCTACCGGGAGAGCGACGGTCGCGACCGGGATTTCCGCACCGGCGATGCGTCTTTCAAACTCGGCTGGGAGCTGGATTTCTGGGGGCGGTTTCGCCGCGGCATCGAGTCCGCCGATGCCGCCTATTTTGCCTCGCTGGCCAACCAGCGCGATGCACAGGTCCTGCTGGCGGCCCAGGTCGCCACCCTGTATTACGGTTACAAGACCACGCTGCAGCGCATCGAGATCGCCCGCAACAACGTCGACCTGCAGCAGCGCAGCCTGGAGATCACGCGCAAGCTGTTCAACAGCGGGCAGGACTCCGAGCTGGACGTCCAGCAGGCCCGCGCCCAGTACCTCGGCACGCTCGCGACCATCCCCGCACTGCAGGCGGCGCTGACGCAGACCCGCAACGCGCTGGCGGTGTTGCTGGCGCGCCCGCCGGGGGCGCTGCCGGAGCTCGAGGGCGTGAACGGCGCGCTGCCCGAACTGGACCCGGTGAGCCTGCGCGAGGTGCCCGCCAACCTGCTGCTGCGCCGCCCGGATGTGCGGGCGGCGGCCTGGCAGACGGCGGCGCAGTCGGCGCAGATCGGCATCGCCGCGGCAGATCTCTACCCTTCGATCTCCCTGGCCGGCAGCATCGGCTGGTCCGCTAACAGCCTGAACGGTACCAGCGACGTGACCACCGTCGCCGGCGGGCCGGCGCTGACCTGGAACCTGTTCAATTACGGGCGCATCGA
>JAUIEP010000014.1 GCA_030428835.1 Gammaproteobacteria bacterium | reverse complement strand
TGTCCGCGGTGATCGGTGTGGAAAACGGCTACCCGCTGGGGCCCGGCCTGGAACACCTGGACGAATTCGCCGCGCGGGGCGCCGCTTACATCTCGATCACCCACGACGGCAACAACCAGTTCGGCGTTGCCGCGCGACCCCGGCCGGACGAGACGGGCGAAGACACCGGACTGACGCCACTGGGTCGGACGCTCGTGGCGCGACTCAACGACCTGGGCATCATGATCGATGTCTCCCACGCGTCCGACCAGTCAACCCTGCAGGCGGCTGCGCTGTCGCGCGCGCCGGTCATCGCCTCGCACTCGGGCGCGATGGGCGTGTTCGATCACCCGCGCAACCTGGGCGACGCGGAGATTCGCGCGATCGCGGCGACCGGCGGCGTCGTCCAGGTCGTCGCCTTCGACAGCTACCTGCGCCACGTGAGCGAGGACAACCAGGCGGCGATTCGGGCGGTGCTGGGCGCGGCGGGCGTGGACGGTCCGGACTGGTACGGCCGCGCCAGCCAGGCCGAACTGGCGGCACTGCGCGAGCGCATCAATGCGCTGCAGGCGCAGTGGCCGCGCGCCACCGTGGCCGACCTCGTCGACCACATCGACTACATCGCGCAGCTGGTGGGCGTGCGGCACGTGGGCGTGGCCTCGGACTTCGGCGGTGGCGGCGGTATCCAGGGCTGGGACGACGCCGGCGAATCGCCCGCCGTCACGCGGGAGTTGCTGCGCCGCGGCTACAGCGAGGCGCAGATCGACTTGATATGGGGCGGCAACCTGTTGCGCGCGTGGGGTGCGGCGCGGGCCCTGGCGCGGCCGCCGGACTGACGCGCGCCGGCCGGGCAGACGGGCAAAAGCCAACTATACTGGCAGTACGTCCATAACAAGGTTCACACCATGCACACCCGTTTCCTGCTCGCGCTCGCGACACTGCTGCTCGTTTCATCCTGCGCCCAGCTGCATACCGACACGCTGGCCAGCGATTCACTCTCCGGCCGCAACAACAACACCGCGGGTTCCACCGCCACGCAGAACTACCTCATCGCCCTCATGAGTAACTCCGGGGCGGTGGGGCTGGACAGCGGCGCCACCGGCGCCGCGGCCTTCAAGCAGGGCTTCACGCTCGGCACCAACATACTGGGATTGATCCCCGGCACCGATCTCGCGCACGAGTACGTGATGATCGGCGCGCACTACGACCACCTGGGCAGCTGCGCGAGCGCCGCTCCGGGCGATTTCATCTGTAACGGCGCAACCGACAACGCCACGGGTGTGGCCGCGGTACTGGACGTCGCACTGCACCTGTCGGTTCCCGACAACCGCCCCAGGCGCTCCGTCATTCTCGCGTTCTGGGACAGGGAGGAGGACGGGCTGCTGGGATCGCGCTACTACACCGCCAATCCGCTCGTGCCGCTGGCCGCCACGGTGGCCTACATCAACTTCGACATCCAGGGCGCAAACCTCCTGCCCAGCCTGCGCGACTTCAGCATCGCGGTGGGCGCCGAGAGCGGCGGCCAGCAGATGCGCGACCTCGTGGAACAGGCGACCGCGACCGAGCCGCTGGCGGTCGTGCAGTTCAGCGAGATCTTCGGCCAGGGTCGCTCCGACCACGCCATATTGATCGACGCCGGCGTACCCTCCGTGTTCTTCACCGATTCGACGGGCCCCTGTTACCACACCACCGGCGACGACATCAGCGTGGTCGATTTCGACAAGCTGTACCAGCAGATCCGCATTGCGGCCGCACTCACCGACAGGCTCGCCAACGACGACGTCGTGCCCGCCTTCGACGGGGCGCCCGCCCTGGCCACCTTCGCCGATGCACAGTCCCTCAGCATGCTGATACAGGAGGCCCTGCCGGACATCGGGCGCTTCACCCCCGGGCAACAGGCCACCATCTCGGCCCACGCCGCGACCATGGCCGCCATCGTCGATGCCGGCGAGGGCGCGTTCGACAACGGCGACGTCAACACCATGCTCCTGGTCGCGCTGGAGGTCGTAAGCCTGCTCTCCACCGGCGAGTGCGACGGCTTCCTGGAAGGCTGACACAAGCCCGGCTACACCCGCGCACTGGTATACTGCCCCCGCGACAACAGGGGAGACACCACCAGTGCCGGGTAGTACAGACATCGCGCGCCTGCTGCAACACCACAACGCCGCGGAGCAGGCCGGCGGACCCGGCACCTTTGCCAGTTGGATAGGCGTCAACTGCGAGATCCACCCGGGCGACGAAATCTTCCGCTTCATCCACGACCACCCGGACAGCCTGAACCCGCTGCGCGACTACCTCGTGGACGGCTGGCGCACGTCCTACGAGCTGATGGTCCTGTTGGAAAAAGTCGGCAGCCCGCTCGCCGACTGCGAGTCATTCCTGGAATTCGCCTGCGGCTACGGGCGCCTGTCGCGCCACCTCGCGAAGTTTCCGGGCGCCGACCGCGTCCACGTCTCCGACCTGATGCCCGGGGCGATCGAGTTCATTCACGACAAGTTCGGCCTGCCGGGTTTTGCCTCGCACCACGACCCGCGCGCGGTCAGGTTCCCGCGCCGCTTTGCCGTCGTGTTCGTGCTGTCACTGTTTTCCCACCTGCCGCGCGACAGCTGGCGGGACTGGCTGGACACATTGTTCGGCGCCGTGGAAACCGGGGGCATCCTCGTGTTCACCACTCACGGCGACGGCTTCGCCCAACGCAATGACGTTGCGCTGGACGCGGAGGGATTCTTCTTCACGGCGTCGAGCGAGTCAGACCACCTCGACGGCGCCCGGTACGGCACCACGATCACGTCGGAAGCGTTCGTGCGCCGCGCCGTCGACGCGCTGGACAACGCCGAACTGCTGCTCATGCAGCCCGACCACTTCTGGGTCGGGCAGGATGCCTGGCTGGTGCGGAAACTCGCCTGACCGTGTTGTTCCGCCGCTGTCCGCCTACCAGCTGTTGATGCGGCCGAGCAGGTCGCAGACCCGCGACGAGTAGCCCCACTCGTTGTCGTACCAGTTCAGCACGCGCAGGTGACGCCCGCGGGTCACCGCGGTGAATCCCGAGTCGAAGATCGACGAGTGCGCGTTGCCGATGATGTCGGATGACACGATAGGCGTTTCGGCGTACTGCAGGATGCCGCGCAGCGCGTCGGACTGCGCCGCGGACCACACGGCGTCTTTCACCTCGTCGACCGACACGTTCCTGCCCAGCGTGACGAACAGGTCGACCACCGAGCCGTCCGGCACCGGCACCCGCGCCGCGATGCCGTGCAGCTTGCCCTTCAGCTCAGGCAATACCTCGCCCACGGCCTTGGCCGCACCGGTGGACGTGGGAATGATGTTCTCCGCCGCCGCGCGGCTGCGGCGCCAGTCGGAGTGCGGCACGTCGGCCAGGCGCTGGTCATTGGTGTAGGCGTGCACCGTGTTGATCACGCCCTCCTCGATGCCGAAGGCGTCGTTGAGTACCTTCGCCATGGGCGCCAGGCAGTTGGTGGTGCAACTCGCGTTGGAGATGATGCGGTGCGAGTCGTCAAGTCCGTCATCGTTCACACCCAGCACCACGGTGTAGTCGATCGCGTCCTTGGCGGGCACCGTGAGCACCACGCGGCCCGCGCCGGCGGCGAGGTGCTGCTCCAGTTGCTCGCGCGTGCGGAAGACGCCCGTGGACTCCACCACGACGTCGATACCCATCTCACCCCAGGGCAGCTTCGCGGGGTCGCGCTCGGACAACATCTGCGTGCTGCCCTTGTCCGTCACGAAGCAGTCGTCGACCAGCGCGAGGTTCTTGCGGAAGGGACCCATCACCGTGTCGTAACTCAGCAGGTAGCGCAGCGCCTCGTTGTCGAACAGGTCGTTGATGGCGACCACGTCGATGCCGGGCACGCCCTCCAGGATGCGAAAGACTGAGCGGCCGATGCGGCCGAAACCGTTGATTGCCACTTTCATGATGCCGCCCCCCCTTGATCCAGTCCCTGGTAGAGCCGCACCACGTCCAGCAGGCGCGCCGCGTGCCCCAGGTTCTCATACCAGCCCAGCGTCTTGATGGTGCGCTCGCCCGCCTTGATCGTGCCCCTGGCGTCGAACAGCAGGGAGTGACTGTTGCCGATCACGTCGGAGGACACAATCGGGTCCTCGGCGACGTCGATGATCCCGGGCGCCGCCTGCGCGGCCTCGCGCATCGCGGCGTTGACGTCCTCCGCGGTGACCGTGACATCGGACATCACGAGGGTCGTGTCCAGGAGACAGCCGTCCAGCACCGGCACATTCAGCGCGGAGGTGAGCACCCGGCCCGCGAAGTCCGGCAGCACGCGACCGAGCCAGTGGGCCGCCTCGTGGGTGTTGGGAATGATGTTCTTCGCGGCGGAGCGGCTGCGGCGGTAGTCGCTGCCCGCGTAGTCCTGCAACGCCTGGTCGGAGGTGAAGGCGTGCACCGTGGTCATGCTGCCGCACTCGATACCGAAGCGCCTCGACAGCGCATTGAGCAACTGGCACAGGGCGCCGGTGGTGGCCGAACCCGCGGATACCATGCGGTCTGCGGCGGTGGCGCTGGCCTCGTTGATGCCGGGAATCACGATGCGGTCGATGTGGTCGGTCGGCAGCGTGCGCAGGAAAACGCGCGGGGCGCCGTTGCCCAGGTGGTCCTCCATGAAGCCGCGGTCGCGGAACTTGCCCGTGGAATCGATCACGGCATCCACGCCGAAGATATCCCAGGGCATCTCCGCGGGCGTGTCGATGCTCATGAGTCGCGCCCTGCCGCCGGGGCCCGCCAGGAAATTACCCTCGAGCCGGTAGGCGCCGGGGTCGGCAACCTCCGAGCACAGCAGATAGTGCAGGATGTCGGGCTTGCCGATATCCGCGATGGCGACGACCTCGATGTCGTCGCTGCGACCGGCGAGCTCGTAGAGCTGCCTGCCCGTCTGGCCGAAGCCCATGATGCCGAGCCTGATGCTACCCATATCCCGCTGCTGACCTCCCTCTGTGCTGATCCGTTACGCGTTATCCTGCCCCCTACAATGTTACGGAAGCAGGGAGCGCTGCAATACGCAGTATGGCCCAATTCCGGCCACGCGCCGTGAATCCAGATCAAGGAATCTTGCGATGTCGCGGCGCATCGGCTGCGCTTACCCACCGTCCTTCATACCGCGCGCAATCGCACCTCACGGGTCGCGTCCGGCGCGCCGCTTGTGGATCGTAATATAGCGGCATAATATGTGCCAAAACTTGCCGGCCCACCGGCACCAAAAGCGGGCGCCCGCCCCGGGAGAGAGCACATGGGTACAGGTGCGAAGCGGTTGTTCGGCGCGGCCCTTGCGCTGGTTCTGTTACTGGCCGTTGCCTACGGCAACCGCGAGACCATAGCGCTGAAGGGCGTCGGCCTCATGATGCAGATGCGCATGCCGGTGGCAGCGCACCGGGAGATCGACTGGGCGACGGGCGCGGACCCACAGGGTCGCGCACCCTCGCAGCGGCCGCCGAACATCGTGCTGATCCTCGCCGACGACCTGGGCTGGAACGACCTGACCGTCGCCGGGGGCGGCGTGGCCGGCGGTACCGTGCCCACCCCGAACATCGATGCCATCGCCCACGAGGGCGTCATGTTCACCAACGGCTACGCCGCCAACGGCACCTGCGCGCCCTCCCGCGCCGCGCTGTTGTCCGGCCGCTACGGCACGCGTTTCGGCTTCGAGTTCACACCGACACCGCCCGGCATGATGCAGCTCGCCGCCCTGGCGCCGCGCGACGAGGGCCGGCTGCGCGACTCGATCAGTTATCCCGACGCGGCAGCTGTGCCCTACGAGGACATGGGTATGCCGACCAGCGAGATCACCATCGCCGAGTTGCTGCGCGACCGCGGCTATCACACCGTGCACATCGGCAAGTGGCACGTGGGCCTCACCAACGGCATGGCGCCGGTCGACCAGGGCTTCGCCGAGAGCCTGCTCATGGCCAGCGGCCTGTACCTGCCCCCGGACGACCCCGACGTGGTGAACGCGAAGCAGGACTTCGACCCCATCGATCGCTTCCTCTGGGCGGCCATGCGCTACGCCGCGTCGTTCAGCACAACCGATGCGCCCGAGCTCGACCGCTTCGAGCCGCGCGGCTACCTCACGGACTACTACACGCAGGAAGCGGTCAAGGTGATCGAGGCTAACCGGGACCGGCCCTTCTTCCTCTACCTCGCCCACTGGGCGCCGCACACCCCGCTGCAGGCCAGCAGGGAGGACTACGACGCGCTGGCGCACATCGAGCTACACCGTGAGCGCGTCTACGCCGGGATGATCCGCAGTCTCGACCGGGGCGTCGGCCAGGTGCTGCAGGCACTCAAGGACAACGGTCTGGACGACAATACGCTGGTGCTGTTCACCTCGGACAACGGCGGCGCCGGGTACATCGGCCTGCCCGACGTGAACAAGCCGTTCCGCGGCTGGAAGATCTCGCTGTTTGAAGGGGGCATACACGTGCCCTACTTCGCCCGCTGGCCGGCGCGCATCCCGGCCGGCACCGTGGTGGACGCGCCCGTGCACCACTTCGACATGTACGCCACGGCCGCCGCGGCGGGCGGCGCCAGCCTGCCGACCGACCGCAGGGTGGACGGCGTGGACCTCCTGCCGTATGTCACCGGCGCGGCGCAGGGCGTACCGCACCGGCGGCTGTTCTGGCGCAGCGGCGCGTCACAGTCCGCGCTGGTGGACGGCTGGAAGCTCAACGTGAGCGACCCGCCGGGCCGCACGTGGCTGTTCGACCTGTCGGCGGACCCGACGGAGCGGCGGGACCTGTCGGCGGAACGCCCCGACAAGCTGGCGGAACTGCAGGCGGCGCTGGCGGCACACAACGCGGAGCAGGCGCCCTCGGCGTGGCCCAGCAGGATGTCGATCCCGATCAATATCGACAAGGACCTGTCGCAGCCGGATGCGCCGGGTGATGAGTATATCTACTGGTCGAATTGAGGCCCGCAGCGCTCGCCGCTCACCGTCGTCCCCGCGAAAGCGGGGACGACAGTACAGGGCGCGTTCACCACTTCAGGTACTGCCGCTCCGCAAAACCGCCCATATCCCGCACCACGATCTCGCGCTCGCCACACCGGATCACCCCGTCGAAGCGCCCGAACAACTGCTGGAAGTTGTTCCCGGCCAGCCACAGGTTGCGCCGCGCGCGGTACGCACCCAGCGGCGTGAACACCAGCGCCACCGCGCCGTCGTGCGAGGAGATCTCCCACGGTCGTTCGAGGTCGTCCTCGTCGCACTCCAGCAGCACCGAATCCACCTTGAACAGCCTGCCGTCGCACCACAGGCAGTTCTCGGTCACGCCGGACTCGTTGACGCCGCTGGACAGGTTGCAGCCGATGACCTCGCCGCTCGCGGCACGCCCCGACAGGCAGGCCCAGTACCAGTTGGTCTGTGCCCGCAGGTAGCCGGCCGTGAAGTCGTGGTGGGCATAGGCGTTGATCTCTTCCAGGTTGAACTCGCCGAGGGCGCAGCGCACGGTGCCGGTCGCCGGCACCCCCGCGACCTTCTGCGCGTAGGTCCAGCCGGTCGCGCCCGTTTGCGTGCAGATACGCAGGGTCTCGAACGGCGGCGCGTCGACGAACGCCATATCGATTTCCAGGTCGTCGAGTTCGACCTGCAGGCGCTTCTCATGGCGCCCCTGCACTGCCGTCATGGTGACGCTGCCGCGCGCGCCTGTGAAGCGACTCACGCCGTCGTCCGGGTCCGGGTTGTAGGCAAACCCGCGTCCCAGCGGTCGCTCCCAGCCGCGCTTGCACAGCTGTCGCGAACGCGGATCGAACGCGTAGGCAAAGGAGTTCACGAGCAGGCCCGCGTCGGCGATCGCGCACCCGACAAACAGTTTGTCGCTCACCGCGCCCATATACTGGAAATGCTTGAAACCGAAACGCCGCGCGAACCAGCCCGCGCGGCCGCCCATGGGTGTACGCAGGTCGTAGCCTTCGCGCGCAACCGGACCCACGGGTTCGGCGAGAATTCCGAGGGGCGGACGGCCCGGTTCATACCTGCGCAAGCGGTGCTCCCTGACTGGCTGACGGCGTTGTCGTGGCCGCCAGTCTATTGACTGCGGACAGTCGCGTCCACGCAAGCACCCAATCGGGCTGGCGCCGCGCGTTGCATTACCGCCGCGAGCGAAGATAATCAGGGCATGACAACAAGAACAGGACCGGCCGGACACACCCCGGCCGGCGTACCGGAGCGGTAACCGCGTGCTGGAACTCACCGACATCTCCCGCCGCGTCTCAGGCGAGGTCATTGCGCAGGGCGTCAACCTGCGGCTCGCGGCGGGCGTTACCAATATCCTCCTCGGACCCACGTTGTCGGGCAAGACGTCCCTCATGCGGATCATGGCGGGTCTCGATCGCCCCGACAGCGGCGACCTGCGGTTCAACGGGCGCTCCGTACTGGGTGTGCCCGTGCAGAAGCGCAACGTGGCCATGGTCTATCAACAGTTCATCAACTACCCCTCCCTCTCCGTGTACGACAACATCGCCTCGCCGCTGAAGGTGGCGGGGGCCGGCCGCGGCGAGATCGAGGAGCGGGTGCGCGAGGCCGCGACGCTGCTGCGTATCGACAACCAGCTCGACAAGCTGCCCGCGGAACTGTCCGGCGGGCAGCAGCAGCGCGTCGCCCTCGCCCGCGCGCTCGCCAAGCGCGCCGAACTCGTGTTACTGGACGAACCGCTCGCCAACCTCGACTACAAGCTGCGCGAGGAACTGCGCGTGGAACTGCCCGAACTGTTCCACTCCCACGGCGCCGTGCTCGTGTACGCCACCACGGAACCGCTGGAGGCGCTGATACTGGACGGCCACGTCGCGGTACTGCACGAGGGGCGCGTCGCGCAGGACGGGCCGGCGCGCGAGGTCTATCGCGCGCCGGTCAACCTGACTGCCGCGGGAGCCTTCTCCGACCCGCCGCTGAACCGTGTCGCCGCGCGGATGCAGGGCCCGACACTCACCCTTGCTGAGGGAGAGGGAGGATCAACGGCCGCCGCCCGACTGCCCGAGGGCGCGTACACGGTGGGCGTGCGGCCACACCACGTGCGGCTCGAACGACAGCACGCGCAGGACATCGAGATCCGCGCCAAGGTCGTCGTCAACGAGATCACCGGTTCGGAGAGCTTCATCCACTTCAACTTCGCGGGCGAGCGCTGGGTGGCGCTGGTACACGGCGTGCGAAAACTCGACCCGGGTGCGGCGTTCGCCTGCTACATCAACCCGCGGGATTTCCTGTACTTCGATGCCGCCACCGGCGGTGCACTGGCGGCGGGGTAGGCACGTGGCGGCGATCCTCATGGACAACATCGCACACCGCTACACGCAGGACGGCGCGCATGCGCTGCAGCCCATGACCATGGAGTGGCGGGATGGCGGCGCGTACGCCCTCCTCGGCCCCTCCGGATGCGGCAAGACCACCCTGTTGAATATCATCTCGGGGCTGGTCGCCCCGAGCGACGGCAGGGTGGTATTCGATGGGCGGGACGTCACGCACCTGCCGCCGCAGGAACGCAACATCGCGCAGGTGTTCCAGTTCCCCGTGGTCTACGACAGCATGACGGTGGCCGAGAACCTGGAATTCCCGCTGCGCAACCAGGGCCTCGACACGGCGCAGCGCCGGCGCCGGGTGGCGGAGGTACTGGAGTTGCTCGAACTGACCCATGCCGCGCGGCACAAGGCGCGCAACCTCGGCGCGGACAGCAAGCAGAAGATATCCCTGGGCCGCGGGCTGGTGCGCACCGGGGCCAACGCCATTCTCCTCGATGAACCGCTCACGGTGATCGACCCCGCGCTCAAGTGGGAACTGCGCGCGCAACTGAAGAAGGTTCACCAGCAGATCGGCCACACCATGATCTACGTGACCCACGACCAGACCGAGGCGCTGACCGTGGCCGACCAGGTTGTCGTGATGTTGGAGGGTCGCGTGCTGCAGGTCGGCACGCCGCAAGAGCTGTTCGATCGCCCGGCGCACACTTTCGTCGGCACCTTCATCGGCTCGCCGGGCATGAACCTGCTGCCCTGCACCGTGGGCGGCAGCACCGCGCGCGTGGAGGACACCCCCGTGCCGCTGGGCGCCGATTACGGCAGCCCGCCCGGCGCGCTGGAACTGGGCATCCGGCCGGAGCACATACGGCTGGCGGCGGGTGCGGCCGGCGGACTGCCGGTTACCGTGCGCAAGGTGGATGATCTCGGCCGCGAGCAGATCGTACACGCGCGACTCGGCAGCCGCGACCTCGCGATCATCCTGCGCGAGGGCGAAGCGGTGCCCGACAACCCCGTCGCGTTGTTCGACACCGACTACCTGCACCTGTACGCGGACGGCGTGCGGGTGCCCCGCCCCGGCGCGGAGGGCACACCGTGAAGTCCTGGAACAACCGCGCCTGGCTGCTGGTCCTGCCGGTGCTGGTGCTCGTCGCGTTCAGTGCCGTCATTCCCCTGATGACCGTCGTGAACTACTCGGTACAGGACAGCTTCGGCAACAACGAGTTCTTCTGGGTCGGCACGGAGTGGTTCCAGGAGGTACTGGCGTCGGAGCGCTTCCACAACGCGCTGTTGCGCAACCTGCTGTTCTCCGGCATCGTGCTGGCCATCGAGATCCCCCTGGGCATCGCCATCGCCCTGTGCATGCCCACGCGCGGCATCGGTGTCTCCTTCTGCCTGGTGCTCATGGCGCTGCCGCTGCTGATCCCCTGGAACGTGGTCGGCACCATCTGGCAGATCTTCGGCCGGGTCGACATCGGCCTGCTCGGGCACTGGCTCAACGCAGCGGGCGTCGAATTCAACTACACCTCCGACGTGACGGATGCCTGGATCACGATCGTGCTCATGGACGTCTGGCACTGGACGTCCCTGGTGGTGCTGCTGTGCTACTCCGCCCTCGTGGCGATTCCCGAGGCCTACTACCAGGCCGCGCGCATCGACGGCGCGGGACGCTGGTCCATCTTCCGCGCCATCCAGCTCCCGCGCATGAAACGCGTCCTGATCATCGCGGTCCTGCTGCGCTTCATGGACTCGTTCATGATCTACACCGAGCCCTTCGTGCTGACCGGCGGCGGGCCGGGCAACGCCACCACCTTCCTGTCCATCGACCTGGTGCAGATGGCGGTGGGACAGTTCGACATCGGCCCCGCCGCGGCGATGTCGCTGATCTACTTCCTGATCATCCTGGCCCTGTCCTGGGTGTTCTACACGGTGATGACGCGGGACGACGAGCAGGCGCAGGAAGGCCAACGGTGAACGCGCCGGGTCGTCACACTGTTCCGTGGCGCTACATCGTGCCCGTGCTGTACATCGCGTTCCTGCTGCTGCCGCTGTACTGGCTGCTCAACACCAGCTTCAAGACCAACCAGGAGATCCTCTCCAGCTTTACCCTGTGGCCGGCCGACTTCACGCTGGACAACTACCGCCATATTCTCACCGACCCCTCGTGGTACAGCGGCTACATCAACTCCACCCTCTACGTGGTGATGAACACGGCGATTGCACTGGCCGTGGCGCTGCCCGCGGCCTACGCGTTCTCGCGCTACCGCTTCCTCGGCGACAAGCACCTGTTTTTCTGGCTGCTCAGCAACCGCATGGCGCCCCCCGCGGTGTTCGTGCTGCCCTTCTTCCAGCTTTATTCCGCATTTGGCCTGATCGACACGCATATCGCGGTGGCGCTGGCCCACTGCCTGTTCAACGTGCCGCTCGCGGTGTGGATACTGGAGGGGTTCATGTCGGGGATCCCGCGGGAGATCGACGAGACCGCCTACATCGACGGCTACTCCTTCGGCCGGTTCTTCGCCCTGATTTTCATGCCGCTGATCCGTTCCGGTATCGGCATCGCCGCGTTCTTCTGCTTCATGTTCTCGTGGGTCGAACTGCTGATCGCGCGCACGCTGACGGTGACCGAGGCCAAGCCCATCGCGGCCATCATGACGCGCACCGTGTCCGCCTCCGGCCTGGACTGGGGCGTGCTGACCGCCGCGGGTGTGCTCACCATCATCCCCGGCGCGCTGGTCATCTACTTCGTGCGCCACCACATCGCCCGGGGCTTCGCCCTGGGCCGGGTGTAGGGAGGCGTCGCGATCATGGATTTCGCGTGGATGGGCTGGACCACACCGACGGCGATATTCTTCGCGACCATCGCCGCGTTGATCCTCGCCATGTTCATCTGGGAGCTGATCGTGCCCGGCGGCGGCCCGCGCAAGGGCATTCTCGGCCTGCACACGACCCGCGGCGACCGCCTGTTCATCTCACTGCTGTCCAGCGCCTGGCTGTGCCTGGCCTGGCTCGGCCTCGTCCCGCTGCCGCTGTGGTGGGCGCTGGTCGCCTGCGCGGCGCTCGCCGCATTGATCTTCTGGTTGTGTTAGTAATAAGGTGGGGTTGCTGATCGGCTCGCCGCACCCTGTAGGGTCGAATTCATTCGACCTGGAGCCCGTCTCTCGATACCGGGCACCGTGCGTATCGAGAAATCTGTTCCAGGTCGAATGAATTCGACCCTACAGCGGCGAGATCGACGTTAAATTCCAGAATAAAGAGAAAATCCATGTTCAAGCCGACGATCGCCCGCCTCGCCATCACCTGCCTCGCCCTCACACCCCTCACCACCACCGCCAACACCGCCGCCATCGACAAGTGGCTGCCCGAATTCCAGCCTTCCACGCTGTCGCGCGACGCGCAGGTCGCGGAGCTCGAGTGGTTCGCCGAGGCGGCGAAACCCTATGAGGGCATGGCGATCAAGGTGGTCTCGGAAACCATTACCACGCACGAGTACGAGTCGCAGGTGCTGGCGAAGGCGTTCTCCGAGATCACCGGCATCGAGGTGACCCACGACCTGATCGGCGAGGGCGACGTGGTGGAGAAACTGCAGACGCAGATGCAGACGCAGCAGAATATCTACGACGCCTACATCAACGACTCCGACCTCATCGGCACGCACTCGCGCTACCAACAGGTGCGCAACCTCACCGACTGGATGGCGGGCGACGGCAAGGCGGTCACCTCCCCCACGCTGGACATCGACGACTTCATCGGGCGCTCCTTTACCACCGGCCCGGACGGCAAGCTGTATCAACTGCCTGATCAACAATTCGCCAATCTGTACTGGTTCCGCTACGACTGGTTTACCGACCCCGACCTGAAAGCTAGATTTCACGCGAAGTATGGCTACGAACTCGGCGTTCCACTGAACTGGTCCGCCTACGAAGACATTGCAAATTTTTTCACTAATGACGTGAAAACCATCGACGGCAAGCGCGTTTACGGCCACATGGACTACGGCAAGAAGGACCCGTCCCTCGGCTGGCGCTTCACCGACGCCTGGCTGTCGATGGCCGGCGCCGGTGACAAGGGCCTGCCCAACGGCCTGCCGGTGGACGAGTGGGGCATCCGCGTGGAGGGCTGCAGGCCCGTGGCGTCCAGCGTCGAGCGCGGCGGCGCCACCGACGGACCGGCGGCGGTCTACGCGCTGACGAAGTACATCGACTGGCTGCGCGACTACGCGCCACCGGACGCCGGCGGCATGGTCTTCTCCGAGGCGGGGCCGGTGCCCGCGCAGGGGCAGGTCGCCCAGCAGATCTTCTGGTACACGACCTTCACCGCCGACATGGTGCAGCCGGGCCTGCCGGTGATGAACGAGGACGGCACACCGAAGTGGCGCATGGCGCCCTCGCCCCGCGGCGCCTACTGGGAGGAAGGCATGAAGCTCGGCTACCAGGACGCGGGCGCGTGGACGCTGATGAAATCCACCCCCGTGAAACGCGCGCAGGCGGCATGGCTGTACGCGCAGTTCGTGACCTCGAAGAGCGTCTCGCTGAAGAAGAGCCACAAGGGCCTCACGATCATCCGCGAATCCGACATCCTGCACGACAGCTTCACGGAGCGCGCGGCGGAACTCGGGGGCCTCGTGGAGTTTTACCGCTCGCCCGCGCGGACCCAGTGGACGCCGACAGGCACCAACGTGCCCGACTACCCGCGCCTGGCGCAGCTCTGGTGGCAGAATATCGGCAACGCGGTCTCGGGCGAGAAGTCGCCACAGGCGGCGATGACCGACCTGGCGCAGGACCAGGAACGACTAATGAAGCGCCTCGAACGCGCCGGGGTACTCGGGGACTGCGGGCCGAAACTCAACGAACCCAAAGGGCGCGACTACTGGCTGGCGCAACCCGGCGCACCGAAACCCCGGCTGGACAACGAGAAACCCAAAGGTGAAACCATCGGCTACGATGAGTTGATCCTGAGCTGGCAGTAAGCCGGCGCGCGCTCCTAGAAGGTCGGCTCCGTCGCGGCGACGCCCAGTTCCTCCTGGAAGCGCTCCACGTCGCGCTCCACCTGTTCCGCGCGCTTGCCGTAGCGCGCGATGTGGAACGTCGCATCGCCCTCGTACATCAGCGGCAGGCGGGTGGCGCCGATAATGACGCCATCGCTGGGCGATTCGACGGGGATATCCGCATCTCCCAGCGGGTCGGCGATGTAGGCCAGCACCTGGCCTTTCTGCACCCGGTCACCCAGCCGCACCCGCGAGCGCAGGATGCCGCTCGCGGAGGCGCGAACCCACTGTGTCTGGTTGCAGATGATGGGGTCGCGCTTGCGTTTCACAGTCCTGGACGGTGGCAGCATGCCGATCTCCCGCATCACCCGGATAACCCCGGTAACTCCCGCGCGGATGTGGATCTCCTCGAACCGCAGGGCCTCGCCCGCCTCGTACAGGATGACCGGGATCCCGGCGTCGCCCGCGCACTCGCGCAGCGAGCCGTCGCGAATCTTCGCGTCAATGGCCAGCGGCACCCCGAAGGCGAGGGTCATGGCGTGCGCGACCGGGTCGTCGAGGTCCGCCCGCACCTGCGGAAAATTGCTGCGATGCCTGGCGCCGGTGTGCAGGTCGATGCCGTGTGTGCACTTGGCGACGATCTCGTTGAAGAAGGTATCGGCGACGCGGCCTGTCAGTGAGCCCTTCGGCGAACCGGGGAAGGACCGGTTCAGGTCGCGGCCGTCGGGAAGGTAGCGGCTGTGGTTGACGAAGCCGTAGACGTTGACGATCGGGATGGCTATCAGCGTGCCGCGCAACCTCTTGAGCACGCTGTGGCGCAGCAGGCGCCGGATGATCTCGACGCCACAGATCTCATCCCCGTGAATCGCCCCGCTCACGAACAGCGTGGGACCGGGTTTACGACTGCGGATCACCTGCACGGAGAGCGAGAGGTTGTCGTGCGTGTACAGCGGCGCGAGGGGCATCTCGATGAGGCGGCGTTCGCCCGGCGCTACCGACTCCCCCGAAATCACAAGCTCGGTCAACGTGTCATCCTTTTATTCAGCCCGTACGCGGGGACCGGGTACCGGTCAGGTAGGAGCGCCCCGGGTCGACCAGGAACAGGCGCTTGACGGCCGTGCGCCCGAGCAGTACCCGGAACTTCATGTTGTCCCTGTCCGTCAGGGTCACCTCGATCGGATAACTGCGGCCGCCGATCACCAGTTCCGTTTCAATCACGTAGCGAAACTCTTCGTGGCCGCCCGAGTCGCGCACAATGCGGCGGTCTTTCACGGGCGCCTCGCAACTCAGCACCTCGCTGGTGTCGCGCTGGCTGGGATGGATATCGAAGCGCAGCCAGTCCTGACCGTCGCGCGTGAAGGGTTCTATGCGGAACGCGTGGAGGCAGCTCGTGCGCGCGCCCGTATCCACCTTCGCCTTGATCCGCTTGACACCCAGTTCAGGGAAGGCAACCCATTCACGCCAGCCGACCAGCTGCAGCTCCGACATCGGGCGCTCGCTAGTCCGTCACCGCGAGGTCGTCGTGCAGGGCAGTGTCGAGTTCCTGCACCACCGGGCGGCGCTTGCGCCGCGTGCGCGCCGGGATCATGCTCCGCATCGCCTCGAGCTTGCCGAAGCACAACAACTTGTCGCCGGGCTCCAGGACACGTGAACCCTTGGGATTGGGGATCACCTTGTTCCCGCGGTACAGCGTCAGGACGTTGATATCGTTTTCCCGCAGCTGCGTGTCGAGGATAGTCTGGCCGACGAACTTCGAACCCTCCGGCACATAGATCTCGTTGACGCCGTAACCCCGGCTGACCGTCAGGCGCTGGCGCACGTCGATCTCCGGGAAGTCCACCTGTGCCGCGATGTAGTCCACGACCGCGCCCGCGATATCGAGTTCGGTGCAGGTCTCGATGCCCTCGAGGCCCGGGGAGGAGTTGACCTCCATGACCTGCGGGCCGTCCTTGCCCTCGAGCATGTCCACGCCCGCCACGCGCAGGCCCAGGATCTGCGTGGCGCGCACCGCCGTCTCGCGGTAGGTCTCGTCGAGGTCAACCTGTTCGGCCATGCCCCCGCGGTGCACGTTGCTGCGAAACTCCTGCCCCTGCGCCACCCGGCGCATACCGGCGACCACCTGGTCTCCGACCACGAAGGCCCGCACGTCGCGGCCCTTGCTCTCCGCCACGAACTTCTGGATGAGCACGTTCTGCTTCTGGCTCTGCAACAGCTCGATGATCGACGCGGCCTGGTTGACGGACTCCGCCAGCAGCACGCCGATTCCCTGGGTGCCCTCGATCAGCTTGATGATGACCGGCGCCCCGCCGACGCGCTCGATCGCGGGCAGGACGTCCTTCTTGTCACGCACGTACGTCGTGCGCGGGATACCGACATGGTGGCGGCTGAGAATCTGCAGGCTGCGCAGCTTGTCGCGGGAATTGGTGATGCCGTGCGCGGTATTGGCGCAGAACACGTCCATCTCCTGGAACTGGCGGACCACGGCGGTGCCGTAATAGGTGATGGAGGCGCCGATGCGCGGCAACACCGCGTCATAATCGCTGAGCTGCTTCTGCCGGTAGTAGAGGTCCGGGTTGCCCCGCTCCAGGTCGATCGCGAATTTCAAGGTGTTCAATACCTTGACACGATGGCCGCGCTGCTCCGCGGCCTCTCTCAGGCGACGCGTGCTGTATGAGTGGGGACTACAGGACAAAATGGCCAACTTCATGCCGGGGTTTCCTCTCTGGTGATTATTGCGATCGTGGGCCGGCGCCCGCGCTTGACAGGAGTTATTGTAACGCGTGCGCCGTGACAGTCGATGCTGCTAAGGGCAGAAACTGTGCCGGGGACTGACTTCACCCTATAACCACCGGATGCGCCGGAACAGCACAAACAGCGCGATGGCGACGGACGCCATGACCGCCAGCAGGGTGAAGTAGGCGTAGCGCCAGCCGAGTTCCGGCATGTGCTCGAAGTTCATGCCGTAGATCCCAGCGAGGAACGTCAGCGGCACGAATATGGCCGAGATGATCGTCAGGATTTTCATGGTGTTGTTGAGGTTGTGGGAGCTGAGCGAGATATAGCCCTCCACGAGGTCGCCGCAGATCTCGTAGTACATGCTGCTCAGGCTGTGCAGGCGTTCGCAGCGATCATACAGGTTGCGCCTGGTATGCGCGTTCTCGTCCTCGCCGTCCGCCAGCCCCGGAAACCCGGCGCCCTCCTGCCAGATCGTTTCGGCCACGGTGCGGTGGTAGTTGAACACGCGGCGCAGGCGGCGCAGGTGCGACCGGTAGGTTACGAGCTCTTTCATCTGCTCCTCGGAGCGCGAGCTCAGCAGGCCGTCTTCCAGTTCCGCCAGCGTGTCTTCGAACTCCAGCAGGCGCTCCAGGTAGCGACCGCTGGCGTACAGCAGCAGGTGCAGGGCGAGTTCGCCCGCGCTCTGCAGCATGTCGCCAAGCCCGGGGTCGGACCAGAAACGGCTGATGCTCACCGAGTGACCCCGGTGCGTCGAGATCACCAGCCGCGACGACACCCAGATGCCGAGTTGCTGCGGCTGGAGTTCGAGGTCCTCGCCGAGGTGGGCGATTCCGCGAAAGAGGATAAACGTATTGGCGTCGAACGCCTCTATTTTCGGCGGGTGCCGGGAACGCTGGGCGTCCGCGATGGACAGCGGGTCGCAACCCAACTGCTCGAGCAGGGTGACATCGCCGTCCGCCAGTTCGCCCTCGATATCCACCCACAGGCAGGTATCGGGCTGGTCCCGCCAGGTTGCCACCTGCTCGACGCCCCCCATACTGCAGGCGCCCTGCGCCGTCCTGAGTATCGTCTGGATCATGCCGCCCCCGGTGCAACGCGTAATAACCTGGGTTCATTGTAGAAGTTCGTTTCGCTTTAAGACAGGCCGGATTTAGTGTTGAATAACCTCCACGGCAGGACAATCTTCGCACCGGGACGAGCGGCGGGAGCACAGCGTGGAATTCGGCACCGAGTGGCTATACCAGCCCATCTTCCGCATCGGCGAGGTTGCACTCACGCCGTTCCAGCTGCTTTCTGTCGTCACCTTCGCCCTGCTCGGCGTCCTGTTCGTCATCTGGAGCAGCCGGGTCGTGCGCAACCGCCTGGCGGCGCGCTCGGTGAACCCCGACATCGTGCACCTCGTGTCCCGCGCCTGGCTCATCGCCGGCTTCGTCATCCTGTTCTTCATGGTGCTCGATTTCCTGAGCATCCCTCTGACGGCCTTCGCCTTCATCTCCGGCGCGGTGGCAATCGGCATCGGTTTCGGCGCGCAGAACATCATCAACAACTTCATCAGCGGCTGGATTTTGATGTGGGAGCGCCCCGTCAAGATCGGCGACTTCCTCGAGTTGGGAGACATCAAGGGCAACGTGGAGAGCATCAACACGCGCTCGACGCGCATCCGCAGGGTGGACGGCGTGCACGTGCTGGTACCCAACAGCTTCCTGCTGGAAAACACGGTAACCAACTGGACCCTCGTGGACCGGCTCGTGCGCACGTCCGTGGTAGTCGGCGTCGCCTACGGCAGCGATGTCTCGCGAGTCACCGAGTTGTTGAACAAGGCGGCGGAATCCCACACGGGCGTGTTGAAAGACCCTGCGCATACTGTGTTATTTGAGGATTTCGGCGACAACGCCCTCGTCTTCGAACTTATCGTCTGGTTGCATTCCAATGCGGAGCGGGGCCTGCGCCTGGTACGCAGTGACCTGCGCTACAAGATCGACGAACTGTTCCGCGAGGCCGACATCGTGATCGCCTTCCCGCAGCGCGATGTCCACATCGATGGCCAGATACAGGTGCAGCGCGTGGAGGAACGAGCGGCGCAAAACTCCTAGCGACATCGCATCGCCGCGGTAGCCACCGCGACAAATGCCCGATACTCTTCACGTTCCTCCATCACACCGGAACCGAACTCGTGCCGCGCGCCCGCCACCTGACGAAAATAATCCTCGTACTGCTGACGACTCTGCCCACGGCGAGTTATGCGCAGGCGCCCGCGGTACCCGTCGTCGCGCAGTCGGTGCGCGAGGTGCCGGTACGCGAGAGTATCCGCCTGACCGGCAGTGTAACCGCCGCGCGTGCGTCGAACCTGTCACCCGCCACCAGCGGACTCATCACCGCCGTGGCGGTGGACGCGGGCAGCCGGGTGCAACGCGGCGACGCGCTGCTGGAACTCGACCCGGAACTGGCGCGCTGGCAGGCGCAGAGCGCGGCGGCGGCGGTGCGAGCGGCCCGCGTGGCCCTCGACGATGCCCGGCGCAGGCTGGAAGAGGCGCAGTCTCTCGCGCCCAAGCAGAGCATCGCCGAGACACTGGTGCGCGACCTCGCCGCGGAAGTAGAAGAAGACGACGCGGCGCTGCAGCGCGCGCAGGCGGAAGCCGGCTACCGCGACGCCCTGCTCGCGCGGCACACGCTGCTGGCACCCTACGACGGTGTGGTGGCCGCGAAACTCTCGGACGTGGGTGAATGGGTGGTGCCGGGGGATGCCGTGCTGGAACTCGTCGCGACGAGCGACCTGCGCATCGATTTCGCGGTCGCCGAGCAGTACCTGCAACGCATCGCGCCAGGCACGGCGGTGACATTTAACACCGCCCTTGCCGGCGCCGCCGGGGGTACGGGGACGGTCGCCTCGGTGGTGCCCGTCAGTGACCCTGTGGCGCGCACTTTCCTGCTGCGGGTCGAACCGGCCGCCGGCGGACCGCCGTTGAGTCCGGGCATGTCGGTGAGCGGGCGGATAATGCTCGATACCGGGCGGCAGTCGCAGGCCGTGCCGCGCGACGCCATTATCCGCCACCCCGACGGCCGTGTGCTCGTGTGGGTCGTGGAGGACAGCGCGGACGGACCGCGGGTAAGCGAGCGGATCGTCGATCCGGGCCTGGTGTTCGACGGCCTGGTGGAGATCAGGTCGGGACTGGAGCGGGGTACGCGCGTGGTGATCAAGGGCAACGAGGCCCTGCAGGTCGGCCAGCGGGTTACCGTGCAGCGCGCCGCGGAGTAAGGTGGTGTTCGAGAAACTGATAGCACACCCCACCCTGGTCACGGTCGCCACCCTGATTCTCTGCGTGCTGGGTGCCGCCGCCGCCCTGCGCATACCGGTACAGATGATTCCCGACCTCGATGTTCGCGCCATCAGCGTGCGCACGAACTGGCCCGGCGCCACACCGCAGGACGTGGAGAAGGAGATCCTGATCGAGCAGGAAGACTACCTGCGCAACCTGCCCAACCTGTCGCGCATCAACGCGACCGCATCCAACAGCAGCGCGGAGATCGAGCTGGAGTTTCCGCTCGGCACCGACATCACCCAGATGCTGATACGCGTCAACAACGCACTCAGCCAGGTGCCCTCCTATCCCGAGGCGGTGGACGAACCGCGCATCTACGCCAACTCGTTCTCCAGCAACGCGTTCATGTTCATGAGCGTCGCGCCGCTGCCGGGAAACCCGCGCCAGATCGACATGGGCCTGGCGCAGGATTTTGTCGAGGACACCGTGAAAACACGGCTCGGCAGCGTGCCCGGTATCTCGGAGGTGGGCGCTTTCGGCGGCGTGGAGCGACAGGTGCAGATACTGGTGGACCCGGCGCGCCTGGCGCAGCGCGGGCTGTCGCTGCTCGACGTGCGCGAGTCGCTGCGCAGCCGCAACCGGGACCGTTCCGGGGGCACGGTCAACGCCGGCAAGCGGCAGTACCTGCTGCGCACCGTGGGGCGCTTTGACAACCTCGAACAACTGTCCGAGCTGGTGCTGGCGCGGCGCGGCGACTCCGTCATACGGCTGGGTGACGTGGCCACCGTGCGCCTGGACCACTTCGAGGAGAGCAACCTCACGGCGCTGAACGGCTCACGCGACATCTTCATGATGCTGCGCAGGCAGCCCGGCTCCAACGTGATCGACATCAAGCGCAATGTCATGGCGGAACTGGAGTCCCTGAATGCGGAAGTCCTCGAGCCGGCCGGCCTGCGCATCACCCGGTTCGCCGACGATGTCGTCTACGTGGAGGAATCACTGCGCAACGTGTGGCAGAACCTCGCCCTCGGCGCGCTCCTCGCGTCCCTCGTGATGTTCGTGTTCCTGCGCTCGGCGCGGGCGACGCTGGTCGGCGTGATGGGCATACCGGTCTGCGTCATCATCGCGTTCCTCGGCCTGTTGCTGTTCGGGCGCACCATCAACGTGATTTCGCTGGCCGGGATCGCGTTCGCCATCGGCATGACCCTGGACAACAGCATCGTGGTGCTGGAGAGCATCGAACTGGAGCGGCGCCGGGGCGCGAGCCGCTTCGACGCCGCCGCGCGCGGGGTGCGCCAGGTCTGGCCGGCCGTGTTCGCGTCCACGATGACCACCGTACTGGTGTTCGTGCCGGTCGCGTTCGTCGAGCAGGAGGCCGGGCAACTGTACTCCGATGTCGCCATCGCCATCTCGGCGGCGATCCTGGCCTCACTGGTCGTCGCGGTCTCGGTGTTGCCGACGGCGGCGGCGCGCCTCGATTTCCGCGACCGCGCGGACGCGGGCGGCGGCGGTATCCGCGCCGCCACGCTCGGGGCGGTGGGCAGCATCCTGTCCACACCGCGCAACCGCGCGGTGAGCATCGGGGGTGTGACGGCGCTGAGCATCGCGGTGATATGGCTGCTCACACCCCCGGCGGAGTACCTGCCAGAGGGCGAGGAGCCCAAGATTTTCGCCAGCATGACCGCACCGCCCGGCTACAACCTGGCGGCCATGCAGGAGATCGCGACCGAGCTGCAGGCCTACCTGCAGCCACACGTGCGCGCGGACCGCGCCGCTTTCGCGAGCGGCGACACGGACATGCCGCCCATTCTCTACTACAACATGCGCGTGCGACCGGAGACGCTGCGGGTGATCGCGGAGCCCGTGGACCCCGGGGATGTGGAGGCGCTGATGGACGCGCTGTCCGCCAAGTATCGCGAGTACCCGGGCATGCGCGCCTTTACGACACGTGGCTCGATCATCTCCAGCAACCAGGGCGGCACCCGCAGTATCAACCTCGACATCGCCGGCGCGGATCTCGGCGAGATCTACGCGGCGGCCCAGGCCGCGTACCGCCGCGCCGGCGAGATCTTCGATAATCCGCGCATCCAGAGCCAGCCGGGGTCGCTGGCGCTGGCCCAGCCCCTCCTGCAGGTGCACCCGCGGTGGGAGCGCGCCGCCGAGCTCGGCCTGTCCGCCGAGGAGCTCGGCTTCATGGTGGCGGCCCTCACGGACGGCGGCTACGTCGACGAGTTCTTCCTCGACGACGACAAGATCGACATCTACCTCTACAGCGAGGCGGGTCGCGACGTCGCGCTGGAGGACCTCCCGCAGCTACCCGTCTATACCCCGGCGGGCGACATCCTGCCGCTGGGCGCGCTGGTGGACGTCGTCGAGACGGTGGACACCAGCTCGGTGCGCCGGGTCAACGGGCGGCGCACGGTCACCCTGAACATCATCCCGCCGCGTTCCGTGCCCCTGGAAACGGGCGTGGAGAAAGTCCGCCACGAACTGGTCGGCTACCTGCGCGAGCGCGGCGAGATTCCCTCGCGTATCGACGTCGTGATCTCGGGTGCGGCCGATCAACTCGATGCCACGCGCGACGCGCTCGCCAGCAACTACCTCGTTGCCCTGCTGGTCATCTACCTGCTCATGGTGGCGATCTTCAATCACTGGGGTTACCCGCTGCTGATCATGACGTGCATACCGATCGGCATCGCCGGCGGACTCGTGGGGCTGGCGACACTGAACGGCGTGGGCGCGCTCCTGCCGCTCGCGGGTTTCAGCAAGATCGTGCAGCCCTTCGACATGATCTCGATGCTCGGCTTCCTCATCCTGATGGGTACCGTGGTGAACAACCCGATTCTCGTGGTGCACCGCGCGGTGCAGAACGTAAAGGAACAGGCCATGGCGCCACTGGCCGCGGTACGCGAGGCGGTGGAAGTGCGACTGCGCCCGATCGCCATGTCCACGATCACCACGCTGTTCGGGCTCGCGCCACTGGTGTTCATCCCCGGCGCCGGTACCGAGCTGTATCGCGGAGTCGGCGTGATCGTGATGTTCGGTATCGTGGGGGCGGCGCTGGTCACGCTGACCATGCTGCCGGCGCTGACCGTCCTGGTGCTTAAGTTCCGCGCGTCGCGCGAGGCCTGAATGCCCACCGCGCCCGGGTGGCGCAATGCCCGTGTAACCGGGCGGCGGAAAGGCCGCCCGTCGTGAGAGAGTGTCGCCCTAGCTGCGCTTGCTGCGCAGGTGGTCGAGCATGTCGACCATCTCCTGCAGGTTGAGCCCGCCGTCGCCATCGCCGTCGAGGTCGCCGAAGGAGAACAGCAGGCCCATGCGCAGTTTGAACGGCAGCTCGCCGCGCTGCACCAGGCCGTCCATGTCCTCGTCCATGAAACCCATCCACTGCGCGATGTCGGCGGTGCGCTCGTCGTGCAGCGGCGCGTCCGAGCGCTCGTTGTCCCAGGAGAAGGACACCGAGCCGTAGAGCATTTCGTCCCAGGACTGCAAACCCCAGGGCACCTTGCGATCCGGATCCGGGTTGCCCGGGTTATTGCTGGAGTTATCGTAGGTCATGCGGTGCACAATACGCGTGCCCGCCGGTACCTTGATCGGTTCCTCGAACTCGTAGGTGCGCTGCCAGTTGAAATCGTAGTTGGGCACCGAGAGCACCACCTCGTTGCGACCGTCGGGGTACTGCAACTCGAAGCTGCCCGCCTTGCCGCGGTAGTGCGCGTGCGGGACGAGCCAATAGATGGTGGCGTCGTCGTAAAACTCGAAGTAGGCCGTTTCCTCGTGATCGGCGCTGCGTGGCTCGATCGAGATATCGGGGTTGACCACCACGGTCTGGCGCAGGAAGTTGCCGGGCGGTTCGTCCGCGATGTAGAAACCGGCCTTCGTCACATCCACGGACTCGCGCCCATAGGGGGTGTAGTGCATCTGGAAGGCGAAGTAGCCACCGGCGGGCACGTAGACACCGGTGCCTTCGGGCATGAGGCCCGACTCGTTACCGGGGGCGTACCCCATGATGTAGTTGTCGAATACCTCACCCTCGTCGTGCTCGGGGGGCTTCTCGTCCATCGAACCCACGAGCACATGGTGCACGGCTTTGGTGTCGCCCGGGATGATGGTGCCGGCGACGATCCACACGCCGTGATCCAGCGGGTTGGCCACCAGCGGGTAGACATAGTCCACCTCACCGGAGGCGGGCACCTCGAACGCGGGCAGTTCCAGTATCAGGTCCGGCTCGCCCATGGCCCACACGGGTTTGTCGACTTGCAACGACAGCAACGGGTCATCGCCCTCGCCGCGCGGTGCGCCGGCCTCGATCCAGGCCAGCAGCGTGGCCAGGTCCTCGTCGGGCAGGCCGTGGTTGCCGGTGAACTGGCCGATCTCCGGATCGGCGTGCCACGGCGGCATCCGCTTCGTGCGCAGCACCTCGCGGATCATGGGCGCGAAGCCGCGGATCATGTTGTAGTCGGTCATGGCCCACGGTGCGATGCCGCCCTCGGAGTGGCAGCCGGTGCAGTTGGCCGTGAGGATCGGCACGATGTCGTCGGCGTAGGAGAGCGCTGCGCCGTCCTGCTCGGGGAAATTGATCAGGCAGCCGGGGCCGTTCACCTCGCTGTAGGCGACCGCCCTGCCCTTTACCAGGTCGTCGAGAACATCGCGCACGTACGTGTTGCTCGCGCCCTTCTTCTGGCGCTCGTAATCCACCCGGTCGTTCAGGGCGCCGCGGTAGACGATCTCACGGCTCTTCGGCTCGATCACGATGACCTCGCCGGTGCGCGTGAGGTTGAGCGAGCGGCCGATGACCTGCGCGGTGTCGTGCAGGATCGGCATGTCGATTCCCCATTCCCGCGCCTCGGCGGCAATGGCGGCGCGCGTGTCCTGCAGGTTCGAGTTGAGCATGAACATGCGCACGCCCTTCTTCGCGTAGTCTTTCTGCAGGGCCTGGAAATCGGGGGTGAGGGAGCGAATGATCTGGCAGCCGTTGCCCTGCACGATCAGGACGATGGCCCGGGCGTCCCGGTCATAGAACAACTCCTGGGCGGCGCCGGTATGGTCCAGCAGGACGAAGTTGTCCACCTTTTGCACAGCAGCCTGCAGCGGCAGGCAAACAGCGCAGGCGGCGAGGATGAGTAAACGAACAAGACCCTTCATGGCGATTCAAACCCCTGGCCGCGTAAGCGGCGGTGTAGTCGGCGTCAACTTTGACCCGTGTTATAGGGGAATTGCCCTGCAGGGTCCAGATGAATGCTGCCGGTGCAGCCTTAACGCAGGTTAAATTTGCGCAATGCGGGTCGCGCCCCCGGGGCAGGCTCACCGAGGTCTGAAATAGCGACAGCCCCTGCCCGGCCACCTCCCGAACCACTCGCCCACACAATCAATTAGCAGATGGAGAGGCATCGGTGACTTTGATCACCGCCCCCTTCATGGCATCCACGAAATAATCGAAGGCATCCGAGCTGGGGAAGGTTTTTCCGGCCCCCAGGAAAGACTTGCGCAGGATATTTACGGACTGTTCCTCCAGGGTAAAAATCACCTCCTTCGGCGCCAGGTTCGCCAACGCCCTGTTGGCGAGATTCTTCGGGCTCTTGCCCTTACCCCATCGGCTCAGGAAGGTAAAAGCGTCCTCACCGGAATCAACAAAACGCTTGAAGAGATTTTCCGCCCTTTTCGATTGACCGAGTGCCTGTTGTACGCTCGAGTTGGAGATCTCACTGCCTACAGTTGCCGTCACAGTACTCGTCTTGGTCACGGTCTGCTCTATCTCAAGCGGCGGAGCAAACCCCAACGTCACGGCCTCCAGCGCCAGGTTGATGAAAAAGATACGCGCCAAAGCGGAGGAATTGAGCGCGCCATTGGTTCTCCCGATGGCGTCCGTGAAACCACTCTCAGCAGCGGAGAGCAGGGTCGAAGCGGCAGCCTTGCCGACAATAATGCCCATTGACAACAAGCCCTTCCTGGCCACGGAACTGGCAACAGCCGAGGTCATTGATTTCGTCGCCTGTGCCGCGAGCCCGGCACCTGCCGCGCCGCCAATGGCACCGAACCCCCCAGCGATCACCGCGTTGACGGCTGCCTCCTTCCAAGTGACATTGCCGCTGACGCCGTCCGCGATAAGAGAAATACTTATTGAAATCAACGCATTGGCGACCACAGTGGTCGCAAGGGTGGTGTATTGACCAGTGGGGTCATAATTGCTGATCGGGTTGGCATTCGCGTAGAGGTAGCGGTGCAACGACGCCGGGTCTCGCAGCACACCCTCGAAGGGGTCGCGACTGATGAAGCGACCAGTGGCGGGGTCGTAGTAGCGCGCCCGCAGGAACAACAGGCCCTCCTCTGCCCCGAAACGGTCTCCGGCAAACAGGTAGGGGTTTACGGTTGCACCGTTCGAATCAACAAGGTTGCCGAAGGCATCGTAGACGTAGTCATCGATGACCAGGGCGAGAGCGTTTGTCAGCAAACGTACATTGCGGCTGCCGTCACTGAGGTAGTAGGCATCCTGGCCCGATCGATCCTGGCTGATAAGGCTGTACCCGTAGGTGTATTCGGCGATGGGGCCGCTGCTGTCGTAGTCCACCAGAGACTGCGACACACCTGTGAGATGTCCCGGGTCCACCAGGAAGTTGGTCGTTCCGGCCGGAGCCGAGCGACTGACTCGCTGGCCCGTCGCATCGTAGGCGAACGCCACGTCGCCCTGGGGCGTTTCAACCATGGTGAGCTGGTTCTCAGCATCGAAGATGTAGTTCGACACATCTGCGCCCGCCGACTTGCTCTGCAGGTTGCCGTTGTCGTCGTAGGTGAACGAAGTACTACCTGCAGACAACAACTGGTCCGCACTGTCATAGCTGTAGACGACTGACGTGCCATTGATATCAACCGTGCCGGTGCGGTTACCGACGGCGTCATAACTGTAGTTGATATCGGTGGTGTCCAGGCCGAAGTTGTCGGAATGACGTTCCCGGATAAGACGACGACGTTCGTCATACTCGTAGACCACCCGCGAGCCGTCGGGATGGTCGACTCGCGTGCGGTCGCCCACCGCATTGAGCTGGTACGCGTACTCCGCCAAAGTGGTGCCGGACCGGGAATGGCGCAAATTGGAAAGGCGGCTCAAGGCGTCATAGCTATAGGTCGAAAGTACGCCGTTGGGGTACGTTACTGTTTCCAGGTTGCCAATAGTGTCGTAGGTGTGACTGGTCACGCCCCCGTCCGGGTCTGTCACGGTACTCAGTCGGTTCAGTACATCGTAGGTGAATGCGGTCGTCCGGGTGGCTCCGCCAGGGAGCCCTGTCACCAGCGCTACTCGATTGCCGTTCAGGTCATAGTCAAACTCCGCGAAGCTGCCATCGGCGTTGGTCAAGCGAGTAAGGCGCTCATTGACATCGTACTGGTAGCTGACGCTGCCGGTGGCATTCGTCGCGCTGGCGACCTGGCCTCCCGCCGTGTAGGCAAAGGTCTCGCTGGTGCCGTCCCCAAATGACTTCGATACAACACGCCCCCTGGCGTCGTAACTGAATATCGTCGTCAGTCCATTGGGGTCAGTTCGTGTGGCTACCCTACCCGCCGCGTCATAGCTGGTCGTCTCCGTCGCACCGTTCGGATATGTCTTCGAGACGCGTCGACCATTGGCGTTATACGTGTAGCTCGTAGTTCTTCCCAAAGCGTCCGTCTGCGACAACAGGTTGTCCTCGTTATCGTAGGTGTAACGCGTGGTGGCGCCATCGGGCTGCTCGACCTCCCGCAGGTTATTGTTTACGTCGTAGGCGAAACGCGTAACCTTGCCCAATGCATCGGTTTGGGTGAGTACATTGCCCACCGCGTCATAGCTTGTGCTCGATGTGGTACCGTCAGGGAAGGTCGTGGTAATCAGGCGGTTCAGGTCATCGTAGGCGAAACTGAAGACGTTGCCGCCGGCGTCCACCTGCTGCACAAGATTACCGACTGCGTCGTAAGCAAAGGTTGTGGCATTACCCAGAGCGTCGATACGCCGCGTATTGCGACCAGCAAGATCGTACTCGAACACGGTTGTATTGCCCCGCGCATCAGTCTCGGCAGTGACGCGATCAGCCGCATCGTATACCGTCTCGAACGCGCCACTATCGGGCCTCACCGTCCGCACCCTGCGCGACAGGGCGTCATACTCGTAACTGGTGGTGTGCCCAGAGAAACTGGTCAGGGATTCAAGGTTGCCAAGGATGTCGTAGGTTTTGCTGATCTGGTTGCCCAGCGCGTCCGTGAATGTAAGGTCCCGCCCATTTGCGTCCACGATCTGTTCGGTCACATTGCCCAGGGCATCCTCTACACGCGCCATGACGCCCGCCGCGTTGTAGTCAAACATTCCCATATTGCCCAGCGCGTCCATCTTGGTCGTGAAGCGACCGTTCTTGTCCAGTGTCGTTGCAACAGCGAATCCGCGCCTGTCCACCTCGCTCACGATGTTGCCATTCGCGTCGTAGGCAGTGGTCGTCATATTGCCGCGGGCATCGGTGCTGGATAGTCGGTTGCCAAATGCATCGTAGGTGTGCGAGACGCTATTACCGTTAGCGTCCGTAACAGAAGTGATATTGCCTGCACTGTCGTAGGTGCGGCTCTGCGCGATGATACCGAGAGCATTGGTCTCACTGACAAGTCGTCCGGCACTGTCATATGTCCTGCTCGATACTCGACCGAGCGGATCGGTCACGGTGGCAATCCTGTCCTGAGAGTTGTACGTGTAAGTGGTCGTCTCTCCCGCCGCATTCGTGCGCGACAGCAGGTTGCCGCGTCCATCAAACGTCTGCGTGGTGGTCTCGCCCGCCGCGTTGGTGGCGGTCAGGGGATTACCATTGACGTCATAGGTAAACGTATTCACACCGCCCAGTGCATCGGTGAGGCGCAGAATATTACCGCTGTCGTCATACTCGATGACCGAAACGTTGCCGGCTGGGTCGGTGATGACTTCCTGCCTGGCTCCCACGTCGTGGCTGAACGCGATAACACGTCCACTGGCGTCAGTGATACTGGCAAGTCGCCCGTCGTCATCGTAGGTGCTGCGTGAGACTACCCGGTCCAGCGGGTCGGTGACACTGAGGAGGCCATGCCGGAAGTTGTAGGTGTAGCGCGTAACGAGCCCCTCGGCATCTGTATGACTTACAAGGTCGCCATTGGCGTCATAGGTGTAAATCTGCTGATTGCCCATCGGATCAGTCAGACGCGTGATCCGGCCCATTCCGTCCCGCTGAAAAGTGACAGACTTGCCCGCTGAATGCACAATTCCAGAGGGACTGAAGGTCAGCGTGTTGCCGCTGGCATCGGTAACGCTTTCTACGCCATTGTCGGTATGTAAGACGACCCGCGACCCATCAGCCGCGATATAGCGGAAGCGCCTGGGATTGAAGGTTGTAAAGTTTGAGTCATCGACCAGCACCACTTCCTCCGGCCCACCGACAACATTCACGAAGTCATTACCCACAATCTGCAGGTTGCCGAGGGTGCCGCTGCGCGGCACATAGGACACCTGCACCGATCCGAAGCTGCCGCCGAGACCCGATATCGAGGGATTAACTGCCATATCGAACAGTTCCGCCCGGCCGTTGGGAAGCGTCAACGAGATGGTGTGCACATCCGTTGGTACCAATTGCAGCGTGGACAGACCCGCAGGTACAGTTTCCCACGCGGTGCCCTGGATCCTGTTGGCGCTTATCGAGAGAGTCTGCACATCCAGCCGCCAACCGACACCAAAGTCGCCCTTCTGCTTGTCGCGACTGTCGTATGTGCGAGTGACGGTAATGGGAATGCCGGACATAGGTATCGCGAGGTCGGTAAAATTGAGCGTGAAATTGCCTACCTTCAGGTCTTCATCGACCACCACAGACTGCTCAACGAAAGCGGAGTTACCGCCGGCGTCGAACGCGGTCAGGCGGATGACATATTGGTCATTGATCAGCAATGTCGGATCGAGTTGTCCAAGCACGCCGCCGGACACTTCGCTCGTTCCCTCTGCGAATACGGTGAAGTCACTGGAGCCGGCACGAGCGTATGCCAGCGTGTATTTGAAAAAATTGTCGTCACTGACGGTACCGATCACATCCACCGGCGCTGTTACTCGGTCACCCGCGGCGGGCGTAGCCAGCTCGGCAAACGGCAGCGTCGCATCACCCACGACGGGCGCACGGACAGTCACGGTGGCACTACCGGTAACCGCGCCGATACTGGCCATCACATTGAATACGCCGGGCACGGCAGAGCTGAATACACTGCCGCCGGTGGACCAGTTCACCAGCCCCGTAACATCCGCGCTGGTGTTATCCGGATAGATACCGATAGCGGCAAGGTCGACCAGCTCGCCGGTCAGCACGGTCGCGCTGACGGGAGAGATGAGAATCTGGGCAGGGGGGACAGTCGCGTCGCTGCCGTCGCAGTCCTGATCAATGCCGTCTCCCGGAATGTCGTTGGCACCGGGGAAAATGCTGTCGTCCGTATCGCTGCAATCGCCCTGGTTCTCGGTAAAGCCGTCACCGTCGTCATCGGTATCAAGCACTCCCGGCCCGCTTGACACTACAATGTTCACCCTGCCCTGGAAATCGGCTTCCTGCCCCTGCGTCGGGTCCTGCGAGATGATGTTGCCCACTGTGATGGTAGGGTGATTCTGGAACTGCACCGAGCCCAGGTTCAGATCGACTGCGGCGAGCAGCGTGACAGCTGAAGACTGGGTCTCCCCCACCACGTTCGGTACGATCACCGGCTGGCCGACTGTCAGGTCGAATGACTGGAAGCTGAACAGCCCGTCGGTGTCTTCCACTTTTACCACTACCGGATGCTCGCCCAGGTCGGAAGCTTGCGGCACCCACTCAAGCAGGCCGGTGCCAGCGTCAATAGTCATTGCCGCTGGCGCGACCGGCAGGGAAAACGTCAGTGGCTGTGCATCCGGGTCCAGCGCCTGCGCGTTGTAAAAGTACTGTCGGTCAACCGAGGCGAAAAGGACGGGCTCGGTCGTAATGACAGGAGCCGCAGTCGGCGCGGTAACATCGATGAATACGCTGGCCTCATCGGACAGCAGATCGCTGTCGCTGGCTTTGTAGGTAAACTTGTCGAATCGAGACTCGTCCTCGGGCAGGAACGCGTTTACCCGGTAATGATTCAATCCCGCCAGTAGCCAGTTTTCCTTCTCGTTTGCGGGAATTCTTCCATCTTCAAGGACATTGGTCACTGCGTAAGCGTGCTGGTTCCAGATAGGGCGTGCGCGTACAAAGTTACCCAGGGTGCTGCCGAATACATGTACGCCCCCTGTGAGCTCGTCCGTGTCCTCAACGATACGGAAAGACGCGGGGACAACCACCTCTGCTTCGCCGTCGGCGTCGATATCTGCTACGAGAGGATACTCGTTGGCGGTCACCGAGGTCACCCGTTCGCGAAAACGTACATTGCCGGTAGCCCCGTCCCAGATACGGAAGTACTCTTCATCACTTTGCACGACCTCCATACGACCATCGTTGTCGAAATCAAACAGCGAGGAGCCTGTAACGCCAGAGCTGCCGTCAAAAATGCGGTGCCGCCACTTGATCGATCCGTCTGTTTCGAGGACGCGGTACTCCGACGCCGTGGCAATGCCGATCTCCGGCTCATTGTCTCCGTCGAAATCGCCCACCGTGGGAACGCCACCACCGAAGCCACCAAAAGCGCGCCACTTCTCAGTACCATCATGCTCGTAGAGAATCCATGCATTGGCCTGGTTGACAAAAATCTCCGCGTAGGGGTCCTCATCGAAGTTGGCGATAGCAGAGTAGGTATGCACTACCGGCCACTTCAATGTACCGTCGTGTTCATACACGCCCCACCCCATGATCACCTCAAGCTTGCCGTCCAGATCAATGTCGGCCGCTTTGGGAACGCAGCCGCGACATGCAGTCTCCGAGCCGATCCAAAGGTGATTGCCCTCATTGTCCAGCACCTGACGATCTACCAGGATCTCAGGCACTCCGTCAGCATCCAGATCAGCAATAGTCACACCGCCCCACTTTACGAACTGGCTGTCCAGGTTCTCACTCTCCCACTTGTAAGTACCGTCATGTTCGAACGCGATGAGTCGCGGCCCCTTGCCGAAGGCACCATTGCCGACGCATGTATCACCCTGTCGCGAGGTCATGCTCGCGACGATTTCCGGAAGACCGTCGCCGTCGATATCACCCGCAGCCATCGTGGTGGAAGCGTCTACGCACTGCCCGGTCGGGAAGACCTCGCTACCATCCCTGCCATCCACTGCGCGCAGGAAGCCGGGATTAACCGTGTTACCCGTGCGCAGCGTGCCCGCGAAGACGACCTCTGGGTAAGCATCCCCGTTCAGGTCTACTACCAACGGGGTTTGCAGCACATTTTCATACTCTGGCAGATCCTTGCCTTCGCCGGTCCAGCTCCATTCGAGCCCCATCGGCAATTGCTGCACGAAGCCATCGCCGAAGACCTGAAACTCGGCGAAGGCAAGTCGTTCGAATCCCGTGCCCTCGAATGCAGTCGCCTCGAACTGCACGCGGTATACGTCCTCTACCACGGGGTCGACGAGTACCGTCTGGTCTCTGTTCGGAGCCGGAAACTGTATTGGCCCACTGTTCCAAACTTCCACCCCGGCGCGGTTGAACAGGCGCACCACACCCTCGGCGATCTCTGCAAATCCACTGTGCTGGCGATTGCCGAACATGCGCACCTCGCGCACAGCAATGCCCTCATACTCGAAAATCTGCTCGTACAGGTCAGTCGTGGCAGAAGCGCCCACCCACGACGTGTCGAGACTGCCATCTGCACTCCGTTCCGGCGCGCCCCGTGTGACATCAGTAAACTCCGGATCGAAATTGGGTACAGCCAGGATGGACAGGTTCTCATTGACTGCGAAGCGCCTGCTGCCGTCCGGGGTGTCCGGATGCCGTGCAACATAGCCGAAAGAACCGTCGGGGTTGAGTGTGAGGTCTCCGTTCCGGGGTGGTGCCTGCAGTACCGCGGTAAGTGGATCACCGTCGACGTCAGTGTCGTTATCGAGTACACCCGGTGCAGCCACAGTCAGGGTTGTGCCGCTGACAACACTGTAATGGTCATCTACCGCCGCGGGCCGCCTGTTCTCGACTGGTATCGCCGCCACATTAATGCTGAAGCCCTGGACCGCGGAGCCGCCCCGGCCGTCCTCCACGCGCACGACAACACTGTTGCTGCCCACCTGGCCGCTCGCGGGCGTCCATTCAATCAACCCTGTAGCCGCGTCGATGCCCATACCCACTGGGGCAGAGTCCAGCGAGTATTGCAATGTGTCGGTATCGGGGTCCGACGCATCGACATCGTAAGCGAAGGGCGCACCCTGTGCCGCGGAGGTTATCGGCGCCGATGTGAAGAACGGCGCGCCGTTGGCGACCTCTACCTGTACAGTGAAAACCTGGGTAGCGAAACCGCCCTTACCGTCCTCGACGCGAATAGCAACGTCGTTCGACCCGCCCTGGGCACCCGACGGCAGCCACTGGATAAGGCCCGAAACCGTATCAATGGACATTCCAGCAGGCGCGGTATCCAGCGCATAAGCAAGTGCATCGTTGTCGGGGTCAATGGCGATGACCGCGTAGCTATAAACCTGGTTCTCGGTCGCCGTCGTCACGGCTGAGGAGACGATAGAGGGCGCCTCGTTGGGCGGAACTATCGCGCAGCGAGACAGTGTGCACTGGGTAACGCAGTAGCGCACATCGTGGATGTCTATATCTCCATCACCGTCGCCGTCGCGCGGGTCTTCGGTACCAGTTACCGTCTGGTTGATCGTAAAGAACTGAAAGAGGATATCGATGAGGTCGACATCGGTATCTTCATCGACATGACAGGGTTGTGCGATCGCTGGCAGACCCCAGCAGAGCAGCACCAGAATCGCCAGGGCCCTAGATACCCTCATGAACTACTCCCATTCGGAGGCAAAGCCGGCGCCGGCCCCGCCTTACTGAAGGTTAGTACATTACAACTACCGCCCCGGATTTTTTTTAAGACTACCTGTATCGCCTGACGAACCGCATACAGAGCAGTCCGAGCACAAGGAGGGGCAACGTTTCAGGCATTGGGACTGAGCCATCACGCGGCCTCGTGACCAGCGCATTTTCCGTGCTGACTGGCAGCGGCACACCAAAGCCATCACTCAACCCATAGACCGTCTCGATAGTCAGCGCCGTAGAAGCACCAGGCGCCAGCACATCGACGAAGAGTTCGAATGACGCCAGCACAAACGAATCCGATTGCAGATTTTCAAGGAAGGGGGCCACACAGAAGACACAGCTGACAGCGTCATTTTCCAGGAAACTGACCACCCTGACATTGATCAGCCCTCCCAGGTCCCCCGAACTGATATCCCACGCTTCGCCCAGACTGAAATCGCCTAGACTACCACCAAGGGTGTATGGAATAAGGGGGTCCTGCAGCGACAGCGCCAGCGGGTCGTAGCCGATATCGACATCGAAGGCACCCAGGTTGGGGCCAACGCCCTGACCGAGCCCGGATACTAGAAGATCAATGCTCACCGTGTTGCCCGGCTGCGCGTTTTGCACCGTCGGTTCCAGCGTAAGCAATGCCGCCTGAGTGCTGCTGGCCAGTGACAGCACCAGTACGGACAGTACGCGAAGCATTCCTTTCATCAGCACTCCCAATGTCGTCTTACGAGCTATCCTCGATGGATGGCCAATTTTGTGCACCCATGGTTCAGAGGGACTCCCGACAAACATACAACTTTCGTGCCCACAACGAACGTCACTTGAAAGAGTGCCCAGGGGTTCGCGCGAGAAGCAACTCTAACTCCTTGAAGTCTATAAGGTTAGATTATTCCCGCCAGGTCGCCAACGAGGTGGCTGACCCAACTGTACGCTACGCTCAATTTGCAGAAACGCGCCACGAGTGTAAAAAAAACTGACGCCGCTCCCTGCGGTATTAGCGGAACGTCCACTGCTGGAAACAGGCGCCGGGGCAGCAGCCAAGATACGGCGCACGATCCGCGACGGCGCCGCGGCGGAGCTGCTACCCGATTAGCTGGCGGCACTGGCCAAATTCGTGGACTCAGCCGCTTCGTGGCGCGCACCGCGACGGAAGTGTACGGTGGCATGGGTTTCACCGAAGAGCTGGGCCTGCACTACTGGTTCAAGCGCGCGGGGAGGTACTGACCATCATGCGCAGAAATCTCGACGGCTGAACGCTAAAGGGAGAGCGCCGCACTCTCCCGCTGCTGCAGGTAGCTCTCCCAGGCCAAGCGGTAGCGGCCGGCGCCCGCCTGCAGGCCCGCCGCGTCGTTGTCGACATCCGAGGCCACGATCAGCATGAAGTCCGTCGTGCCCAGCGCGTCGCAATAGTCGCCCAGTTCGGCTGAGGTCTTACCACCTGCCAGTATCGGCAGTATCGGCTTGTGCGTGCCGAGCGCACCGAGACAGGCGTCCAGGCAGCGGCGCAGCTCGGCGTCGTCTCCGCCTTCGGTCAGCGCAGCGCCTGGCAGCATCGCCAGGTCGCCGCCGCACAGACGGTCCAGTTTGATGCTGAGCGCGTAGTCCACACCAAACCGCGGATGGCGGGTCTGCATGTCGATGCCGGCGTTGTGGGCCAGAATCGGGACGCTGCAGCGCGCGCGGACCTCGCGGATAAACTCGATACCCTGCATGCCGGTCGCGACGACGACACCGTCGACACCCGCGGCCTCAGCGAAGGCCAGCCGCTCGATACTTTTCAGCGGGCTGTCGATGATATTGGCGAAAAACAGTTTTCTCTCGTTGCACTCCTCGCTCACCTCGGCAAGGCGCTTCACCATGTGCGGTATACGCGCTTCGAAGGGTGACAGCGGGTCGTTCAGGGTCAGTTCATCGTCCTTGATGAAATCGAAGCCGCCGCGCAGTACCTGAGCCGCGATCTCCGCCATCGCGCCGGTACCAAGTGCAACGGGCGGCTGGGTCGAGCGGGCGAAGATGGGGCGATCGAACACTCCCAGCCGCTCGCGCAGTCCCTCTACGCCAAACGCAGGCCCGGGAAACTGGCGCAACACCTCGTCGGGGAAGCGAATATCCAGAATGCGGAAAGCGCTAAGGGTGCCGTGGCGCGGCAGTTCGCCGTAGACGACGCTCCACAGGTGAGTCAGGTTGGCGCCGAACCCCGCCACAGGGAAGGCGAGCGTGATCTCGCCGGCACTAAACGTCTCTCCTGCAAGACAGCGCCGCTGATCCTCGCCGAACTCGCCCAGCCAGTAGGTCGGCAGCAGCCTGTCGCTCACCGTTGGCAACGGGGCAATGCTGACGATTTTGGCGATCCGGGCATCAGTCGCCACGCCGACCGGCAGCTTATCTGCTATATCGACCGGCAAGGACTGCTCCTCCGCCATGAACACCGCCGCTGCTTCAAGCTCGAATGGCGACTCCACGTAATAGTCGACAAACACAAACTCCGCGGAGTCGTCTCCGTCCTGCCAATAAAGCCTCTGGTCGCGCGTACTAATGGCTGCGCTCTTGCGCATAGTCTTGTGCCTCTATCAAGTGAGCGTTTTCTGACAGCCAGCGCGGAAAGGTAACTTTCTGCATGATTTCCCAGTCCTGCGCCGTGGTAATTTTGTGGTTGGCTTCCTCGCCCTTGATGACGTGAATGTCCTGGCCGTTGAGCAGCAGCTCCCAGAGCGTCTGGGTCTCTATTCCCCGCGCGGCTGCCGCGCGCTCCGCCCGCGCGAGCGCCTCGGTAGCATAGGCTTGCGGATTGGAGGGTAACAGTGCCGTAGATGAGCGGAGACCACCCACTGGCGCACACTCCAGACCAACAACCGAGCTCCCGGCGACAGTTGTTCCATTGATACCGGGTTTACCGCCGATGCTCGGGGGCGTTCTGGATGGGGCTGCGACATCGGGTCTCTCCGCGGGACGGGTCAGGACTGCATGACAGGGTTTTTTCGTTTATAATGCTAATGAGAATCATTTGCAAATAGTATTTTTCACTCACTGCCCTGCTCTTCATGTGAGCGGAGCGCGTTAGATCACGGGACCGTTATGTCCACTTTTTACCGATTCATAAGCCGCACAGGTGTGTACTACCTCCTCACCCTCAGCCTGTCCGGCAACGCTCTAGGCGCGGATGCAACCTCCACAGAAGGTGCCATCCGGCAATACACTTTCGCCTGGCCCTACCTGCCGGATGGGGAGATGGCTCCCCGTGGAGGATCAACGCAAGGTGAAAAAGTGCAGCTCGATGAATCAGCCGGGCAGGCGTGGCTGGCACTGCGCGAGCCCGGTCTTCCCGCCAAGGAGCGTGACCGCCGCGCTATCCTGGCGATGGCGGGGCCCTACCGGGCGAGTTTCGATTTCATCGAAACCGTGGGCTTCAACGAGGGCTACCGGCCCGGGCCGCCCTACCAGAGCTGGGGCACTGAATTCGTCTACGTCGTGGCTGACGAGCCCAACTTCATCAGCCTGCAACACATAATGGTACTGCGTGTGTCCCATGCCGACGGCGAGCCCGCGGAACCGGTGGTGGTCAAGCACTGGCGACAGGACTGGCACTACCAGTCCCGGGACATGCACGTCTTTGTCGGACACCGGGAATGGGTGCGGCGGACACTTTCTCGCGGCGAGTCGCGAGGCAAGTGGTTGCAGTCTGTCTACCAGGTGGACGATTCACCGCGCTACGCCGCCTTGGGCAGCTGGGAGCACAGCACAAACTTCTCCAGTTGGACCAGCAACGAGACCTGGCGCCCACTGCCGCGGCGCGAGTTCAGCGTGCGCGACGACTACGAGGTACTCATCGGCACCAACCGGCACACCATCACGCCGACCGGGTGGGTACAGGAAGAACACAACCTGAAGACCGCCCTCGACGAAACCGGCAGTATTACGCAGGTGCTGGCCCGCGAAAATGGCCTCGCGCGCTATGAACGCATCGTCGATTTCGATTGGCGGCCGGGTGACGACTACTGGCAGCGCACCGGCCCCTTCTGGGCCGTGGTGCGTGAGATATGGCGGGACTATGCCGCCAACAACAAGCAATTCAAGGTGGCGAAGATCGCCAACGGCATGCCGCTGGTCTTCGCGATGTTCGGACTGGCGGACACGTTGACCGGGAGTACCTTCGACGCGAGCACCGCCCGCGTGGAGATCGAGAAGACCATCGCACCTTATGTGACACCATGACCGGACGTCACGGCGTCGGCGCACCGGTCAAAGCGCAGCGATATTGCGCGCGGGCGTGAGCGGCAGGTCCAGCGTTGAGATCATGCCCGGTGCGTGTGCGACCACCGCCGGTATGGCGTTCGTGACGCGCAGCGCGGTCGCCTGCACACCGCCGGTGTTGTGGTCGCCGTCTTCTCCCGTGACGAAGCACTCCATCTGCACGGACGGGTTACCGGTGACGATGACGCGGTGCACGCCGGAGCGCCCCTGGGGCGCCGAGGGCCAGTGCGAGGCCTCGGTACTGCGCAGGCGATTGACGTGCTCCGCGATGATCAGGGGCCTGCCGCCGACCATGCCGCGCACTTCGAAGTGCGCCGCCGAACAGGTGCCCTTCGCGACCGGCATCATGGCGCACTCGAAATCCTCCTGCGCGTAGTGCCGTTCGAAGACCTCCTCCACGCCCTCGATCGCCACCCCGATCGCCCTGGCCACCAGTTCGAGCATCCCGCCCCAGCCGCCGGCTAGCATGCCCGGCATGGCCATGATCGGCTCGGCCTCGGGCGGCTGGCCGAAACCGAAGGCGACGCCCGTGAAATCGGGATCCTCGTACGTGCCGTAGTCGCAGATTTCCTGCACGCGGATCTCCTGCACCTGGTCGGCGACCTGCAGGGCGGACAGGGGCAGCACGTCGCCGGAGAAGCCCGGGTCCACGCCGTTGATGAACAGCGTGCTGTTGCCTTCGCGGCAGGCCCGCTCGAGCGGCTCGCGCAGGGCCGCGTCGGCGTGCGGCGGGTAGATCAGGTAGATGAGCGCGACGCCGACCACGTTGATGCCCGCGCGCAGGATGCGCGCCATATCGGCGACGGCTGCATCCGGGCGCAGTTCGCCGTTCGCGGTGTAGACCACCGCGTCGGGCGCCAGCGCCAGCAACGCGTCGACGTCGTCGGTGGCGAGCACGCCGGTGCGCATTTCCAGCCCGGCGATCTCGCCCGCGTCCCTGCCGATCTTGCCCGCGCTGTGCGCGTGCAGGCCGACCAGTTCCAGGTGCGGGTTGCGCAGTGTGGCCCGCAGCGCGTGGTAACCCACGTTGCCGGTACCCCAGTGGACGACTCGATGACCCATACAAACGCTCTCCTTTTTTATCCGGCGTACCGCAGGCTCGTTAGTGGCTACGCGGGTTCCGCCGGAAACAGTCGCGCCGTGGCGCTGATCGACAGCACGTCGCCCTCCCCGTCGAATACCTCGACGCGGGCGAGGTCGCCCTCGACATCGGCGACGGCGATGGCCGGCCCCTCGCGCACGGGGCGCAGGTAGCGGATCAGCAGCGAGGACAGCGAGGCGCCGGGGGGCGCCGCACTGAGCGCGGCATCTTCGATTGGCACGGCCAGGATGCCGCCGTTGATCGCACCCGTGGTGTTGCCGATGTCGCGCTGTTTTGGCAGCACGGCGCGGCCGGGTTCGCTGATCCCGCAGCCCACGCGCTGCGCCAGCGGCTGCGCCAGCAGTTCGCCACGACGCTGCGCGAAGCGGCGCACCGCCCAGTCGCCCGGCGGCAGCGAGAAGTTCGGGTCCGGCAGCGCCATGAACATGCTGTGGCCGAAGCCCAGGTGCGCGCCGTTTGCGTCGTAGAAATCGATACCGAATACGAGCACCGTCTTGCCCGCCTTCGACAGGCGTGCGCGCATGCCGATCTGCTCGATGTCGCGCACGGGCCGGAACAGGTGGATGTCCATCTCCAGCGTGACCGGGACGCTGGGCGCGATAGCCTTGATGGCGATGACGCCGAAGATCATGTCGGCCCAGGTCACCAGCATCGACATGCGCAACGCGCCCGAGTCGTCAAGGTACATGCCGCGCGACAGCGGCGCCTCGCCCCACAGGTCATCCGCGCGCGTCTCGATGACGAGGCCGAACTCCTTGAAGATGCCCTCCGGCCCTTTTCCAGGTTTTTCAGGTTTACTCACGGGCCGCCTCAGATCATGTACATATCGCCGCTGGCGCGTACGGTCAGGTCGCTGATCGACACGCCCCAGGGCTGGTTGATGGCATAGATAATCTGGTCCGCAAGCTGCCCGGGTTCGAGCGCGAAGAATTCCACGGAATCCGGGTCGGTCCAGCCCGCCTCGCCGGTGCCCTCGAGAATCGCGGTGAAGCGCTCGGCGAACGCGTCGACGTTGGTGCCCATGATGCCGCCGCCCGCCTCGAAGTTGACCACGGCGCCGCCGATGCCGGTGGTCGGCACGCCGGTGGGCCGTATGGTGGTCACCTTGATGCGGCCCTGTGACTCCTGGCGCAGCGCCTCCGACAGCACATTGACCGCCGCCTTGGTCGCCGCATACACGGCGCCGCCCGGCACCGGGTAGTTGCCGTAGATAGAGGACAGGTTGACGATGTGCCCCCGGCCGCGCTCGATCATGTGGTCGTGCACCGCGACGATGCCGTTCAATACCCCCTTGAAATTGATGTCGATGCAGCGGTGCCAGGCCTCCAGGGCCGCGGCGTGGTCGGCGTAGTACGCCAGCGGCATGGTGCCCGCGTTGTTGACCATCACGTCGATCCCGCCAAACTGCCCGATGCCCGCCTGCACCACGGCCGTCATGTCGGAGGCCACGGTGACGTCGGCGCCGATCGCGCAGGCCCGACCGCCCGCCTCCTCGATCGCGGCCACGGTGTCCGCCGCCGCCTGCGCGTCGATATCCGCCGCGACCACCGCCGCGCCCTGCGCGGCCGCCTTGCTCGCCACGAGCCGGCCGAAGCCGCCGCCCGCACCGGTGATCGCGATGACCCTGTCGGCCAGGTGATTCATGGGTATGTTCCTTGTTCTGTCGTTATCAGGACTGTGTGTTCTTCTTGCGCAATTCCGCGACGTCGCGCGTCAGGACCGCGGTCTTGCCGCCGGAACGCGCGAGGCACTGGGCGTGCCCCATCTCGTGCAGGTCGAAGCCGGCCTGCAGCGCCGCCGGCTGGCCCATGATGTCGGTGGTCTGGTTGACGACGCGCTTGGCCATGACCAGGGAGAACAGGTCCTTCTCCGCCACCTTCTGCGCCAGTTGCAGCGCGAAGTCCTGCAGCTCGTCGAGCGGCACCACCTCGTTCACCATGCCCAGGCTGTGCGCTTCCTGCGCGCCGAGCCTGTCCGAGGTGAACAGCATCTGCTTGGCCTTGCGCGGCCCCAGTTCCCAGGTGTGGCCGTGGTACTCGACACCCGCGATGCCCATCATCAGGGTGGGGTCGCTGAACCAGGCGTTGTCGGCGGCGACGATCAGGTCGCAGGGCCAGCACAGCATCAGGCCCGCCGCGATGCAGGCGCCCTGCACGGCGGCGATCGATGGCTTCGGGTTGTTGCGCCAGCGGCGGCTGTACTCGAAGTAGTGCGCGTGCTCCCAGAGGTACTGTCCGGCGACGCCGCGCTCCTTATAGTCGAAGTTGGAAAAGGGGTCGGACTTGCGGTCCTCCGGTACGGCGAGGTCGTGCCCGGCGGAGAAGTTGCGCCCGTTGGCCTGCAGCAGGATCACCTTGACGTCGTCGTCCTGCGCCGCGCGCGTCCAGCAGTCGTCGAGCGCGGCGAGCAGCTCGGGGTTCTGTGCATTGTGCACGTCGGGCCGGTTCAGGGTGATGAATGCGATGTGCTCGCGCACCTCGTACAGTACCGTGTCAGACATTGCGTTAACCTCAACTGAAAAAAGGAGTTGGTGAGCCTACCTATCCGGCGCGACCGACGCAATTCGCCCGCGTCGACCTCGCGCGACTACTCGTAGGGCCTGCGTATCGCTATCTCGGCGATCTTCCACTCGCCATCGCGTCGCACCAGGTCGAAGCGGTACTCCACGAATATCGCCATCTTCGGCGGCGACACACCCCAGTCGGCAACGGTGCCGTAGGCCATTGCACCGGCGCGCTCGTCGGTGGCGCCCGGCAACACGTAGACGTTGGTGATGAGGTGGCGGTATTCCGTGGGGCCTCCGAGCAGGCGCGCGGACTGGTCGATGAAGGCCTGCCGCCCCTCCATGGGCGGGTCCACGCCGGTCAGCCGGCCGTCCTCCACGAACAACTCAGCCCAGTCCTCGCCACGGTAGTTGTCCACCCGGTGCGAATACTCGGCAATGAGTTCGTGGATCGCCAGGCGGTTCTCGATACTGATCTTGCTCACTCGCTTGTCTCCGCTTCGGTCCGTGCACATTGCGCCGACGCGATGTCGCGCGCCCGCTCGCGCAACAGGTCCTTGCGCACCTTGCCCGAGGGCACGCGCGGGAAGTCGTCGACGAGCTCCAGCCACTCCGGGAACTTCTGTTTCGCCAGCCCCGCCTGCGTCAGGAAGCGCTGCATTTCCGCCAGGTCAAACGCGGCTCCCGCGGCCGGCGCGACGAATGCGCAGCCCATCTCGCCCGTGGTCGCGCTCGGCATGGCGACCACGGCGACCTCCGCCACGGCAGGATGCGCCAGCAGGACATCCTCGACTTCCTTCGGGCTGATGTTCTCGCCGGATCGAATAATAATGTCCTTCTTGCGCCCGGTGATCACGAGGTAGTTGCCGTGACTCCAGCAACCCAGGTCGCCCATGCGGAAGAAACCCTCGTCGTCGAAGGCGCCCTCGTTGTCGCGCGGGTCGAGGTAGCCGGCGAACTGCTCGGGACCGCGGGCCAGTATCTCGCCCTCCACGCCGTCCTCGCTGATGACACGACCCGCGTCGTCGACCAGCCGCACCTCGATCGGCGGACGCACCACGCCGTCGGTCTCTGCGCCCAGCGCGGCCTCCTCGCGGGAGGAGATGCCCAGGGTGACCGTCATCACCTCGGTGGAGCCGTAGGCCCGGAAAAACAGGCAGTTCGGGAAGGCTCCCGAGACTTCCCGGATGAGCTGCGGCGACACCGAGGTGCCGCCGCAGAAAAATGTCTTCAGGGAGGCGAGCGACTCGCGCCGGTCCGCGCTGGCGGCCAGGAGCTGCTGCAGGAACGGTGTGGCGCCGCCGCTGATGGTGCAGCCGTGGCGCCGGATCGCCTCGATCCCGTCGTCGGCGTCCCAGACGTCCAGCAGGACTGCCGGCGCGCCCGACAGCCAGGGAATATCGAACGCCCAGATCGCGCCGGTGATGTGGGTGACCGGCGACGGCATGAAGATCACGTCGCGCTCGTCTACGTGCCAGGCCGCGATCATCTGCCGCGCCTTGTAACCGAAGGTGTAGTGCGTCTGCAGCACGCCCTTGGCGCGACCGGTGGTGCCCGACGTGAACATCACCATGAACACCGCGGCGGGATCGACCTCGGGCAGCGTCGCGAGCGGCTCGCCCGCCACCACCTGCGGCCAGGCCGTATCCTGCCCCGCCTCGCCGCGCAGGACGACGACCGCCTCGAGGTCGGGCAGTTCCGGACGCAGCGTCGCGACCATCGCGCGGTAATCACAGTTGCGGAACTGCGCGGGAATGAACAGGAAGCGGGCGCGGGTCGCCGCGAGCATGTAGCGCAGCTCGGCCTCGCGGTAAATCGGCGGGATCGGGTTGATGACGAGGCCCAGCATGCGCGCGGCCAGCACGATGACGGCGGTCTCAAACCAGTTCGGCAACTGCAGCGCCACCACCTGACCCGGCCGCGCCCCGCGCGCGTGCAGGTAGCCCGCCAGCCGCAGGGCGCCGTCGTGGACCTCGCCGCGTGTAATGCGGCGGTCGCCCTCGATCAGTAACGTGCGCGCCGGGTCCGCGCGGGTCTGTTGCCCGGCCACGTCGGCGAGTGTGCCCGGCTGCCAGTGCCCCTCGCGCAGCCAGCGCGTCGCGAGTTCTTCCGACCAGCGCACGCGAAAGCCGCTGCAGTCCTCGCGCAGTGTCCAGTTCACGCGTGGCGGCCCAGGAAATGCAATTGTTCCATCCAAAGCCTGGTGGCCTGTTGAAAAAGTCTCAGGCCGCTAACGCGCACGGGGCAGCTCCAGCATCTGGTCGGCGATAATCTCGCGCTGTATCTCGGAGGTGCCGCCAGCGATGGTGTACACCCAGCTCCACAGGTAGTCGTAGGTCAGCGGGTGCTCGTTGCGGTTGTCGTTGTATTCCAGGAACTCCCAGCCGAGCATGTCCGCCACGAGGTGGCTGAGCGCCTTGGCGGTGCCGGTCACCATGAGTTTCATCATCGAACCCTTCGGCCCCGGGTTGTCGCCCTCGCGCAGTTCGCTGATCTGCGCGAGCGTCATGGCGCGGATCGCCAGGGTGTCGGCCTTGATCAGCGCGAGGCGTGCCGCGAAGTCGCTGTCGTCGATCGCCAGGCCGCCGCCTTCCAGGCGCGTCCTGCCGGCAAGCTTGATGGCCTGGTTGACGCGCTCGTACAACGCGAGCTGTTCGCCGATGAAACCGGTACCGCGCTCGAAGCCGAGCGTGGACATGGCCGTGCGCCAGCCACCGCCGATCTCGCCCACGACATTCGCAAGCGGTATTCGCACATCGTCGTAGAACGTGGTGTTGACGTGCTCGTCGCCGAGCATGGTGCGGATCGGCTGCACCGTGATGCCCGGCGCGCGCATGTCGCAGATCACCCAGGTCAGTCCCCGGTGGCGCTCCGAGCCCGGCGTGGTGCGCACCAGCAACTCCTGGAAGTCGGCGTGCTGGCCGTCCGTGGTCCAGGTCTTGGTGCCGTTGATCACCAGGTCGTCGCCGTCGACCGCGCCCGTGGTCTTGAGCGAGGCGAGGTCCGAACCCGCGTTGGGCTCCGAGAAGCCCTGGCACCACAGGCTCTCGCCCGACAGGATGCGCGGCAGGTGAAACTGCTTCTGCTGTGGCGTGCCACAGGCGATGATCGTGGGACCCGCGTGCATCAGCGCGACATACGTCGTATTGATGAAGTGCGGCGCGCCGGCGCGCGCGCACTCCTCGTACCAGATAACCTGCTGGATGGCCGACAGGCCGAGCCCGCCGTATTCCTCCGGCCAGTTGATGCCGGCCCAGCCGTGTTCGAACAGGCGCCGCTGCCAGTCGCGGTCGAACTGCGCCATGGCCTCGCCCCCGACCGGGCGCGGCTGGCGCGGAATATTGTCCTGCAGCCACTGCCGCGCACGCGCGCGGAACTGCAGTTCCTGTTCGCTGTAGTGCAGGTCCACGCGTCAGCTCCCCGCCCCGTCGAGGTCGTCGACCTGCAACAGCGTTCGCGCACGATCGCGACCGGAGCCGAACAGGCGCCACAGCAGGTTGGCGCGCTTCAACAGCAGGTGCGCGCTGAATTCGTCGGTCACGCCGATGCCGCCGTGCAGCTGGATGTTGGCGTCGGTGTTGGCGCGCGCGGCGTGCTGGGCCACCAGGCGCGCGGCGGCGACCTGCAGGGCCGCGTCGTCGTGGCCGGCCGCGAGCGCGGCCGCCGCGTAGTAGAGCTGGCAGCGGGCGCTCTCGACCCGCACCGCCATGTCAGCGCAGGGGTGACGCACCGCCTGGTAGGCCCCGATGGGGCGACCGAAGGTCTCGCGCTCTTTCGCGTAGCCGGTGATCATGTCCAGCGCGCTCGCCGCCGCACCGAGCAGCATGGCGGACACGCAGACCTGCGCGCGCAGCCACAGGCCGTCCCCGGTGACGCGCGCGACAGTCTGCAGCGCGCTCGCGGGTGTTTTGAACATCACCACGGAGCGGTCGAGGCAGGGCACGTCATCGCACTGCTCGCGCGCGAGCCGGAACAGCGTTGACTCACCCGCCGTCAGCTCCAGCGCGTAGCGGCAGTTGTCCCCGCCGAGGCCGCGCGCGCCACTGCCGTCCCGTTCCACCAGCAGCGCCACGTTCTCCTCGCCCGCCAGCAACGCGCGCAGCAGTTCCGGCTCGTCTGCCGCCACTTGCAGCGCGAGCGCCTGCGGGAGCACGCCGAACGGGCCCGCCACGCGGCCGAGCTCGAGGAAAAACAACATCTGCTCTATGACACCGAGGCCGCTGCCGCCGCGCTCCTCGGCCACGGCGAGGCCGAACCAGCCGAGTGTCGAGAACTCCGCGAGCCGTGCGTCGTCGTCGCGGCGCGCGTGCAGGCGCGCGAGCGGGAACTCCGCGCGCAGGAAAGCGGCCGCGGCGTTCGCGATTTCCTGTTCGTGGCTGTCGAGCGCCAGGTACATGCGGGTGGCTAGGCGGGAATCGCGGTGGGCTGGTAGGCGACGAGGCGCCAGCAGTCGTCCTCGCGCGTCCACACGGACAGGGTGCGGTTGTCGATCCGCCGCGGCTGGCCGCCGACGCTCACGTCCGCGGTGAGGCGCGACAGCAGCAGCGCGCTGTCGCCGAGTTCGATGACGCGCTGCTCCGTGACCTCGAGCGTGTTGTAGACGATGTTGCCCTCACCCATCTTTTGCAACAGACTCGTCTTGTCCTCGTACCTGGCAGTGGCGTGGGCGAACACCAGGCGGTCGGACAGCAATTCGCCCAGCGCGTCGATGTCGGCGTCGAGCAACGCGCGACAACGCTGTTCCTCACGCGCCAGTATGTCCCCGGGGATGTTACTGCTCATTGGCCAACGGCTCCTCGCGTGCGTCTTCACCGGCGCCACCGAGCGAGCGGTGACGGTATTCGTCAAGGTCGATAGCCGCCGTGAACTGGCGGTACACCGCCAGCCGCCAGGGCGAATTCATCACGACCCTGCCGCCCGCGTTCTTGTACCAGCTCGTCACGCCGGGGTGCGACCAGACCATGTTGCGGTGCTCGGCATCCACCTTGGCGTTGTACGCCTCGAACGGCTCCTGCCGGACTTCCAGTTCGTCCCAGCCGTGCTCGAGCATCTCGCGCAGCGCATCGCAAATGTAGCGCACCTGGCACTCGCTGTGGAAAAACGCGCTGCCGCCGTGGGCGAGGTTCGTGTTGGGGCCGTACAGCAGGAAGAAGTTGGGATAGCCCGGCACGGTGATCCCCAGGTGCGCGCGCGGGTCGTCCTCGCCCCACTCGTCGCGCAGCGACCGCCCATCCCTGCCGCGAATATCCATGGGGGCCAGCATGCGGTGCGCCTCGAAGCCCGTGGCCAGCACGATGACGTCCGCGGGGTATTTTTCGCCGCCGGCGACCACGCCGTCCGCCTCGATGCGGTCGACATCGCCCGCGAACAACTCCACGTTGTCCCTGCACAGCATCTTGTACCAGTCGTTGTCGCGCAGCATGCGCTTGCCGAACGGCGGGTAGTCGGGGATGGTCTTCTCGAGCAGGTCGGTGCGCTCGCCCAGTTCGGCGGTCGCGTAGGCGATGAGGTCCTTGCGCATCTGCGCGTTCTCGGCGTTGAGCGAATGCTCGGGATCGCCCCACTTAGGGTCCATCTTCAGGGTGTGGTGAAAACCGTCGGAGGCCGCCCAGAACAGGCCGAAGCGGAACCAATCGAGGTAGTAGGGAATGTGCTTGCTCGCCCAGTTCACCGCATCGGGCACGCCCTCGTGGTACATCGGGTGGCGGATGATCCAGTGTTTGGAGCGCTGGAAGATGGTCAGCCTGCCCACGCGCGGGGCGATGGCCGGCCCGATCTGGATGCCGGACGCGCCGGTGCCGATCATCGCGACGCGCTTGCCGGTGAGATCGACGCTGTGATCCCAGCGCGCCGAGTGGAACGCGGGCCCCTCGAAACTGTCGAGGCCAGGCAGCGGCGGCACGGAGGGACGGTTGAGGATGCCCACGGCGCTGACAAACGCATTCGCCTCGAGCGCATCACGGCTGCCGTCGCGCCGCTGCGTGGCGATGCGCCAGACGCAGTGCTCCTCGTCGTAGTGCGCGCTGCGGATTTCCTCGTTGAAGCGGATATGCTCGCGCAGCCCGAACTCGTCGGCGATGCGATTCAGGTAGGCGAGTATCTCGGGGCCTTTACTGAAGAAGTCGGGCCAGTCCGGGTTCGGCAGCAGTGAAAAGGAATAAAAGTGGCAGGGCGTGTCCACGCCGATGCCGGGATACGAGTTCTCGTACCAGGTGCCGCCGAGCGCCGCGTTCTTCTCCACGATGACGAAGGGAATGCCGGCCTGTTTCAGGCGCAGGCCCATGACAAGCCCGGAGAAGCCGGCGCCGGCGATCACCACCTGGAACTGCTCGCGCCGCGCGGCGGGCACGTCGCGGCGCCACTCGATCCGGCGGTAGTCGCGACCGCCGAAGCAGGTCTCCTCGTAGAAGATCGGCAGGTACATATCCGGCACATCAGCGCCGCAGGCGACGTCGATCATCTCCTTGAGTTCCGCCTGCGCGGGCTCGCGGTGCTCAGCCGTGCCGGACTGCGCCAGGCGTTCGATGGCGGCGCACAGGTCCGCGCGGATCTGCTCCTGCAGGGCGCCGGGAATATCCTGCTGGTAGTCCCAACCACCGTGGATATACGGGCGCACCTGCTCGAGGTAGCGACGGTCGCCTGTGAGGTGCACATAGCTCATGAGCAGCGGCACGATGTGCGCGCCGGCCACGGCACAGCGCAGGGCGGCGGGGTCGCGCGCGGCCTCGCGCAGCTGCGCGTTCAGGTCAAACGTCATGGTCATTGTCCGTGGGAAGTATCACCGGCGCGCCTATACCGTGGCCACGGCGGTCACCGGCGAACCGACCGCCTGCGGCAGGCGCAGGGGCGGCGCGGTCAACAGGAAACGGTAGCGCCCGTTCTCGCGCAGCCAGTCCGCGAGGTCGCTCAACAGGAACAGCTCGCCGAGCGGGATGCCGAGCTTGAACAGGCAGTGCTCGTGCAGCGGGAAGTGCGCGCCGCGCCGCGCCGGCGGGTTGGGCGTGGGCAGGAACTCCACGGCCTCGTTGTCCGAGGCCAGCGCGGCCACGCCCACGTCGGTAATCCACTGCAACAGCCGGGCGTCGGAGCCGTCCAGGCCGGTGCAGGCGGCGTGCTGCACGCCCTCGGGCGGCGCCTTGCCGTGCCCGAGCAACACCCGGTCGAAGCCGGTGCGTATGCACAGCATGTCGCCCTCCTCCACGTCCACGCCGTCGGCGTCCAGCACGCGCATCCACTCGTCGTAGCCGATCGCGCGCCGCTCGTTGCCGAAATGCGCGTGCAGGTCCACCAGCACCCCGCGCCCCTGGACACAGGTGGTGGCGACGGCGTCGATGCCCAGCGGGCCCGCGCCGTAGGGCGGCGCGAGGTCGCGGTCGCCGTCCAGGTAGTCCCGCGGCGCGCGCACGTGCTCGCCCGCGCGGTAGCCGTTGTAGAACACGATCTCGTCCTGCCCGTCGCCGTCCGCGTCGAACAGCGCGCCCATGTGCGCGAGGCTGTCCCACTGGGTGGAGTATTGCGTGGAGAGCAGCACGCGGTCGTCGCAGACCACGTCGGTCTGGCCGGGCTGCACCCGCGCCATGGGGTAACACATCGCGGGGTCGTCGCCGCGCATGGAGAAGCTGATCGCCGGGGGAAAGCGCCGCGGGTTGAGGACGCTGCCGCCCGGGTAGTCCAGCGGCAGCGACAGGCAGAAGCTGCGGCCCTCGCGCACCTCGGCCACGCCCTGCAGTACCTTCTCGGGCGTGAGGAGGTTCAGGCGGCCGATGGCGTCGGCGTCGCCGAACTCGCCCCAGTTGGCGCCCTCCGGCCTGTTTTTCCAGCGTCTCATGCGGTCTGCCTGCACTCCACTCGCGGCGGCCCGGTCGGGGCGTGTCGCACCTGTCTACAATTCTCCATAATATTGACAAATAATCAATTATTTGTCGATTCCGGCGTATTGAACGGCAAATGATCGCGGGGAAGCCGCTTATTATTGACGCGAGTTCAACTATAAAGCGTGCAGACTCAGCCCCGGCTGCGCGGCAGGCCCAGCCGCCGCTCAGCAACCATGCTGCGCAGCACCTCGCTGGTGCCGCCGTAGATCGTGGTCGCCGTGGAATGGCGGTAGCCCATCTCGACCACGCCCAGGCCGTCCTTGCCGCGCACGAGCGAGTCAGGGGCCGCGAGGTCGATGAGGTCCGTGGCGACGGTGATGAAGGATTCGCTGCAGAAGATTTTGGCCGCCGGACCGTAGGCTAGGTCCGCCTCACCGGAAAGGTGCGCCGCGAGCGAGCGGTGCCCCAGCCCTTCCGCGATGTCCGCGTAGGTGTACGCCTGTGCCAGCCGCGCCAGGGCGCCGTCATCGTCCAGCCCGTCGCGCTCGCGCAGCCACTGCTCGACCGCCTCCGCCATCTCGCGCATGTTGCGGTAGTAGTAGCCGCCGCTCTGCTCCTGGCTGAGCGCCGACGCCAGTACGCGGACGCCGCCGTTGACCTCGCCGATGCGGTACTTGTCCGGCACCCGCACGTCGGAGTAGAAGGTCGCGTTGGTGCGCTCGTCCATGAAGGTGTAGACCGGGTGAATCTCCACGCCGGGATCGTCGAGCGGCACGAGGAACATGGTGATGCCGCGGTGTTTCGGCGCGTCCGGGTCGGTGCGCGTGACCAGGAAGACATAGCCCGCGAGGTTCGCCCCCGAGGTAAACATCTTCTGGCCGTTGATGATCCAGTCATCGCCGTCGCGCACCGCGCGGGTCCGCGCGGCGAACACGTCGGAGCCGCAGGAGGGTTCCGTGTAGCCCAGGACCGCCGTCACCTCTCCCGCCGCGAACGGCTTGAGGACCTCTTCCTTCAGCGCCTGCGTACCGAACGCCATCACCGCGGCGCCGATCATGCCGGTCACACCCGCCGCGGGCGGCGTGTAACCGACGTCCTGCCACACCGCCTTGCTCGCGCGCGCGGAATCCGCGTCGGCGCCGCGCCCGCCCCACTCCTCGGGCCAGTCGGGGAACAGCAGTCGCGCCGCACCCAGCGCCCGGTGCACGTCCCAGTCGTGCGACTCGAAGGAGTGGTCGTGCAGGAGGTGTTTGTCGGGGTCCAGCAGTTGCTCGAACAGCGCGCGGGTCTCCCGCGCCAGTTCCTCGCCGCCCGGCGGCGGTTCGAACTCCACGGGCACCTCGCCCGGGTCGGGCAGGTCCGCGTGTTCGCCGAGCAGGCGCCGGCGGCCCGCGCACGCCAGGTGCGCGTGCGGGTCGCCCGCCACGAGGCCCCAGGCCTTGGCGCGGCGGTGGTAGAGCTGGATGTCGTACTCGTCGGTCAGGCCGTAACCGCCGAACGTGTGCAGCGCGTGGGCAACGGCGTTGGTCGCGGTGCGGTTGGCCCACCAGAACAGTTGCGGCACCATCGGCGCCGCCTGCGCAGCGCCATCGGCGATCGCCCGCAGCGTCTGCCACAGCAGTACGCGCGCGCCGTCGGCGTCGATGACGTCGTCCGCCAGCGGGTGCGCGATGCCCTGGTAACTGCCGATAGGTTGGCCGAAAGCCTCGCGCTCCGCCGCGTACCGCGCGCCCATCGCCAGCGCCTCCTGGGCCAGGCCAACCAGCGCCGCCGCCGTCAGCAGTTGCCACTCCTGCACCGCGGCGCGCCACGCCGCCTGCGCCGCGGCGCCGCTCGCGACAACCTGGCGGGCGCCGGTACCCGGCGTGTACAACCCAAGCGCCGCGCCGCCCAGCGTGTGGGGCGTCTCCGGCGGCTCGGCCGGCTCCTCGATGACCACGTCCTCGCCGTCCAGCAGCAGGATGCCCGCGGCGACGCCGGCGCCCGGGATCATCTGCGCAGACCCGGCCGTCGCCTCGGTCACCGCCAGGGTGAGCAGCGCGTCGCCGCCGCGCACACGGTCGAGCCACTGCTCCGCCACCGCCCCGCCGAGTTCGCCCAGCAGGCGCAGGGCCGCGACGCTCTCCGCCAGCGGCGCCGGCGCCAGGCGCCGGCCCGCCTCTTCCATCATCAGGCAGGCGTCGAACAGGCCCATGCCGGCGCCGCCCGCATCCAGGGATACGCGCAGGAACGGCGCGTCGACCTGCAACAACTCGCGCCACAAATCGGCGTCGAAGCCGAGGGGTTCGGCGGCGCGCACGCGCTCGCTCGAGGCCTGCTCGGCGAACAGGCGCGCGAACATGTCGCGCACCAGCAGACTGTCTTCGGGTAGTACCAGGTTCATGCTATTCCTTCACTTGTCTACGCAGCGTCGGATGGCGCTGCCTGCGTTTCCGCGCGCAACCGGTGCGTGCAGCCTGCAACCCTGCGAGTCATCGCACGCTCTGCGCGTTACACCATTCATTACTGCGGCGCCCGCACACCGGGTTTCTCCACCACCAGACCGTCGTCGAGCACGCGCAGGCGGCACGCCAGTCGCGTGCCCGGCTTGCGCAGGAAGTGCGGCATGCGCCCCGCGATGGCCGCCTCCTCCTCCGCGGTAGCGGGCTCCGCCGCATGCTCTCCCGCCACCACGGTCGCGGCGCACACGGTGCATTCCATCTCGCCCCAGCAGGTCGTGGGCCAGTGGTAACCCTGGCGCCAGGCAGCCTGCGCCAGCGACTCGCCGGGCTCTACTTCGACAGCCAGGTTTTCCGGCAGGACGGTGACGACCGGCACGTGCGACGCCTTTGCGCTCAGGCCCGCGCCAGGCGCTTGTCGAGTTCGCGGTGCATGTTCTCGATACCCGCTTCCCAGTCCACCGCTAATCGATGACCCTGGTAGCCCTGCACATGCAAGCCGCGCTGCTGGCGTTCGATGTTGGAGAAATCCTGGATGGGAATCAGCGGCCAGTTGTCCGTGTCGTCCTTGTCGAAACGGCCGCGCAAAACGGCGCGCTCCTCGGGGTAGCTCTCGGGCCAGGTGGTCAGCGACCAGACCTCGAAGCGGCACCACTCGGGGTCGTCGTTGTAAGGCCGGATGCGATACGCCAGCGAATTGCCGTACATGGGCAGGTAAAAAATATTCGGGAACAGGAAGACCATGCCGTTCCACCACAGCGACTGCTGCTCGATGCCCGCGGGCATCGGGATACCGGCGCCCTCGTTGTAGGCGCGCATCTCCCTGGCCACCGCCGCGCGGATGGTGTCATCCGGGCCGATCTTGTGGCGCACGCTCTCCAGCACGCGCATGTCGCGCTCGATCGCCATCGCGTCCAGGCCGTCGGCGAGGAGTTGCGACGAGGCGAGCATGACGTCGAAGCTGTGGAAATCGGTGTCCAGCGAGCCGCCCTCGAAACTGCAGTGACCGTTGGGATAGGTGTCGTAGCGCAGCGAGCCGGCGGGCGACGCCTCGCCCGCGCCCAGCGTGAGCTGCGGGTGCGTGCGCATCACGTGCCAGCCCTCCATGAAGGCCTCCTGCGCCATCTTCCAGTTGGCGTTGAGGATGGTCTCCTGCCACCACTTGACGCGCCAGTTGCCGATGGCCACGTCCTCCAGCCGGCCCGCCGCCGGTTGCAGCTGTTCCGCGAGCGGCCGCGCGTTCGCGTCCATGTTGATCCATACCGCGTCGCCCCACACCTCCACGCGGCACTCGCGCAACGCGATGTCCTCGTCGCGCAGGCACTCGGGCGCGAAACCCTCGGCGCCGTAGATGAAAGAAGAGGTGCCGTTCGCGTTCCAGCGCCAGCCGTGGAACGGGCAGGTCACCTGCCCGCCGGGAAAGGAGCCGGCACCCATGGCCAGTTGTGTCGCGCGGTGCGGGCAGACGTTGAAGAACGCCTTTATGCCGTGATCGGCCTGCCGTACGACCAGTATGGACTGGTCGCAGATCTCGTATTCCACGTAATCGTTGGGCTTCGGTATTTCCTGCAGGCGGCACGCCATCTGCCAGGTGCGCGGCCACAGGCGCGTCTTCTCCAGTTCGAAGAACTCGCGGTCGTAGTAGCGCTCCTTCGGCACCCGGTGCGGCGCCGACATCGCGTGCGGTATGTTGTGCTGGGCCGAGGCCTGGGTTGCGGTGTTGTCGGGCATAGCTCGATTCCCGTTTTGCGCAATCGCAACCGGCACAGTGGCCGGCCGGGCGAGTGCAAGGATGTATTGCAGGGCGCGAGGTCAGGCAAAAGAATAATTGAATGCCTGACAACTTTCCAGATTGGTCGATGTACCGGGGCGCGCGACCCGGTGCGCGGCCGGCTGTCAGTCCCTGCCGAGCCGGGCGGCGATCAGTTTTTGCAGCTCGCGCCGCGCGACCTTGTTGCTGTGCAGCAGCGGGATCTCCTCGCGCGCCAGGAACACGTATTCCCGCGGCACCTTGTAACTGGACAGGCGCGCCTTCAGCGCCGCGCGCAGCGCCTCGGCATCCGGCGCGCCGCCCTCCCGCGGCACCACCGCCGCCACCAGCAGCTGGCCGCGCTCGGCGTCCGGCAGGCCCAGCACGTAGGCCGAGTGCACGCCGTCGAGCTGCTGCATCTCCAGTTCCACCTCGGCGGGCGACACGTTGCTGCCCGCGGTCTTGATCATGTCGCCGTCGCGCCCGACAAAGTGAATGCGCGCGCCGTCGCGCACACCCATGTCGCCGGTGCGGAAGAAGCCGTCCGGGGTGAAGTGCGCGGCGCGCTCGATCTTGTGCAGCGCCGGTGTCAGCGCATAGCCGCGCACCTGAATCTCGCCCCGCTCGCCGTCGGCGACCGGCTTGCCCGCCTCGTCCACGACCCGCACCTCGAAGCCGTCGGCGATATGGTCCAGCGGCGGGCACAGCGGGTAGCCGGGCACGCGCAGGACGTCGCCATAGGAGTACGGACCGATCGTTTCCGTCATACCGAGCGCCCACTTGGTCGGCATCTCGGGCATGCTGGCCAGGTCATCCTCCGCCAGGACGCTGCCCATGGACATGCGGCTGTCGCTCAGCGTGCGCTCCATGCACACGGTGACCGCGCCCGCCTCCCAGTTGGCGAGCAGGTACATGAGCAGCCCGCCGATCCAGAACATGGGCAGTGCCGCGGGAATCTGCGCACCGTGCTGGATGCTGGAAACCATCCCGCGGACGTAGTGCGTGCGCGCCATGACCGGCCCGTGGTTGTGCTTGACGCCCTTGGGCAGCGCCATCGAACCGGAGGTGTAGATCTCCACGAGCTGGTCGGTCGCGTGAATTTCGGACTCGACGGCGGCGAGCAATGCCTCGCTGACACTGTCCGCGCCGGCATCCAGCCAGTCGAGAGTGCGCAGCGCCGGCGGCAGGTTCTCTCCGCTGGAGACGACCCAGCGCAGGAAAGGCGCGTCGTCCAGGCGCAGCTCGGGGTCAGTGCAACCGCGCAGTCCGGGCAGCGCGTCGCACAACCTGTCGACGAGATCCGCGCCGAGCAGCGAGCGCTGCAGGATGAGCCCGGTGATATCCGACTGGCGCAACACGCGCACCAGTTCCCCCGCCTTGATGAAGGTACTGATGGGAATGGCCACCGCGCCGGCGCGCGCCACGGCGGCGAACAGCACGGCGAACATCGGACCGTTGCTGTAAATGAAGCCGATACGCGAGCCCTTCCCCACCCCGCGCGCGATGAGGCCGCGAGCCAGTCGCGCTGACTGCCGCTCCAGTTCGCGGAATGTTATCGCATCGTCGGGCAGGGTCTCGCCCATGAAGGTGACTGCGGGGTCGTCGCCGTGGCGCCGGGCCGCGGCGCGCACGAACTGCGGG